>NZ_JBXAHO010000039.1:0-62926 GCF_058795195.1 Pseudomonas sp. GW823-FHT06B06 | reverse complement strand
AGGACCGGAGCGAGGGCATGCCGAGCATTAGCGAGGCACCGAACGCCAGGGGCAAGAGCCCTTGGTTACTTGGGGCTTTTCCAAGTGACTCGCTGTAAAAGCGAAACCCTAAGTGGCCGTTACCGGAGGAATGGATATGTACTCCGTTAACAAACAATAGGTCGAATGGCAGGCGACACGAAATGCCTTGCATCGCCTACACCCCCCGCAACCTCCCCGAAATAACGGCCAGCGGTGTACAATCGCGTTCTTATACCCTATGTCGATCATGCAAAGGATTTTCCGGATGTTGCCGCGCTTTCCCGCCGTCACCCGCTGCCTGACACTTGCCGCCCTCTGTGTAGCGGGTCCCGTCGCAGCATTGGAGCTACCCCTGCCACCGCCTGGTGAAGACATCGTTGGTCAGGTACAGGTGATCAAGGCCAAGTACGAAGATACCTTCGCCGACCTGGGCACGACCTACGACCTGGGTTATTCGGAAATGGTGGCCGCTAACCCTGGCGTCGA
This sequence comes from Pseudomonas sp. GW823-FHT06B06, assembly GCF_058795195.1. Taxonomy (NCBI): domain Bacteria; kingdom Pseudomonadati; phylum Pseudomonadota; class Gammaproteobacteria; order Pseudomonadales; family Pseudomonadaceae; genus Pseudomonas; species Pseudomonas sp. GW823-FHT06B06. The sequence goes on along the minus strand of NZ_JBXAHO010000039.1, from coordinate 62,419 downwards.
TCCATGGTTGCCTGGTGCCGGCACTGAAATCGTGCTTCCAACCCGCTTCATCCTGCCACCAGGACCACGTGAAGGTATTGTGATCAACCTGGCCGAGTACCGCCTCTACTACTTCCCGAAAGGCCGGAACGTGGTGTACACCTACCCGCTGGGTATCGGTCGTGAAGGTTGGGGCTCGCCGATTGCCCACACCAGCATCACCGCCAAGACGCCGAACCCTACCTGGACGCCTCCAGCATCGATCAAGGCCGAACATGCCGCCGATGGTGATCCGCTGCCCAACGTGGTGCCGGCCGGCCCTGACAACCCGCTGGGGCCGTTCAAGTTCACCCTGGGGACTCCGGGCTACCTGATCCACGGCTCGAACAAGAAGTTCGGCATCGGCATGCGCACCAGCCATGGCTGCTTCCGCATGTTCAACAATAACGTGCTGGAAATGGCAGGCATGGTGCCGGTTGGAACGTCGGTGCGGATCATCAACGACTCCTACAAGTTTGGCGTGAGTGGCGGCAAGGTCTACCTGGAAGCGCACACGCCGCTGGATGACAAGGGCAACCCGTCGGTGGTCGACAAGCACACTGCGGTGATCAACGCGATGCTCAAGCGTGAAGACATCACCAATAACCTGCGTATGAACTGGGATGTGGTACGTGATGTAGTGGCTGCCGAAGATGGCCTGCCGGTGGAAATCGGCGTGCCGAACACTACCGCGGCCATGGTGACGAGTGCGCCGATCGACCCGCTGCAGTAATGCCTGAAAAAAACCCGCCGACGCAGGCCGCGTCGGCGGGTTTTTTATTGGCTGCAGGAAACAGCAGGCAATAAAAAAGCCGACCCAAAAAATGGGTCGGCTTGATAATAATCCCGAAGGACTATTACTTGCGGCTAGCTTTTTCCAGCATGCGCAGAGCACGCTCGTTAGCTTCGTCAGCAGTCTGTTGTGCTTTTTGAGCAGCAGCCAGAGCTTCATCAGCTTTACGGTAAGCTTCGTCTGCACGAGCTTGGGAGCGAGCTGCTGCGTCTTCAGTAGCGGTCAGACGTGCTTCGGTTTCTTTCGATGCGCTGCTGCAACCGGTAGCCAGAACTGCGGCCAGGGCCAGAGCAGAGAATTTCAGAACGTTGTTCATCGTGTTCCCCTTCAAGGACTTTCTATTAAGTGGCTGTCTCCTCCGAGTGAGGAAATAGCCGGCGTACATACTACCCATTACTTGTCGTAAGTAAACTGACGTGAAGCAAGAAGCAAAAAAAATTGTAGGCGTTGATTCTTTTTCGAGCAACTTTTAACTGCGTTGTATAAAAAATATCCAGCTGCAAGGCCCGAGATGAGCGAGCCGCCAAGGAAAAGTTCCCCAGGCTCAAAGCTCTTTTTCCGGTCTTGGCTAAAGTCCTTCTAGATGCATTCGTCTACACTTTTGTTCGGAAATTGCGCAGTGTCCCTCATATCTTTCTCGATGTTCAGGTGACTTTAACGAGGGGCGCTCGTCTTATGTCTCAACATCCGGCAATGTTCAGGCTACCGATCGCTGCAAGACCTTTCGGTCGAGCTGTTTCCTGCGTTATCCACAGCAGCACCTGCCAACCAGCATGATGACGAGCGAACCTTGAGCATTTCTGCCAATGGTGCCTACTATTTGTACGTGCTCGGTTGCGCGAGATCGGTGTAGCTCTTCTCGGTGTCGATTCAGGCACGGGGTGGCGTAGTTGTTCCTTCGCCGGAAAAACATCGGTAAGGTAGGGGTCAGAATTCCAGACCCGCGAGGAGTAGTGATGAGCGAGGCGTTGTCCATCCACCATGACCAGGCTGGTCATCAATTCGAGACCAATGTGGACGGTCATCGTGCCTACCTGACCTATATGGATCTGGGGAAACAGACCCTGGATATCTATCGCACATTTGTGCCCAATGCATTGCGCGGTCGCGGCATCGCCGCGGCCCTGACCGAACAGGCGCTGCAGTACGCCGAGGAAATGGGCTATACCGTCATTCCCTCGTGCTCCTATGTCGAGCGCTACATGGAGCGTCACCAGCGCCATGCTGCCAAGCTGAGCCAGTGACCCTCGAGAAAATCGCTGCATAAAAAACGCCGGGCTCAGCCCGGCGTTTTTTTGTCTGCGGCAAGCGCCAATCAGGTGCGTTGGCGTTTTGGCAGTACTTCCTTGAGCTTGGCATGCATGCTGCGCAAGGTGTTTTCGGTAGCAGTCCAGTCGATGCAGGCATCGGTGATCGACACGCCGTATTGCAGGTCGGCGAGGTCTTTCGGGATGGCCTGGCAACCCCAATTCAGGTGGCTTTCGACCATCAGGCCGATGATCGACTGATTGCCTTCGAGGATCTGGTTGGCGACGTTTTCCATCACCAGCGGTTGCAGGGCCGGGTCCTTGTTGGAGTTGGCGTGGCTGCAATCGACCATGATGTTGGGCTTGATCTTCGCTTTGTTCAGCGCTTGTTCGCACAGGGCTACGCTGACCGAATCGTAGTTCGGCTTACCGTTGCCGCCGCGCAGTACGACGTGACCGTAGGCATTGCCCTTGGTGGTAACGATCGACACGCCACCTTCCTGGTTGATGCCCAGGAAGCGGTGCGGGCTGGAAACCGATTGCAGGGCGTTGATCGCAACGGTCAGGCCGCCATCCGTACCGTTCTTGAAGCCGACGGCCGAGGACAGGCCGGAGGCCATTTCACGGTGAGTCTGGGATTCGGTAGTACGCGCGCCGATGGCCGACCAACTGATCAAATCCTGCAGGTATTGCGGTGAGATCGGATCGAGTGCCTCGGTAGCGGTTGGCAGGCCCATTTCGGCCAGGTCCAGCAACAGCTGGCGACCAATATGCAGGCCGTCCTGGATCTTGAACGAGTCGTCCAGGTAGGGGTCGTTGATCAAGCCTTTCCAGCCAACGGTGGTGCGTGGCTTCTCGAAATACACACGCATGACCAGATACAAGGTATCGGACACTTCCGCCGCGAGAACCTTCAGGCGCTCGGCGTACTCGTGGGCCGCCTTGATGTCGTGGATCGAGCAAGGCCCGATGACCACGAACAGGCGATGGTCGGTACCATCGAGAATGTTGCGAATGACTTCGCGGCCCTTGGTGACGGTGCGCAGGGCGGCATCGCTCAGGGGGATATCACGCTTGAGCTGGTCAGGAGTGATCAGCGTCTCGTTGGAAGCGACGTTTAGGTCGTTGATCGGTAAATCAGCCATCGTTTACTCGTCAGGTCACGGGTGCCGGCCGCCAGCGAACCCGCGCGGCGGAGCACAGCAAATTAAGCGCGTCGGGGAGCAGAACCTTAGCGCGTTACACCGTGGCTAGACAATGGGCTGGCCCGGTTTAATCCAGCACGGCCTGTGCAAATGCCTGGTGAACCTTGTCGTGGGAGAACTCGTCGGCATGCTGCTGGACCCACTCCAGGGCCAGGGCCTGGATTTCCTGCAGGTCGTTGTGGGCGTCATGCTGGCGGCAGTAACGCTCGATCTGGCACACCTGCTCGCCCATTCTTGCGCTGAAAAGTGTCTGTTCGTCGACGAAGGCAATACCCACCAGGTAGCCTCGCTTTCGTCGCAGGCACCAGGCCACATAGCCCAGAAAGCGCAGGTCCGGGTTCAGGGTCGGCATGCGCACCTCCAGCGCGGTGCCATGGCGCCAGGCACGGTGATAATTGCAAGCCATGCCCCCGAGGCTGATAGTGTGCAGCTGTTGCCTGGAGATGCACTCAGGTTTGAGCAACGTCAACTCGACAGGTATATCGTCAGGATGAGGAAGAAAACGTCCCATGAGCACGGACTCCATGTGTCGGCCATCTGACATTGTTCCACCCAGTATAGTGGTCGAATTGGAACTGACCGATTTCGACGCCGACCAACGGCTGCTGGCAATGAGCGGCGTATCGCTGGTGATTTTCACCAGTGTCGGCTGCGCCTCCTGTCGTTTTGCCCGTGAGCAGCTGCCTGCGCTCGACCTGGACGTCGATCGCCTGTGCTGGATCGATGCCGGCAACAATGGCGGGGTGGTCGAGCGATATCAGGTCTTTCACTTGCCGGCGCTGTTTGTGGTACGCGACGGCGAATTCTTCGGGGCACTAAAATCGCGCCTGACCGGCGCCGAGCTCAACGCCGCTCTGGGGCAGGCGCTGGGTCGAACAGCAGAGGAGTTGCCATGACGGGTGCAGTTGCGAAACCGACAATCGGAATTATCGGGACCGGGGCCATCGGCGGGTTCTACGGGATGATGCTGGCGCAGGCCGGCTACGATGTGCATTTTCTGTTGCGCAGCGAGTTTCGTGCGGTGGCCGAGCGCGGGCTGCAACTGCACAGCGCTGTACATGGAGCGCTGACGCTGAATCCGGTGCAGGCCTACTCGGCGGCCGAAGACATGCCACCTTGCGACTGGTTGCTGGTTGGCGCAAAAACCACCAGTAATCGCGATCTCGCGCCCGCCATCGTGCAAGCCGCTGCACCGAATGCCAGGGTGCTGCTGTTGCAAAATGGCCTGGATGTCGAAGACTGCCTGCGTGAACTGCTGCCCGATGCGCTGCATGTGCTGGGCGGGCTCTGCTATATCTGCGTCCATCGCCAGGGCCCCGGTGTCATCACTCATCAGGCGCTGGGGGCGGTACATGTCGGCTATCACAGCGGGCCGGCGTCCGATGATCCATCGCGTGCCGCGATTGTCGAGGAGGGGGCCGGGTTGTTTCGTGCGGCTGGTATCGACGCCCAGGCCATGGCTAACCTGCACCAGGCGCGCTGGCAGAAACTGGTCTGGAATATTCCGTACAACGGCCTGTCCGTGCTGCTCGGGGCGAGTACCACGCCGCTCATGGCCGACGCCGACAGCCGTGAGCTGATCACCTCGCTGATGGCCGAAGTGATCCAGGGCGCAACCGCCTGCGGTCACGAAGTGCCCGCCGGTTATGCCGAGCAGCTTTTGCAGGTGACGCAGAGAATGCCGGACTACTGGCCGAGCATGTACCACGATTTTTTGCACAAGCGTCCGCTGGAACTGGAGGCCATCTACGCTCGGCCTCTGGCCGCGGCGAAGGCCGTCGGCTGTGAATTGCCACGGATCGAGGCGATGTATCGCAGTTTGAGTTTCATCGATCGACGTAATACTTGAGTCGATCAACCGGAGGGGGAAGGGGATGCCAAAGTCCATAGACGACAAGTTGGTGCTGGCGATTTCTTCGCGAGCGTTGTTCGACCTGAGTGAAAGCCACAAGGTCTATCTGTCGAGTGGTGTCGAGGCCTACCGGCAATATCAGATTGAACACGAAGAAGAAATACTCGAGCCCGGTGACGCCTTCCCGCTGGTGCAAAAACTCCTGAACCTCAATGCCCACCTCGGCCGGGCACGGGTCGAGGTGATTTTGGTCTCGCGCAACAGCGCCGACACCGGACTACGCGTGTTCAACTCGATCCATCACTATGGACTGGCGATTTCCCGTGCGGCGTTTGTCGGAGGGCGCAGTCCGTATCCCTACCTCAAGGCCTTTGGCTGCGATCTGTTTCTTTCAACCCACGCCGAAGACGTACGCAGTGCGCTGGACGCCGGATTCGCCGCGGCGACCATTCTGTCCGGCGGCGCCAGTCGTGCAGCCAGCGATGAACTGCGCATTGCCTTCGACGGTGATGCCGTACTGTTTTCCGACGAATCCGAACGCGTCTATCAGGCCGGTGGGCTGGAAGCGTTTCAGGCCAGCGAGCGCGAAGCGGCCCGCGAGCCTCTGCGCGGTGGGCCGTTCAAGGGCTTCCTCGCTGCCCTCAATCTGTTGCAGCGCGAGTTCCCGGATGACGCTTGTCCGATTCGCACGGCACTGGTCACGGCACGCTCGGCGCCAGCCCATGAGCGGGTGATCCGTACGTTGCGGGAGTGGGATATTCGCCTGGATGAATCGCTGTTTCTCGGTGGCCTGACCAAGTCGGCCTTTCTCGAAGCCTTTGCCGCCGATGTGTTTTTCGACGATCAGGCCGGTCACTGCGAGTTGGCGCGCGAAGTGGTTGCTACCGGCCATGTGCCGCATGGCATAAGCAACGAGCAAAAGGTTTAAGCCCGCCGTTCAACGTGTTACGCCAGATGTCGCTCTCGCCAAGGCACTGCTAAGCTGAATCAATCTCCGCCATGTCGGCACGCGAGGAGGTCATATGATTCGTTCGATGCTGTATGCCACTGACCTCGGGCTGTACGCACCCGTGGTGATGCAGCATGCCCTGGAATTGGCCCGAACATTCGATGCCGACCTGTACGTGGTGCACGCCGTCGAGCCCATGGGGCTGTTTGCCGAATCGGTGCTGCAGAGTTATCTCGATGAGCAGGCATTGAACGAATTTCACAGTCAGGGTCTTAACACGGTGATTGCCAGCATCGAGCAGCGGGTGCTCGACAATTTTCGCGAAGAGTTGGGTGACGAGGGGGAGCAGGATCTTTTGCGGATCAAGGCGGTACGGGTGCTGCAGGGTGATCCATCGCAGGTGATTCTCGACCAGGCGCAGAAACTCTCGGTGGATTTGCTCATCGTAGGGAGCCACAGTCACGGTGCTGGAGCTGAAACGCCTTTGGGCCGGACCGCAGCGCGTGTGTTGCAACTGGCCAAGGTACCGGTCTACCTGGTGCCGCTGGTGCAGCGTCGTCGCCAAGGGGATCGCTAGAACACGAATAATAGCGTTTTGACAAAAAGTTCTAGATTTATTCTTCAAACCATTAATATAGTTATATACCGTCGCTGATGCCCGTGGCGTCTACCTGCTTTGAGGGATTCATATGAAGCTCCAACAATTGCGCTACATCTGGGAAGTGGCGCACCACGACCTCAACGTTTCCGCTACCGCCCAAAGTCTCTACACCTCTCAGCCGGGCATCAGCAAGCAGATCCGTTTGCTGGAAGACGAATTGGGCGTCGAAGTGTTCGCCCGCAGCGGCAAGCACCTGACGCGCGTTACTCCGGCCGGTGAGCGCATTATCACCACCGCTGGCGAGATCCTGCGCAAGGTCGAAAGCATCAAGCAGATCGCCCAGGAATTCTCCAACGAGAAAAAAGGCACCCTGTCGATCGCCACCACCCACACCCAGGCGCGCTACGCGTTGCCGCCGGTGATCAGCAATTTCATCAAGCAGTATCCGGACGTTGCCCTGCACATGCACCAGGGCTCGCCGATGCAGATCGCCGAGATGGCCGCTGATGGCACCGTGGATTTCGCCATTGCCACCGAAGCCCTCGAGCTGTTTGGCGACCTGGTGATGATGCCTTGCTATCGCTGGAATCGCTGTGTGGTCGTGCCCCAGGGGCATCCGTTGACCAAACTCTCGAAGTTGACTCTCGAAGCCCTGGCCGAATACCCGATCGTGACCTATGTGTTCGGTTTCACCGGCCGTTCCAAGCTCGACGAAGCCTTCAGCCACCGTGGCCTGACGCCCAAGGTGGTGTTTACCGCCGCGGACGCCGACGTGATCAAGACCTACGTGCGCCTGGGCCTGGGTGTGGGCATCGTGGCGAAAATGGCGGTCGATACCAAGCTCGACAACGACCTGGTGGTGCTCGATGCCAGCGAGTTGTTCGAATCCAGCGTGACCAAGATCGGTTTCCGTCGCGGCACCTTCCTGCGCGGTTTCATGTGTGACTTCATCGAGAAGTTCGCCCCGCACCTGACCCGCGAAGTCATGGCCAAGGCCATCCAGTGCCACAACAAACAGGAGCTGGAAGAGCTGTTCGACGGCGTCGAACTGCCGGTTCACTGATAGAGCGGCCCGCCGCGTTGGCGGGGCAGCCGGTCAAACCACCTCGGTGACAGCAAACTGTTGCCGAGCGCCCGCCACCAGGATCTCCACCTCGTCGCCTGCGAGCTTGCCCAGCAGGCTTTTGCCCAGCGGTGAGCGCGGGGTGATGACGGTAATCAGTTGCCCCACCAGGTCAACCTTCAGGCCCGCCGCATCCGGCGCCAGGAACAACCATTGCTCGCGGCCCTTTTCGTCCTCCAGGCCGAGCAGCGCACCTATCTCGATACCCCGTTGCTCGTCATACGCACGCAATGCCAGGTTCTGGCAAAGCGCCAGTGACTGGCGAATCTCCTCGACCCGCCTGGCTTGGCCTGCAGCCAGGTAAGACGCCTCCAGGCCCAGGGTGTCGTACTTGTTTTCAGCGATGTTTTCTTCGTGGGTCGCGGTTTCGTAGGCGGTTTGCGCCGCGCGCTCGGCAATGTCGAGATCGACCCGCAATTTGTCGAGAATCAGTTGGTGGACAGTGTGCTTATTCATGATCAATCGCAGAATTGCAGGACGTTGGCGCGGCTTTTTTCGCTCGGTGCCGTCTGATCCTGTTGTAACCAGAATTGGCAGCGGGGGTTCGACAGGTTGCGGTTGCTGCCGCGCGCCTGGTCGAGTCGTTGCGCCTGCTCGTTCTTGCGCAGGTTTTCTTCATACTGCTCGAACAACGGGCTCTGTGCGGGATTGTCCGGCACCGGGCGTGCCACCACTGGCGGCTTGGCCAGTTGTTCCACCGCGGCTGCGACCGGCGCCAGTTGTTCGCTGAAAAACAGCCGGGACACCAGCCAGCCGGTCAACGCGATGGCGATGAAACCCAGCCACAGGCCCAGGGCGATGCTGCCGGTCAGTTGCAGGACGCTGAGGTGAATCGCAATGGGTCGGCGCGGAGTAGGGCGGTAGGGCATGGTTGCCTCCTGGCGAAGGGTCGCGGGCGATTGCCGATTGTCGCACGAAGATTAATCGGCGTCGGCTCTTCTGCACGGGCTGATTTATGCGGACAATTGGCACCTTTGCCAACGGGAGCCTGGAATGCCTGATATGAAAACCCGCTGGGATATTTTTTGCACCGTGGTCGACAATTTTGGCGACATCGGCGTGACGTGGCGGCTGTCCCGGCAACTGGTGGCCGAGCACGGGGTGGAGGTGCGTTTGTGGGTCGATGATCTGCGTGCCTTCGAGCGCCTGTGTCCGCAGATCGACATTCACGCTGGTCGGCAATGGCACCAGGGTGTCGAGGTATGTCAATGGTCGGCCGACTGGCAACCGGTAGAAGCGGCCGATGTGGTGATCGCCGCGTTTGCCTGCCAGTTGCCAGGCGCCTACATGGACGCCATGGCGCAGCGGGACAAAACGCCGCTGTGGATGAACCTCGATTACCTGAGCGCCGAGGACTGGGTGATCGGCTGCCACGGCTTGCCGTCGGTAAAATACAAACACGTCCAGAAGCACTTTTTCTTCCCCGGGTTCCACAAAGGTACGGGCGGCCTGCTGCGTGAAAGCGGATTGCTCGAGCGGCGCCGGCAATTCCAGCAGAGTCCCGAGGCTCAGCAAACCTTCCTGCAAGGCCTGGGAGTCGACCGCGCGCCCGCTGCGCTACTGATTTCACTGTTTGCCTATGAAAATTCCGGGTTGGCCAGCTGGCTGGACACCTTGGCGAGCGACTCGATGCCCACTCATCTGTTGGTGCCGCAAGGGCGTATCCTGGGTGACGTCGAGCGTTGGCTGGGCGTGCAGGACCTGCAGGCGGGGGCATTGCATGTGCGCGATGCCTTGACCGTGCAGGTGCTGCCGTTCGTCCGACAGGACCAGTATGACCAGCTGCTCTGGTGCTGTGATTTCAACGCCGTACGCGGCGAAGATTCCTTTGTCCGCGCGCAATGGGCGGGACGGCCGATGTTGTGGCACATCTATCAGCAGGAGGAAGATGTTCATCTGGACAAGCTCGAAGCCTTCCTCTCTCTCTACACCAAAGACCTTTCGCCTGCGGCTGGCGAGGCGATCAGCGGTCTCTGGCGGGCCTGGAATGCCGGTGAGACAATGACCGACCACTGGCAATCAACCCGCAAACACTGGCCGCAGCTGCAAAATCACGCCGAGACGTGGTGTCTGGAACAGGCCTTGCACACCGATCTTGCCGCGGCGCTGGTACAGTTTTATGTAAATTGGATATGATACGCGGCCTAGATTTTTGTAAATCCCATCCAAATTCGGATATTCGCAATGAAAACTGGTAAAGAACTCAAACCCGGTACCGTGATCCGTATCGACAACGATCCTTGGCTGGTTCAGAAAGCTGAATTCACCAAGTCGGGCCGTAACAGCGCGATCATGAAGACCAAGCTGAAAAACCTGCTGACCGGCTACAAGACCGAAACCGTCTACAGCGCCGACGACAAGCTGGACGACGTGATCCTGGACCGTAAAGAAGCGACCCTGTCCTTCATCAGCGGTGACAGCTACACGTTCATGGACACTACCGACTACACCATGTACGAACTGAACGCCGAAGACATCGAGAGCGTTCTGCCGTTCATCGAAGAAGGCATGACCGACGTTTGCGAAGCCGTGTTCTTCGAAGGCCGCCTGGTTTCCGTAGAGCTGCCGACCACTATCGTGCGTCAGGTTGACTACACCGAAGGTTCCGCTCGCGGCGACACTTCCGGCAAGGTGATGAAGCCTGCCAAACTGAAGAACGGTACCGAGCTGTCGGTTGCTGACTTCATCGAAATCGGCGACATGATCGAGATCGATACCCGCGAAGGCGGTTCCTACAAAGGCCGTGCTAAATAAGCACTGCTTCAGGAATGAAAAAGCCCGACCATCGAGTCGGGCTTTTTTGTGCCTGTCGGAAACACACAGGGGGGGTGTTACTTCAGGTGTTGCTTGAGCTCTTGCGACGCCTGCAACATCGCCGAACGCACTGCCGGCACCTGGCTGACCACGTTGAGCAAACCATAGTCGTGGATCATGCCGTTGTAGCGTACCGAGGTCACCGCCACGCCGGCCTCGTCGAGTTTGCGGGCGTAGGCCTCGCCTTCATCGCGCAGTACGTCGGCTCCGGCGGTTTGCACCAACGCAGGTGGCAGGCCCTTGAGTTGCGCCGGGGTCGCCCGAAGCGGCGAAGCGTAGATCTCGTTACGCTGCTTGGGGTCGGTGGTGTAGTTGTCCCAGAACCACTTCATCATGTTGCGAGTCAGGAAGTGCCCTTCGGCATACTGGTTATAGGAACCGGTGTCGAAGTTGGTATCGGTCACCGGCCACAACAGGACCTGGAATTTGATTGCCGGTGTACCTTTGTCTTTTGCCATCAGCGCGACCACTGCCGCCATGTTGCCGCCAACACTGTTGCCGGCCACCGCCAGGCGTTTGCCATCGACGTTGATCTCCTTGCCGTGCTCGGCCACCCATTGGGTCGCGGCGTAAGCCTGGTTGATCGCCACCGGGTAGTGCGCTTCCGGTGACGGCGTGTAGTTGACGAAAACCGCTGCCGCCCCCGAGCCCGCTACCAGATCCCGAACCAGACGCTCGTGCGTCGGGAAGTCCCCCAGAACCCAGCCGCCGCCGTGGAAGAACATGAACACCGGCAGCTCACCCTTGACCCCGGCCGGCCGGACGATGGTCAGGTCCAGCGGTTGGCCATCGACCTGGATGGTCTTCTGGCTGACATCGGCTTTTGGCAACGTCAGCTTCACCCCGGATTGCGCGCCCACCAGCACGGCGCGAGCATCTTTGGGCGTCAGCTGTTCCATCGGTTTGCCAGTGCCGGCATTCAGCACATCGAGAAACGCCTGGGTGTTGTGTTCAACGTCGCCGGCGAATGCACTGTGGACAGACAGGGCGAGAAGGGTACCGGTCAAGACTTTGCTGAAAGTGTTCATGTTCATTTCCTGTTCGGGCCTGAGTGGAAAGCGACGTTAGACAGTTACGTGCAGACGCACTTCGACGTTGCCGCGGGTGGCGTTGGAGTACGGGCAGACCTGGTGGGCAGCCTCGACCAATGTTTGTGCGTCGGCTTGTTCAAGGCCCGGCAAGCTGATGTGCAAGTCGATATCCAGGCCGAAACCGCCAGGGATCTGGCCGATGCCGACGTGGGCCGTGATCGACGCGTCATCCGGAATTTTGCGTTTGGTCTGGCTGGCGACGAATTTCAGCGCGCCAATGAAGCAGGCGGAGTAACCGGCGGCGAACAGTTGCTCAGGATTGGTCGCCGCCCCGCCAGCACCACCGAGTTCTTTCGGGGTGGCGAGCTTGACGTCGAGAACGTTGTCGCTGGAGATCGCACGACCGTCGCGGCCACCGGTGGATGTTGCGATAGCGGTGTAGAGAGTTTGCATGGTGAAAGCCTCGTTCGGGTTTGGATGTTTGCGCTAAATGTTTGCGCGCTAAGTAAGTGCGAGATGAATGTATCGCGCTAATGTTTAGCGCGCAAGATATTTTTATGAAAAAATTCGGATCAGTTGAATTTTCACCGCAAACGCAAAACGACTGTGGGAGCGAGCCTGCTCGCGAAAGAGGGTGTGCCAGGCAACATCAATATCGCCTGACATGCCCTCTTCGCGAGCAGGCTCGCTCCCACAGGGGAGGATTTTCGGGAGGTTTGAAAATCAGAGGCTGTCTTGCAGATGCCGGCGCAGTTCCTGAAGTTCTGCCTGGAGTTTCTGCAAACGTTCCAGCGTCATGCCGCTGGCACCGAGGATGCATTGCGGAATGTCACGGGCCTTGTCGCGCAAGGCGCGGCCTTGTTCGGTGAGTTCGACGATCACCACGCGCTCGTCCTCACGGCTGCGGGTGCGGCTGAGCAGACCCTCGGCCTCCAGACGCTTGAGCAATGGCGTGAGCGAGCCGGGATCGGTCAACAGGCGCGCACTGATTTCACCTACGGTCAAACCGTCCTTCTCCCACAGCACCATCATCGCCAGGTATTGCGGATAGGTCAGGCCCAGCGCCTGCAGCAAGGGCTTGTAGACCTTGGTCATCATCAGCGAAGTGGAATGCAGGGCGAAACAGGCCTGGTTGTCGAGCAGCAGGTCGTCGCAGTTGTCCGGGGTGTCGCGCTTGGTGGTCATTGGGAAACCTTGATCAGTGATCTTCATGAATCTAGCGGGCAAATCTTTAACGCGCCAGACAATTCTTGGCTAGTGCCGTCCCAGATGGGTTTGCAGCTCCAGGTCCCAGGGCGGAATGGGGCTGAAACGGGTTTTCAGGTATTCCAGGAGAAGGCGACTGCGGGAGTTGGGTTGTTGCTGCAGTCGCAAGGCGTAGATCCCGGAGCTTTCCGGCTTTGGCAGGCCGTTCTCGCAGAACAACGGCAGCAGTTCGCCGCGCAACAGGTATTCGCTGACGAGCCAGGTCGGCAAGTGGGCAATGCCCAGGCCGGCCAGTGCGCTGGAGATCAACGCTTCGGCATTGTTGGCGCTCATGCGCACGCGCGACGGCCGATGCAATTGCATCTGGCCGTTCCGTTCAAAGCGCCAGGCGAAGGGAGGGGCCAGGCCGGCCCAGTCCAGGCCATCATGCTCGACCAGTTGCGCCGGATCATTCGGCACGCCGCGGCGTTGCAAGTAGGCGGGACTGGCGCAGGCAATGCGAACCATGCTCGCCAGCGGCGTGGCCACCAACCGGGTATCGGCCAATTGCCCGGCGCGCAACACCAGGTCGACCTTGCCCAGGTTCAAGCCCTGCATGTCGACAAAGCTGTCGATCAACTGCAATTGCACGTCGAGGCCGGGATAGAGCAGCAGGAAATCGGCAATCACCGGTGCCAGATGACGCCGCCCGAACGCGGCCGGTGCGTCGATACGAATCAGGCCTTCCGGAGCACTGCTCAGGGACACCGCTTCGGCCCGGGCCAGGCGCAATTCGGCGACGATCCTGCGTGCGCGCTCAGCGAACGCCATGCCCGCAGGCGTCGCGCGCACCGCATGGGTGCTGCGTATGAACAATTGGCTGCCGACGGCGCCTTCCAGACTGTCAATGCGCCGTGCCACAGCCGAGGGCGTCAGTGGATGACGGCGTGACGCGGCGGAAAAACTGCCGGTTTCCAGAACGTCGAGAAACAGGCCCAGTTGATCGGTCAGTTGGTTGGGATTCATGAGTGGCTCGATGCTTGTGCGAGTTTGGCATAGCCATTGTGCGTTGCTGTGCGTTTCGCCGCCAGAACCAGTTGCGTAGGATGAATCGCCTGACGTTTGGGAGAGATACACAGTGATTGAGTTTGTGCTGTACCTGGTTTTCGGCGCCGCCTTGGGAACACTCGGCGGCCTCTTTGGCATCGGCGGGGGATTGATCGCCATTCCTATGCTGGGCGTGTTATTCGGTCTCGATCAGCAGATTGCCCAAGGTACGGCGTTGGTGATGGTGGTGCCGAACGTGATGCTGGCGCTGTGGCGCTACCACCAGCGCAACAAGATCGAGTTGCGCTACGCGCTGCCGCTGGCCTCGATGGGCTTTTGCTTCGCCTGGCTGGGATCGATCTGGGCGGTGGGTATCGATGCACAAAGCATGCGCATCGGTTTTGTCGCGTTCCTGATCGCGTTGTGCGCCTACAACCTGGTGCGGATGTTCTTCACCAGTGCAGCGCCTTCAACGCAGATGAACCATTCCTGGCCATGGCTCGGCGTGCTCGGTGCCGCATCCGGCACCATGGGCGGGCTGTTTGGCGTGGGCGGGGCGGTGGTGGCCACACCGGTGTTGACCAGCGTGTTCGGCACTACACAGGTGGTTGCCCAAGGGTTGTCCCTGGCACTGGCACTGCCAAGCACCGGTGTGACGCTGGTCACCTATGGCGTGCATCACCAGGTGAACTGGATGATCGGTGTGCCACTGGCGATCGGCGGGCTGATGAGTATCAGTTGGGGCGTGAAGATCGCCCACAGCCTGCCGGAGCGCCTGTTGCGCGCCTTGTTTTGCGGCTTCCTGCTGTGCTGTGCGGTCATGCTTGTGTTTAAAGCTTGAAGCCTTCGACGATATGCTCGGCCAGGCACTCGGTGATCGGTGACGGATTATGCAGGTTGCGCACCAGCATGATGCTGGCCTCGGGTAGCACTGGCAGGTCCTCGGCTTCACCCAGGATGCGCATGTCCGCGGTGATCAGGCTTTCAAGTTGCGCGGTGACAGCCAGGCCAGCGCTGACGACCGCCATGATCGCCGACAGACTGTCGCTGTTATACGCCACGCGATAATCGCGCCCTTGGGCATCAAGGGCGTTACAGGCCCACATCCGGCAGAAGCAATCAGTGTTGAACATCGCCAGGCGCAACGGCGTCTGCTCGTGGGCGCTGTAGCATTGCGCCTCGGCCCAGACCAAACGCTCCTTGCGCAACAACTGGCCGATTTCGCTGCCCGGTTCACGGGTGACGATGGACAGGTCGAGATCCTGGCGCATCAGCAGTTGTTTTGATGATTCACAATGCACTTCGATCTGGATCAGCGGATAGGATTGGGCAAACTGACGCAGGATCCCCGGCAGAAAACGCATCACGTAGTCGTCCGGGGTGCCAATGCGAACCGTACCGACCATGTGTGGCTCGCGCAGCGTGTTGAATACTTCGCTGTGCAGCTTGAGGATACGCCGCGCATAACCCAGCAGTACCTGGCCTTCGGCCGTGAGCCGCACCTGGCGTCCGTCGCGCTGGAACAATTGGCGCTGCAGCACATCTTCTTCCAGCCGCTTCATCTGCATGCTGACGGCTGACTGGGTACGGTTGACCAATTCACCGGCACGGGTGAACCCCCCCTGGTCAGCGATGGCGACAAAGGTGCGCAGCACTTCGGTATCAATACTCGGGTAGGCGGACATTCATCAATCTCCGAGATGGTTACCATCAGAAACATTCGTTGGATTGATCTTAGACCTGGGCAGAGACTTGAGCTATCCAAACGGAGGGCAACAAGATGAAAGGTCATCATGAAATTCACGGCACTGAAAAACATTCGGTTCACCTGATATCCGACCTGTTGCACAAGTTCAGTCGCTGGTACGAACTGCACCGTGAGCGCGAAATGCTGGCGAGCATGAGTGATGAGGCGTTGAAGGACATCGGCTTGAGTCGTGCCGACGTCGCCCACGAAGCTGAACTGCACTTCTGGCAAGACCCGATGAGCAATGGAAAATAGGCTCGACGACCCATGGAAATGTCCTGTCACTACCCCATTATCCCGGCCAAACCCCGGGCTGATGGGGTAGGCGCGAGTCCGAAACAGATGGTCATAGAGCTTTGCTGGAGCCTGGTTCTGCGCTGGCCGAAGATCCCCTCCCCAACATTGAGGAGTGGTGTCATGGAACGACAAGGCATTGAACGAAAGCGTGCGAGGCATGGCGTGCGCGATGCGCTGCTCAGGCTCCGACAGCCCGTTTGGGCGGTGGTCACGCAATTGCAGCGCTGGCGCAAACTGAACAGGGATCGAACCGAGTTGGCGCGACTGAGCGACGAGTGCCTGCGTGATATTGGCTTGAGTCGAGCCGATGTCCGCAGGGAGTCTGCCCGGCCATTCTGGAATGATCCTCTCAAGCGATGAGGCGTTGGTAGTGGCGTTTTTCCCGCCTGCCGCTAAGGTGGGAAGACCCTTGCCGAAGAGCCGCCAGATGCCTGCATCCCTGTCTTTTTCCTTGAAACAAGCCAGACGCCTGGCGCTGAGCGCACAAGGTTTCGTCGGGCGCCAGCCCCCTGTTCCGGTCAAGCCTGCCAGGATCAATCGATTGATCGAGCGCCTGGGCATTTTGCAGATCGACTCGGTCAATGCGCTGGTGCGTTCGCACTACCTGCCGCTGTTTTCCCGGCTTGGCCAGTATCGCGCCGACCTGCTAGATCAAGCCGCCTGGAGCCAGGGACGACAGCGTACCTTGTTCGAATACTGGGGGCATGAAGCGTCCTTGCTGCCCTTGTCGATGTACCCATTGATGCGCTGGCGCATGCAGCGGGCAAGCCGTGGCGAAGATATTTATCAGCAACTGGCGCGTTTCGGTCGTGAGCAGCAGGACACGGTTCGCCGGGTGCTGGCCTGTGTTCAGGAGCAGGGCGCGTTGGGCGCTGGCAGCCTGTCGACTCGCCAGGAACGGGCAGGGCCCTGGTGGGACTGGAGTGCGGAAAAGCATGCGCTGGAATGGTTGTTCGCCGCCGGTGAAGTGACAGTGGCAGGCAGGCGCGGCTTCGAACGCCTCTACGACCTGCCGGAGCGGGTTATTCCTTTGGCAATACTGGCCCAGCCGCTGCTGAGCGAGGCTGAGGCCCAGCGCGGGCTGATACGGCATGCTGCGTCGGCCTTGGGCGTCGGCACCGAGAAAGATCTGAGAGACTATTTTCGCTTGGGTCCTGGGGACAGTCGTCCGCGCCTGGCGGAGTTGGTCGAGGCAGGCGAGTTGCTCCGCTGCGAAGTCGAGGGCTGGCGGCAACCTGCCTATTGCCTGCCTGAGCCGAAGGTGCGGCGCAAGGTCGATGCCAGCGCCTTGCTTTCACCGTTCGACTCACTGATCTGGGAGCGCAGCCGTACCGAGCGGCTTTTTGATTTTCGCTATCGGCTGGAGATCTACACGCCGCCGGACAAGCGGGTCTATGGCTATTACGTCCTGCCGTTTTTGCACAATGAACGGATTGCCGCGCGGGTTGACCTGCGTGCCGAGAGGGCGGCCGGGCGGTTGGCGGTGCATGCGGTACATGAGGAAGCGTCGGGGCTGGATGACGAGGGGATGTTGGCGTTGGCGGTGAATTTGCGGCGGATGGCGGATTGGCTGGGACTGGCGCAGGTCCAGTTGAATTGCCCGCGGGCGAGTGCGGCAAGATTGCGGGTGGCATTGGCCAGTATTGATGGTGCCTGAGCCGACCCCTTCGCGAGCAGGCTCGCTCCCACAGTAAACCGAGTTGCCCAGTAGGACGCGGTCCACTGTGGGAGCGAGCCTGCTCGCGAAGAATTCAGCGCTGTTTAACGCCGAACCTGCTTCAATGTCTCAGCAATCAAAAACGCCAATTCCAGCGACTGATCGGCATTCATCCGCGGGTCGCAATGCGTATGGTAGCGATCCGACAAACCGTCCTCGGTGATCGGCCGCGCTCCACCGATGCACTCGGTGACATTCTGACCGGTCATTTCGATGTGGATGCCACCGGCGTAACTGCCCTCGGCTTCGTGAACCTGGAAGAACTGCTTCACCTCGCCAAGGATCTGCGCAAAGTCGCGAGTCTTGTAGCCACTACTGGCCTTGATCGTGTTGCCGTGCATCGGATCGGAACTCCAGAGCACCTGCCGGCCTTCTTGCTGCACGGCGCGGATCAGTTGCGGCAAATGATCGCCAACCTTGTTCGCGCCCATGCGGGCGATCAGGTTCAGGCGCCCCGGATCGTTGTCGGGGTTGAGCACGTCGATCAGGCGAATCAGCTCCTCGGGATTCATGCTCGGGCCGACCTTGACCCCGATCGGATTATTCACCCCGCGCAGGAATTCGACATGCGCGCCATCGAGTTGGCGGGTGCGATCGCCGATCCATAGCATGTGGGCCGAACAGTCGTAATAGTCGTTGGTCAGGCTGTCGCGACGGACAAAGGCTTCCTCGTAATTGAGCAGCAGCGCTTCGTGGGCGGTGAAAAAACTTGTTTCGCGCAGTTGCGGCGAGCTGTCCATACCACAGGCGCGCATGAACGCCAGTGTTTCATCAATGCGGTCGGCGAGGTGGCTGTATTTTTCCGCGAGGGCCGAGTTGGCAATGAAGTCCAGGTTCCACTTGTGTACCTGGTGCAAGTCGGCAAACCCGCCCTGGGCGAAGGCGCGCAGCAGGTTGAGGGTGGCGGTGGACTGGTGGTACGACTGCAGCAGGCGTTCCGGGTCCGGCACGCGGCTTTTTTCATCGAAACCGATGCCGTTGACGATATCGCCACGGTAGGCGGGCAATGTCACGCCGTCGATGGTCTCGTCGTTAGCCGAGCGAGGCTTGGCGAACTGCCCGGCCATGCGCCCGACCTTGACCACCGGGCAGCCGGCCGCGAAAGTCATGACAATGGCCATTTGCAGCAGCACCTTGAAGGTGTCGCGGATTTTCGCAGCGGAAAACTCGGCGAAACTTTCGGCGCAATCGCCGCCCTGCAGCAAAAACGCTCGTCCCTGGGTCACTTCGGCGAACTGACGGCGCAATTCCCGGGCTTCCCCGGCAAACACCAGCGGCGGGTAGCTGGCCAGGGTCTGCTCGACGTGCTGCAGATGCGCCGCGTCGGGGTATTGGGGTTGTTGCTGGATCGGCAGGGCGCGCCAGCTGTCAGGGCTCCAGGGTTGGCTCATCATGATCTCTAGTGTTTTCCGCTCGGACGACCATGTTATCAGCAATTAGTGCGTGACCTGTTCCCGTCGATTCGCGGACAATCGCGCCTTTGCCGCTTCCGCTGCGGTTTATCGCGTTGCTGTTTGCCCAAGAAGGCCCGGCAACGATCAGGAGACGAAATGACTGAGGAGCGCGTCGAGCATCTGCTCGCCGAGGTGCAGGACGAATATGGCGTGATTCGCGTGCTGGAAGTGGCCGATTACCGCTTCCTCGAATTCGGTGATGCCATCGAACAAAGTTGCGTGTTCACGGCCGATCCGAGCTGGCTCGAGTACGACTATACCCGGGCGATGCTGATCGGTGCGCTGTGCCATGAGCAGCCGGAAAGCGCGCTGTTCCTGGGGCTTGGCGCCGGAACGCTGACCCAGGCCTGCCTCAAGTTCCTGCCCCTGGAGGATGTCGAAGCCATCGAACTGCGCCCTGATGTGCCGCGCCTGGCCATCGAGTACCTGGGGCTGGACGACGACCCGCGCCTGTATATCCGCGTGGGCGATGCGCTTGAGCTGCTCGACACCGCCGAGCCTGCGGACCTGATTTTTGTCGATCTCTACACCGACGTCGGCCCGGGTGTCGGGCATCTGGCCTGGACCTTCCTGGAGAACTGTCAGAAGCGCCTGAATCCGGGAGGCTGGCTGGTGATCAACCAATGGGCCACCGACGATGGCAAGCCACTGGGCGCCGCGTTGCTGCGCGGGCTCTACCATCGGCATTACTGGGAGCTGCCGGTGAAGGAGGGCAACGTGATCCTGATCGTGCCGTCGGAACTGGATCAGGCGCTGGACATGGAAAGCCTGACCGCACGGGCCGAAGCATTGGCGCCGCGGCTGGGTTATTCGTTGCAGTCGCTGATCAAGGCGATTCGCCCGGCGACCTGAGAACACAAATCCCCGTGTAGGAGCTGCCGCAGGCTGCGATCTCTTGATTTTGTTTTTTTAAGATCAAAAGATCGCAGCCTGCGGCAGCTCCTACAGGGGTCAACAACCTTTGAAAATTCCGGGCCGGCGCTCCACCAGTGACCGCACACCCTCCTGTGCATCCTCGCTGGCCAGTAATTTCTTCACCAGCGCCGGCAATCCCTGCGCCGCGGCCGTTTCCCCTTCATAACGGGCCTGCCGGGCAGACATCAGCGTTGCCTGAACCCCCAACGGCGCCTGCCGGGCAATGCGTTCGGCCAGTTCAATCGCCCGCGGCAGCAAATCCTCGCTTGCCATGACTTCCTGCACCAGGCCCAAGTGCAAGGCATCATGGGCATCGAATTCGTCGCCGGTCAGCATCCAGCGCATGGCATTGCCCCACCCGGCCACCTGATGCAGGCGCAAGGTGGCACCACCGAAGGGGAAGATGCCGCGTTGCACCTCCATTTGCGCAAAGCGGGTGTTGCTGGCGCACAGGTTGATATCGGCGGCCAGCATCAACTCGATGCCGATGGTCAGGCAGTAGCCCTGGGCGGCGACGATCACCGGTTTGCTGACCCTGGGCCCGGCGAAGACCCCCCACGGGTCGCAGCCACCGGGTGGGGCTTGCCAGCCTTCGGTCAGTGCCGCGCTGGCGCTGACCAGGTCCAGGCCGGCGGTAAAATGATCGCCATGCCCGAAGACCACGGCCACCCGTGCTTCGCTGTCAGCTTCGAATTCACCGTAGGCCAGGCTCAACTCGTTGAGCAGGTCGATATCAAAGGCGTTGCGCTTGGCCACCCGGTCCAGCCCGATCAACAGGACATGACCACGCTTTTCCCGACTCACACGGCTGGTATTGAGCTCTTTCATGGTGCATTTCCTCGAGCGGCTGAGGGCGCGCAGACTCAAGGTCTGTGGCGGGTGGGTGAACCGTTTTAGCGTCATCGCCCGCAGGGCAGGGCCTTTGAAAAGTAGACGCTCGAGCGATTATCCGCAAAGCCTGCGATAGAACGCCGTGCGCGGGAGTTTTGCGATAAAAAAAGCTCCCTTTTTCGGCAAATTCCGGTATAGTGCGCGCCGGCCTTTAGCCGGGCCGCGTTTAGGTGGCGCAATTCCCCGAAGTCAGATTCGGTTGCACGTTCGCCCAGCGAACTCTTCCTAAACGATTCTTTCATTCATTCGTTTTCGCAAATCCCCGCCGACAAAGCTGCCAGGGCGACTCTTGAGTCTCAACACGGCATGCGCAGCTTTGGAGCATGGGTCTTTGCGGATGCACTTAGAGGCAGACCCATGACCCAGGAAATCGGCGGCTTCGCCGCTCTTGAACTTCACCCTAATATTGTCGCTGCAGTAGTCGCTACCGGCTATGAAGAGCCTTCGGCCATTCAGCAGCAGTCGATCCCGATCATTCTCGCCGGTCACGATATGATTGGCCAGGCGCAAACCGGTACCGGTAAAACCGCTGCCTTTGCCCTGCCTATCCTGCACCGCATTGATCCGTCCAAGCGCGAGCCGCAAGCTCTGATCCTGGCCCCAACTCGTGAGTTGGCGCTACAAGTTGCAACCGCTTTCGAAACCTACGCCAAGCAAATGCCGGGCGTAACTGTTGTGGCTGTCTACGGCGGCGCGCCGATGGGCCCACAATTGAAAGCAATCCGTAATGGCGCACAGATCGTTGTCGCCACTCCGGGCCGTCTGTGCGACCACCTGCGTCGCGACGAAAAAGTTCTGGCGACCGTGAACCACCTGGTTCTCGACGAAGCAGACGAAATGCTCAAGCTGGGCTTCATGGACGACCTGGAAGTCATCTTCAAGGCCATGCCGGAAACCCGTCAGACCGTACTGTTCTCGGCCACCTTGCCGCAATCGATTCGTGCCATCGCTGAGCGCCACCTGCGCGATCCGAAGCACGTCAAGATCCAGAGCAAGACCCAGACCGTTACCGCGATCGAGCAGGCTCACCTGCTGGTTCACGCTGACCAGAAGACTTCCGCCGTTCTCAGCTTGCTGGAAGTGGAAGACTTCGACGCCCTGATCATGTTCGTGCGCACCAAGCAAGCGACCCTGGACCTGGCCAGCGCCCTGGAAGCCAAAGGCTACAAAGCCGCTGCGCTGAACGGTGACATTGCCCAGAACCAGCGTGAGCGCGTGATCGACTCCCTCAAGGATGGCCGTCTGGACATCGTTGTGGCGACCGACGTTGCCGCTCGTGGCCTGGACGTTCCGCGCATCACTCACGTGTTCAACGTCGACATGCCGTACGATCCGGAATCCTACGTTCACCGTATCGGTCGTACCGGCCGTGCCGGTCGCGAAGGTCGTGCATTGCTGCTGGTGACTCCACGTGAGCGCCGCATGCTGCAAGTGATCGAGCGTGTAACCGGTCAGAAGGTTGCTGAAGTTCGCCTGCCGGACGCTCAAGCCGTTCTGGATGCGCGCATCAAGAAACTGACCAACAGCCTGTCGCCGCTGGTGGCTGAAGCCGAATCGACCCACGGTGATCTGCTCGATCGCCTGACCGCCGACATCGGTTGCAGCCCGCGTGCCCTGGCCGCAGCCTTGCTGCGCAAGGCAACCAACGGTCAAGCGCTGAACCTGGCCGCTATCGAGAAAGAGCGTCCACTGGTGCCGAACAATGCACCGCGTGGCGATCGTCCAGAGCGTTCCGGTGATCGTCCTGAGCGTGGTGACCGCGAGCGTCGCGCACCGATCCCTCTGGCCGAAGGCCGTGCTCGTTGCCGTACCGCGCTGGGTGCGCGTGATGGTATCGCTGCCAAGAACCTGCTGGGCGCGATCCTCAACGAAGGTGGTCTGGCGCGTGAAGCCATCGGTCGCATCCAGGTGCGTGACAGCTTCAGCCTCGTCGAACTGCCGGAAGACGGTCTTGAGAAGTTGCTGAGCAAGCTGAAGGACACTCGCGTTGCCGGTAAGCAGTTGAAGCTGCGTCGCTACCGCGAAGATTGATCCGCCCACGGGCTGATTGATCGAACATAAAAAATCCCCGACTGGTTCGGGGATTTTTTATGCCTGTGATTTGTTGTTGTAGGAGCAGCCGGTCGACGCTCGAATGCTCGCGATGGACGTTAACGAAAACGCTGGCTGTCTGACACCCCGCGCTGCCTGATCCTCCATCGCGAGAATTCGAGCGTCGACTGGCTGCTCCTACATTATGGGGTTATTCGGCAGTTGGCCCGCCGCCCGCCGTCACCACCTGAATGCTCATGCGCGGTGTCGCCAGGTCCAGTCCGGCTTCATCCAGATGCCGTTTGAGCGACAGGTTGAATGCCCGTGAAACTTCCCATTGCTTGATCGGAGCGGTCTTGAATCGAGCCCGCAGAATCGCGTTGCCAGACTCGAAGCTCTCCACGCCCTGAAACTCCAGGGGCGACCAGATATTGCGTCGTTGCAGCGGGTCGGTGCGCATTTTCTGGCCGACGTCGCGCATCAGCTTGATCGCATTGTCGATGTCCATGCTGGCAGGCACCGCGACCCGGAAAATCGCGTAGCCAAATTCCCGGGAGTAATTCTTGATGCTCTTGATTTCGCTGAACGGAATGGTGTGAACGATGCCGTCGATGTCCCGCAGACGCACGGTGCGAATGGTCAGGCCCTCGACGGTGCCCAGATGGCCGCCGACGTCCACGTAGTCGTCGATGGCCAGGGAGTCTTCGATGATGATGAACAGGCCGGTGATCAGGTCGGCGACCAGCGATTGGGCGCCAAAACCGATGGCCAGGCCGATCACGCCGGCACCGGCCAGCAGTGGCGTAACGTTCATGCCCATGTTCGCCAGGGCGACGATCAGCGCGATGATGAAAATCGCCACGAACAGCACGTTGCGGATCAGCGGCATCATGGTCTGTGCGCGGGCGTTGGCCAGGCCCTTGCGAGAGCGGGTGAGGGCGTGATGCACGGCGGTGTCGCTGAGGATCCAGATCAGCCAGGCAAAGATCAGTGTGCCAATAAGGCTGAACAGCTTGACGCTGACCTCGTGTCCTTCGCCTTCGGTGAAGCCGATCAGTGACATGCCCCACACCCGCAGGCCCAGTTCGATGAATGCCAGCCATACCACTAGATGGGCCAGGGTATAGAAGAAGTTTTTCAGGCGTTCCGAATACAGCGCGTGACGCTTTGCGCCGCGTTGCGGTTTGAGGGCGTGGCGGCGCACCAGGCCATTGATGACCATGCACAACACCAGCAACACGGTGCAGATCAGCGACTGGCGCAGCGCGGTGCTGGTGTCGCCTGCCGAGACGAAGGTGGCGAACAGCGAGATCCCCACCAGCACCAGTGCCGGTACAAACCAGAAGGTGCCGAGAATTTCGATGGTGTCGCTGAGGGCGCGGCGGGTCAGGCGCCGGGACAGTGGCTGATTGCGGATCAGGTGGGCAATCGGGCGCCGGAAACGCAGGATGAACAGCCCCGTGGACAACGCCGCCAACACATTGGCCACCGTCGCCGCAGTGTGCGCGAGGTGTACGCCAAGGCTTTCAACCAGGCGTGGGTCGCTCAAGGCCTCACCAAAAGCGGCGAAACTGCCGATCAACCATAGCGGTCGGAAGGCCTGGTGCCGCAGGATGTACAGGGCCCGGTGACGGTGTGGGCCGTCGAGCAGGGAAAAGGCAATCACGCAGATTGCTGAGAAACAGGTGCCGACCACCAGTGCATAGGCCAGCACCATGGCGAGGCTTTTACCGAGTGACGATGGCAGGGCGTAACTCATGTAGACGGTGATGACCAAGGCAATCAACCACGGCCCCAGCTTGCGCAGGGCAAAGCGCAGCATATCCACGGCCCGGGGGTGTTGCGGCAATTCCTCGGTCAGGCCGAAGCGCATCCGTACCCGATGGCTGACCCAGATCAGCACCGCCGCCAGCAGGCTCCAGACCATCAGGATCATGGCAAAGGCGAAGATGATCGGCAGCCACTCGCTGGCCGGCAGCACCAGTGCCGCCAATTCATCCTTGGCCAGGTCGAATTCGGCGGACCAGCGAGTGATTGGGCTGTCGGCGCCGGAAAATTGCTTTTCGAAACTGGCCAGGGTCCCGCCAATCAGCCCCAGCACGCCTTCCTCGGCCACCGGTTGGGCTTTTTTTGTGGCGTCGCGCAGCTTCTTCAGATCAGCCAGCAGCTTGCTGCGCTGCTGATCGTTCTCCAGCGACTTGATGACTTCGTCGAGGGATTGCCCAAGGGGTTCCTGCGCCTCGGGTTGGGTTTTTGCCGGGCTGCCAAGCAGGCCCGGCAACCCGACGGCCTGGGCTGGCGCTGACGCCATCAGGGTCATCAGGCAGATAAGGAAAAGACATGGCAGGGCGAACAGGCGAGCGAACACTAGGCGGTCAACCTCGAAATGGGCAGATCGACCGAGTGTACGAGCCCGTCAAAACCAATGCGAGCGGGGTGGGGATTTTATTCGTTGAGTTTGGCGAGGATCTTGAAGATCACCGTGGCCAGGATCAGCAGCATGCCGAGCCACATGGCGAGCACGCCGGCGTTCTTGTCGCGAAAATTGAAACCGACTGCCAACATGATCATCCCGATAAGAATGGGGATGAGCATGGCGTGAAATGAGGACATCGTGATCATGGCGACTGCCTTGTCAAAGGAGTGGTTAAAGTCTAGGTGGCATTTTGCAGGCTGCTGTCTGTAGGAGCGAGCATGCTCGCGATGGACGCCAACGAAATCGCTGGCCGTCTGACACCTCGCGGTGCTTGTGCCTCCATCGCGAGCATGCTCGCTCCTACAGATAAAGATGCAGATTCATGCGCGGTTACGGCAATTCGCGGCAGGCGTAGAACGCACTGAGCACCTTTACCAGGTGCGCCAGGTCATGGCTTCCGCACAGTTCGCGGATCGAATGCATGGCGAAGGTCGGCAGGCCGATGTCCACGGTACGCACCCCAAGGTGGCTGGCGGTGATTGGGCCGATGGTCGAGCCGCAACCCATGTCGCTGCGCACCACGAAGCTCTGCACCGGCACTTCTTCGGCCATGCACAGGTGACGGAAGAACCCGGCGGTTTCGCTGTTGGTGGCGTAGCGCTGGTTGCTGTTGACCTTGATCACAGGGCCGGCGTTGAGTTTCGGGCCGTGATTGGCATCGTGCTTGTCGGCGTAGTTGGGGTGCACGCCGTGGGCGTTGTCGGCCGAGACCAGCAGTGATTTCTGAATGGTGCGTACGAATTCATCGCCTTCTGGCAGCAGGCGGCGCAATGTCTGCTCCAGCATCGGACCGTCGGCGCCACAGGCCGAGCAGGATCCGACTTCCTCGTGGTCATTGCAGACCAGGACGCACGTTTCGTCGGTGTCCGTGGTCAGCAGCGCTTGCAGGCCGGCATAGCATGACAGCAGGTTGTCCAGGCGCGCGCCGGCGATGAAATCACCATGCAGGCCAATGACGGCCGCGCTTTGGGTGTCGTAGAAGCTCAATTCGTAATCCAGCACGACATCGGCGTTCAGGCCGTGTTCGCGGGCCAGTTGGTCGGTGAGCACGGCGCGGAAATCCACGCGCTCGTCCCCGGCGAATTGCGCAAGTACCGGGGGCAGTTCGGTCTGGGCGTTGATCGCCCAGCCCATGTTGGCTTCACGATTGAGGTGAATGGCCAGGTTGGGGATGATCGCGATCGGCGCCTTGAAGTCGATCAGCTGGCTTTCGACCTTTCCATCACGACGGAAGGTGACGCGGCCGGCCAGGGACAGGTCGCGGTCGAACCAGGGAGCCAGCAGGGCGCCTCCATAGACTTCGACGCCCAATTGCCAGAAACCCTGGCGTTGCAGTTCCGGCTGAGGCTTGACCCGCAGGCACGGGCTGTCGGTGTGGGCACCGACCAGGCGAATGCCGCCGTGCAGTGGCGAGTGCCGGCCCATCTTGATCGCGACGATCGAGGAGTCGTTACGGGTGACGTAGTAGCGACCATTGACTTCGGTGTTCCATGGCTCGCGTTCGTCCAGGCGTTGGAAGCCCGCCGCTTCCAGACGCTGAACAAGGCTGGCGGTGGCATGAAACGGGGTAGGGGAGGCCTTGAGGAAATCGATCAGGCCTTGGTTCAACTCTTCGCGCATAAGTAGCTCCAGACAGCAATGACGCCAGTTTAACGTATTGGCCCGGTGCGTTGGACAAGAGCTTGCAGCACCGGGCCTGGCCGGGCGCTCAATGGGTCATTCGCTCGCGCAGGTAGGCAATGATGGTTTGTTCGTCGCTGGACTTGGCTGGCCGCGGCAGATGTTTTGGCCAGCGACCCTTGTCCGTGCCGAAAAACCTTTTCTGTTTGTCTTCATCCCAGCGCAGGATTTCGCGGGAGGCGGACTCCCACCATTCATGGCGGCACACTTCGTAGTAAGGATGTTCGGGCGCCGCGCTTCCATAGAGCAGGTCACGACCGACCTTTTTCACGCTCTTGCGCTTGTTGCGCAGCTTCCACTTGATGCGCAAGCGCTGCCAGGGTGAGGGCACGGGCTTGCAGCGCGGGACTTCTGTGCACAGCGCTGGCAGCTCGGCACGGAACTGCTCGCCATGGCGGGAGAAAAAATGCTTCTGCATGGCATGGAAGAAGCGTTTTTCCGCGAAGTAGTGATAGACGAACTTCTTTGCTTCCTGAACGGGTTGGTTGCGCATCGCGAACGACAGGGCGATTTGCTCGATGGTGTGGATATCGAATGAGTCTCGGGTCCATTCATCGATCAGGCGGATTGATTCATCGAGCAACCGCGTATCACCGTCGGTGACACCGCACAGCCCGCTGTTATACAGCTTGAAACTGTTGTTGGCCGAGATGCCATGGGTTTGCAGGCAGCGGCCGAGCTTGACGTAGTCCGGGCGTTCGCAGACGTAGCTCCAGTCGTACTCGAAACGGTCCATGACATAACGCCCGGGCGCGATGCGGTCGAAGACGCGATGCGGCGATTCCAGGAACAGTGTATCGGTGTCGACGAACAGCGTCTTTTGCGCAAGCTTCAGCCCTTGGGCAATGGCGCAGGCCTTGCGTCGATGGTGATAGCCGTTTTCGCCCTGCCACTGGGTCATGGTCTGCTCGTTCAGGGCGATCGTGTCCACCGGCCAGCCAGCATAATCTTCCGGGCGATCGGTCATGACCCTGATGCACAATGACTCGCCCCGTTTGAGTTGCGACAGGGCGGTGAGCATGCTGAATTTGGCTTCGCGCCGGTAGACATCCTGGTTGCCATAGATGAGGTAGAGCAACTGGTGCGGTGTTTTTTCCAGGGGGGGCAGCGCTTCGCGCATAAGTAGCTCCAGGCAACAGAAGCGCGAGTTTACCGTATTGGCCTGGGGCAATGCAGGCGCGCTGTTGTCAGCAAATGTTGTAACGACAAATGAAAAGCGCCCTTCATTGCAAGGGCGTTTTCAATGCGCTTTCAGTGGTCAGCCACTCAAAAAGGTGCAGGGCACTCAAAGCGCAGTCGCTCGCCGCTTTGTGGGTGGGTGAAGCTAAGCATGCTTGCATGCAGGCACAGGCGTGGCCAGGCGGCCAGGGCTTGCTCATGGGCGTAGAGTCCGTCGCCCAGCAATGGATGACCGATCGACAGCATGTGCACGCGCAATTGGTGCGAGCGTCCGGTGATCGGCGTGAGTTCGACGCGACACCAATCACCGCAGCGTTCCAGCACGCGCCAGAAGGTCAGGGCGTGTTTGCCGAATTCATGGTCCACCACGTGACGTGGCTTGGTCGGCGGGTCGTAGCGCAGCGGCAAGTCGATGCTGCCACTGTCGAGCTCCGGCTGGCCCCAGCACAATGCGGTGTAGGCCTTTTCCGTTTCGCGGTCGTGAAATTGCCGAGACAGTTCACGGTGCGTATCGGGATCCCGGGCCAGCAGGATGATGCCGGAGGTTTCCCAGTCCAGTCGATGGACGATTCGCGCTTCCGGGTAGCCGTTTTCCTGCAGGCGGGTAATCAGGCAGTCCTTATTGTCGTCGGCCCGACCGGGCACGGAGAGCAACAGGGTGGGTTTGTTGACCACCAGGACAGCAGCGTCCTCATGGATGATGTGAATATTGGACAGCGGCATCAAACAGCCTCGTTACAAACGCCAACGGCGGTTCAGGCCTGCAGGCCTGAACCGCCGTGGTTCCACCCGGATCGACTCAGCGATCTGGCAGGGTGATATTGAGTTCCAGAATCGAGCAGCTGCCCTGGCTTTCCAGTGCGACGTGCACGTCATCGGACCCGATATTGACGTACTTGCGAATCACCTCGACCAGTTCCTTCTGCAGGGCTGGCAGGTAATCCGGGGTACTGCGTTGGCCGCGTTCGTGCGCCACGATGATCTGTAGACGCTCTTTCGCTACCGACGCGGTGCTTTGCTTTTTGTTGGCACGAAAGAAGTCAAAAAGGTTCATTGGTTAGTTGCCTCCAAACAGGCGCTCGAAGAATCCCTTCTTCTGTACATCAAGGAAACGATGTTCCACGGTTTTGCCCAACAGGCGGTCCACGGTATCGCTGTAGGCCTGGCCTGCATCGCTCTGGTCGTCGAGAATCACTGGAACGCCCTGGTTGGATGCCTTGAGCACCGCCTGGGATTCAGGGATCACGCCGAGCAGGGCCACCGAGAGGATCTCCTTGACGTCTTCGACGCCGAGCATTTCACCCTTGCTCACGCGCTCTGGATGGTAACGGGTAATCAGCAGGTGTTCCTTGATCGGGTCTTCGCCACGCTCGGCTCGACGGGACTTGCTGGCCAGCAGGCCAAGCATGCGGTCGGAGTCGCGCACCGAGGAGACTTCCGGGTTGGTCACCACGATCGCTTCGTCTGCGAAGTACATGGCCAGGTGAGCACCTTTTTCGATACCCGCCGGGGAGTCGCAGACCACGAACTCGAAGTCTTCCTTGAGTTGCATCAGGACTTTTTCCACGCCTTCGACCGTCAGCGCGTCTTTGTCGCGGGTCTGGCTGGCGGCCAGTACGTAGAGGTTCTCCAGGCGCTTGTCTTTGATCAAGGCCTGTTGCAGGTTGGCTTCGCCGTTCACTACGTTGACGAAGTCATACACCACGCGACGCTCGCAACCCATGATCAGGTCGAGGTTACGCAAACCGACGTCGAAGTCGACGATGACTGTTTTGTGACCGCGCAGAGCGAGGCCGGTACCGATAGCGGCGCTGGTGGTGGTCTTACCCACACCACCCTTGCCGGATGTAACCACGAGAATCTTGGCCAAGGTGTTTCACCCCTAAGGAAAAAGGACTTTTAGCCCCTGAAAAACATCTCTTGAAAACTACAGCAGTTGGACAGCCTTGGCTGGAATATGGCCGCAGACGGCATTTACCCCCGGTAAACACTGTTTGTAGCCTGTTTCCTACTTCGTTTGAGCCGTTTTCGCTACGTTTTAGAGATGCTTGGAAAATGCGGCAGTATCCGTTAAAGCCGAATGATGTTCAACACATCGCCAGACAGGCTGACCTGCACGCCCGAGCCCCACAACGGGTCGCGGCGCAGATCTTCGGAAACCTTGTAATGTCCGGCAATAGAGATCAGTTCAGCGCTCATTTGCTGGCAGAAAATCCGTGCCTTGGTGTCGCCTTTGACGCCGGCCAGCACACGACCGCGCATCGGGCCGTATACATGGATGTTCCCATCGGCGAGAAGTTCCGCCCCCGGGCTGACCGAGGAGATCACTACCAGATCACTGCCCTGGGCGTAGATCTGCTGGCCACCGCGCACTGGCGAAGTGATGATTTTCGTCGGCTTGATGGTCGGTTCCGCTGGTTTTTCCGGTTTTTTCGCAACGACGCCTTCGTTCAGGTCCAGCGCCCGTTCACGGGCCCCGGATGGCGGCAACACTGGCAGGTCGACGGCGATGGCGGCCGCGATGTCTTCGATGCGGCTGGCGCGGATGGCCAGGGTACGCAGGCCATGCTGACGGCAGATGCGCATCAGGCCGGGCAGATCCACGGCACCACCGTTGGCCGGGAGTTTGTCCAAAGCCAGGACCAGCGGTGCATTACTGAAGAAGTTCGGCGCCTGAGCGACTTTGGCGGCCAGCTGCCGATCGAGGCCTTCAAGGTCATTTCGGGCCAGTTCCAGCACCGTTATGGCAAGCATGCTGCCCTTCAACTGGAACACGGGATCTTGGTCAAGCGGTTCGGTTTGGCTCATGGTCGGCATACAACGACTTGTCACTAAAAGTGCCCAGACTTATAACGAGAACGCCCGCGAGCCGCAAGCCGGGTCGAACGATGTAGAATGCGCGGCCAACGTCTTTTCGGAACCTTTAATGGATCGCCCGCGTTTTCGAACAACTTTTCTGATGCCGCGTTTCTGGCCGCTCTGGTGCGGCCTGGGGCTGTTATGGCTGATTGTCCAGCTGCCGTACCCTGCATTGCTGTGGATCGGTCGGGTCCTGGGTGCCTTGATGTATCGGGTAGCGGCCGACCGGCGGCGCATTGCCAAGCGCAATCTCGAACTGTGCTTCCCGGAAAAATCCGCGGCAGAGCGCAAGCGTCTGCTCAAGGAAAATTTTGCGTCCACCGGTATCGCCTTCTTTGAAATGGCGATGAGCTGGTGGTGGTCACGCGAGCGGTTGGCGAAACTGGCCCATGTCGAAGGCCTGGAGCACCTGAAGAATGCCCAGCGTGAGGGCAAGGGCGTGATCCTGATGGCCGTCCACTTCACCACGCTGGAAATCGGTGCGGCGCTGCTCGGCCAGCAACACACCATCGACGGTATGTACCGCGAGCACAAGAACCCGCTATTCGACTATGTGCAGCGTCGCGGTCGCGAGCGGCACAACCTGGATTCGCTGGCGGTGGAGCGTGAGGACGTGCGCGGCATGCTCAAGTTGCTACGCGCCGGCCGTGCGATCTGGTATGCGCCGGACCAGGACTATGGCGCCAAGCAAAGCATTTTCGTGCCGTTGTTCGGCATCCAGGCCGCCACCGTCACCGCCACCAGCAAGTTCGCGCGGTTGGGCAAGGCGTTGGTGGTGCCGTTCACCCAGGAACGCCTGGCGGACGGGAGTGGGTATCGCCTGGTGATCCACGCGCCGCTCGAAGGCTTCCCAGGCGAAACCGAGGAAGCCGACTGCCTGCGCATCAACCAGTGGATCGAAGGCGTCTTGCGTGATTGCCCAGAGCAATACCTCTGGGCCCATCGCCGCTTCAAGAGCCGTCCGCCCGGTGAACCGAAGCTGTACCCAAAGCGCGGCTGAACGGCCGCACCCTGTAGGAGCGAGCATGTCGAATCGTCGCACCGTCGCGATGGTCGTCAACGATAATGCTGGCAGCCTGACACCCAGCGGCGTCCTCGGGTCCATCGCGAGCATGCTCGCTCCTACAAGGGACGATCCCCATCAATGAGCATGGAGCGTTATTCATGAATCCCGCTGAACCCGTCACGGGCTTGATCCTTTCCGGCGGCGGGGCTCGGGCGGCCTATCAAGTGGGCGTGCTGGCGGCGATTGCCGAGTTGCTGCCATTGGGTGCGGACAATCCTTTTCCGGTGATCGTCGGCACCTCCGCTGGCGCTATCAATGCCGTCAGCCTGGCCAGCGGGGCGATGGATTTTCGCGCGGCTATCGAGCGGCTGACGGCGTTCTGGCAGGGTTTTCGCAGCCATCTGGTGTTGCGCAGCGACTGGCCGGGCGTGATCAGCCAGGCCGCCCGGTTCGTTAGCCACAGTTTGTTGGGCCTTGGCGCCCCGGTGCCCGTGGCGTTGCTCAACAGCTCGCCGCTACGCGGATTACTCGACGACAAACTGCACATGGGCGGCATTGCCCACGCCATCGAGCAGAAGCAGTTGCAGGCCGTTGCGGTCACGGCGTTCGGCTATGAATCCGGTCAGGCGGTGACGTTCTATCAGGGCGGCGGCACTATAGACGCCTGGTTGCGCCATCGGCGGATCGGCGTTCCCACACAATTGTCGGTCGACCATTTGCTCGCCAGTTCGGCCATTCCGCTGCTGTTCGCCCCGGTGAAAATCGGCGAGGAGTATTTCGGCGACGGCGCGGTGCGCCAATCGGCACCGATCAGCCCGGCCCTGCATCTGGGCGCCAACCGGGTGCTGGTGGTAGGTGTCAGCGGCAACCCGCGCGGCATCGACCCGGAGCAGCCGCTGCAACGCGCCTACTCCGGTCAGCAGCCAACCTTGGCGCAAATCGGTGGACACATGCTCAACAGCACGTTCATCGATAGCCTGGAAAGTGATATCGAACTTTTGCAGCGCTTGAATCAGTTCAGTCGCCTCATGCCCGATGGCACGCCGATCCGTACGTTGGGGGTGGCGCCAGTGGAGGTGTTGGTGATTTCACCCAGCCAGCCGATCGACGAGATCGCCGCACGCCATCGCCAGGAACTGCCAGCGGCGCTGCGCCTGTTCTTGCGTGGACCGGGAGCGACCAAGACCAGCGGGGCGGGGGTGTTGAGTTATCTGCTGTTCGAGGCGGGGTATTGCAGCGAGTTGATTGATCTGGGGCGGCGGGATGCGTTGGCCAAGCGCGGGGAGATTTGCCGGTTTCTCGGGTTGGCGGAGCCTGTGGTTTCGGCTTGAGATTGGCGGTGCGGCATTCGCGAGCAGGCTCGCTCCCACAGTGAATCTTCAGTGCGACAAAGATCAAATGTGGGAGCGAGCCTGCTCGCGAAGTTTTTAAATCAGAAGTGCACCTTGACCAGGAAGCTGGTCACGCTCTGATCGGTCTTGAAGCCCTGGCTGTCTTCGATACCGTACTTGTTTTTCCAGTAGTCATACTCGACACCGACGTACAGCTGCTTGGCGCCCAGGTTCAGCACCTTGCCCAGGTCGTATTTGATCTGTGGGTTGAAGTGCAGGTTGGCGTGGTATTCGCCTTTCTTGTTGACGTCGTTGTCAACGACCCAGTCCATGAAACCGTCGATCAGCACGTCCGAGTCACCCACCGGAATGGTGTAGGACCAGGCGGGAGTGATCTGCCAGACATCGTCACCCGGGCGGTCGCCTTCGGTATGACGGTTGTAGAAGTTCAGCTGGAAGTAGTCAAAGCCGGGGATGGCCAGGTCGAAACCCGGACCGATCAGGTACGACTCGGTATCGTCTTCACCGAACTCATAGGTCATGGCGAGCAGCACGTCCTTGATCGGACCGAACTCCAGCTTCTGATCGAAAATCTTGTTGAACGACAAGCGCGGGCTGAATTCACCATAGTGAGTGTTCTTGCCCGCGAAGGCGTCTTCCTTGCCGTTGTAGAAGATTTTGTCGATGAAGAAGAAGTTGTCGCCGTATTTCCAGCCGTCGGCGTGTTCGAAGGTCACCGTCTGCTGGATGCGCGGGTTGACCTGGAAGTCCTTGCCATACAGGTAGGTCAGGCTGTTGTTCTGCCATTGCAGCAAGTCGCCGGCCATGGCCTGACCCCCCGCCAGCAACGATCCTGCCAGCATCAGGCTAGTGCACGTACGTTTCATTCGGTTGCTCCCAAAAAAGTAGTGGTTTCACGTTATTTTTTTAAGGTCGACGCTCTGGTGTGGCGCCTTTTTCCGTAACTGCAAAAAAATCATCCATTCGGTCAGCTTTGTACTGTTAGCAAGAGCTGCGCCAAGGCTTTCAGAAAACAAAAAAACTCCCGTTCGGCGGCTCTGGAGCAGTCGATTGAGAGTGGTTTGGGGGTGCCTTGGTACCGTCCAGAGCCGGGATAAGTTGGCTTTCTGGTCAGGAATTAAATCCGGGCTTTTTTTTAAAGCGGATTCAGGCGGCCGCGGAGAATACTGACTCCTCGGCCAGGTCTCAAGTGCTCCGCAACAGCGCACCGACGACAGGTTTGGGGCATGGTTGCGGATCATCTTAGAAATGCACCTTCACCAGCAGGCTGGTGGTGCTTTCGTGGGTATCGAGGTTGTTGTTGTTTTCGATGCCGTATTTGTCTTTCCAGTAGCTGTATTCGACGCCGACGTACACCTGCTTTTCCCGCCAGCCGAGGGTTTTGCCCAAGTCATATTTGACCTGCGGGTTGAAGTGCAGGTTGGCGTGATACGTGCCGCGCGAGTTCTGGTCATTGTCGACGACCCAGTCCAGGTAGCCGTCGATCAACAGGCTCGAGTTGCCCAGGGGCACGGTGTAGGACCAGGCCGGCGAGATCTGCCAGACGTCATCACCGGGACGCGAGCCTTCGGTCTGGCGATAGTAGAAGTTCAAGGTGAAAAAGTTGAAGCCCGGTACCGCGAGGTCAAAACCGGGGCCGATCAGGTACGCCTCGCTGTCGTCTTCGCCATTCTCGTAGGTCAAGGCCAGCAACACATCCTTGATTGGGCCGAGTTCGAAACGGCGGTCGAGAATCTTGCCGAAGGAGAGCCGCGGACTGAACTCGCCGTAATAGGCGTGCACGCCTTTGTTGCGGTCTTTCTCGCCGTTGTAGTAGGTGCTGTCGATGAACATGAAGTTGTCGCCGTACTTCCAGCGGTCGGCATGTTCAAAAGTGATCGTTTGCTGGATCGGCGGGTTGACCGCGAAGTCCTTGCCATACAGATAGCTCAAGCTGTTGGTTTGCCACAGCAGTAGATCGCCGGCCATCGCTTGGCTCGCGGCCAGGAGGCCAGCACCCATCAGCATGTTTTTCTGTGTCCGAATCATCTGTTGCTCCCTCTTGTTTTTATTTTTCAAGGCGCAGGAAACCCCAACCCCTGTAGGAGCGAGCATGCTCGCGATGGTCGTTAACGATTACGCGTGGTATCTGGTTAAACGCGTTGTCTTCACGTCCATCGCGAGCATGCTCGCTCCTACAGTGGGGGGGCGTTTCTGTCTTAGTGGGCGTGACAGTCGTTGATGGCCGCGCGTTCGGCGCCGCCGAGGATGTTGAACAGCAAGTTCAGGGTCAGGGCGCTAAGCGTGGCCATGGCGATACCGCTGTGGGTGATCGGGCTCATCCACACCGGCAGGTGGGCGAAAAACTCCGGCCGAACCACCGGAATCAGGCCCATGCCGATGCTCACCGCCACCAGCAATTGGTTGCGTCGGTCACCGATGTCGGCTTCCTGCAGGATCTTGATCCCGGTGGCGGCGACCATGCCGAACATTGCGATCGCCGCGCCGCCCAGCACCGCCGGTGGAATCGAGGCCACGAGGAACGCGGCCTTGGGCAGAAGGCTCAGCACGATCAACAAGCCGCCCGCAACGATGGTTACTGAGCGGCAACGTACACCAGTCATCTGCACAAGGCCGATGTTCTGCGCGAAGGAGGAGTGGGTGAAGGTGTTGAAGAAGCCGGCGAAGAACGAGGCGCCAGCATCACACAACAAGCCGCGACGCAACATGCGCGGGCAGACTTCCTGGCCGGTGATCTTGCCCAAGGCCAGGAACATCCCGGTGGACTCGACGAAAATGATCACCACCACCAGGCACATCGAGAGGATTGGCGCGAGCTCGAATTTCGGCATGCCAAAGTGCAGCGGCGTGACAAATTGCAGCCATGGCGCCTGAGCCATGCCGCTGAGGTCGACCATGCCCAGCACGCCACAAAGTACATAGCCCAGGCACATGCCAATCAATACGGAAATGTTGACCCAGAAGCCGCGCATGAAGCGATGCACCAGCAGGATGGTGCCCAGCACCAACGCGGCGATGGTCAGGTAGATCGGTGAGCCGAATTGAGCGGCTTGAGCACCACCGCCGGCCCAGTTCACGGCCACGGGGAACAGCGACAAACCGATCGAGGTGATGACCGTGCCAGTGACCAGCGGCGGGAAGAAGCGCACGACCTTGGACATGAATGGCGCGATCAGCATGCCGAAGAACCCGGCGGCGATGGTCGCGCCGAAGATCCCCTGCAGGCCGATGCCCGGCATGCCGGCCATGGCGACCATGCTGCCGACGGCGGCGAAACTGGCACCCATCATCACCGGCATGCGAATGCCCATGGGACCGATACCGAGAGACTGGACGATGGTGGCGATGCCGGCGACCAGCAGGTCGGCGTTGATCAGGAAGGCGATTTCTTCACGATTCAGGCCAGCGGCCTGTCCGATGATCAGCGGCACCGCAATGGCGCCGCCGTACATCAGCAGAACATGTTGCAGACCGACCAGGATCAGTTGCAAAAGGGGCAAACGCTGAATGGCGGGTGCGTCGGGGATGCGCGCTTGGAAGAGCTCGGACATGCAACACCTCGGATCATTTTTATTCTTGTGATTTTTGCATCAGGGTCGACCGCGGTGCGGCCATTCGCGAGCAGGCTCGCTCCCACAGGTTTTGCATTGTCTGTGTGGGAGCGAGCCTGCTCGCGAAGCTTTTATTGCTTAATTGGTCGGGGCACCCTGAACGATCCAGGCGCCGATCAGGTCACGTTCCTGCTGGGTCATCTGGGTGATGTTGCCCAACGGCATGATCTGGGTGGCAACCGCTTGAGCCTGGATGCGCGCCGCGTTCTGGCGGATCTGCTCGGGGGTGTCGAGCATCACGCCGGCGGGAGCGGCGCTGAACAGTGGGCTGGTCGGTTTGGCCGAATGACAGACTGCGCAGCGTTCCTGGATCACGCTGTGCACCTTGTCGAAACCAGGGCCGGCGTTGGACGCCTTAACTTGCGCGGTTGCAGGGGCTTCGGCAGGTTTTGCTTCAGCCGGTTTCAAACCACCACCCACTGCTGTTTCCGGCAGAGGCTGGTACTCGATCGCGGCAGGTGCCTTGGCCACTTCAGGCGCGCTGGACATCGGTTTCGGACCGGACACATAGGCCAGGCAAATCATGCCCACCGCTGCCACCGGCAGGGTCCAGGCAAACTTGTGGCTGTCGTGACGGGTGTTGAAGTAGTGACGCACCAACACCGCCAGTACCGCGATCCCGGCCAGGATCAGCCAGTTGTATTGGCTGCCGTAGGTGCTCGGGAAGTGGTTGCTGATCATGATGAACAGCACCGGCAAGGTGAAGTAGTTGTTGTGGCGCGAACGCAGCAGGCCCTTGGCCGGCAGCGCCGGATCGGGCGTGCGGTTCTCGGCGATGGCCGCCACCAGTGCGCGTTGCGCCGGCATGATGATGCGGAACACGTTGCCGACCATGATGGTGCCGATGATCGCGCCGACGTGCAGGTATGCACCACGACCGCTGAACACCTTGCTGAAGCCATAGGCGGCGCCAATGATCAGTACGAACAGGATGAAACCCAGCAGGGCAGGGCGTTTGCCCAGGGCCGAGTCACAGAGGAAGGAGTAGATGAACCAGCCGATGAACAACGAGCCGATACCGATGGCCACGCCTTCAGGGCCGCTCAGGGTGCTGCCCGGAGCCAGCAGGTAGAGCGTCGGGTTGGAATAGAACACCACGCACAGCAGCGCGATACCCGACATCCAGGTGAAGTAGGCTTCCCATTTGAACCAGTGCAGATTGTCCGGCATGGTCGGTGGAGCCAGTTTGTATTTTTCCAGGTGGTAGATACCGCCGCCATGGATCGCCCACAAGTCACCGGCCAGACCGCTTTTCGGGTTGACCCGATTGAGGTTGTTTTCCAGCCAGACGAAGTAGAACGATGCGCCGATCCAGGCCACGCCAGTAATCATGTGAACCCAGCGCACGCTCAGGTTCAGCCATTCCAACAGATGTGCTTCCACAGTCTTTACCTCTCGCCTGTCACTCTGTTGTCGAGTGATCAGACCTTCTCTTATTGGTGGGGGGCGAGGATCAAACGCTCATCCTCTTTGAAAAAATGCTCATCGCAGTTATTGCCTGTGCCACTGCGATCAACCACCAGGAAGTCATCCCGCTTTTCGATCGTCAGCACCGGGTGGTGCCAGACGCCGCGATGGTAATTAATGCCCTGCCTGCCGTTGGTGACGAAGGCGCGGACCAAGCCTGATACAGGTTCGTCGCCAAGTGGCGCGACCACGATCAGAAAGGGGTTGCCGAGCAGCGGAATGAAAGCCTGGCTGCCCAGCGGATGACGCTCCAGCATGCTGACGGTCAGCGGCATGTCCTGCGCGTCGGCGCGGAAGATGCTGATGATCGCCTTGTCCTCTGGCGTGGCGGTTTCCACCGTCGCCAGTTTGTGAAAGCGCATGGTCGAACCGTTGTTGATCATGAAGTGATCGCTGCCGTCGGTTTCGATCACGTCACCGAAAGGGGCGAAGGCTTCTTTGGTCAGCGGTTCAATCGTCAGTGTGCGCATGCTGGTCTTCTTAATCTTTTGAATTTGATCGTTCCCACGCTCTGCGTGGGAACGCCGCCATGGACGCTCCGCGTCCACTGTGACGCGGAGCGTCACGGTATGCATTCCCACGCGGAGCGTGGGAACGATCATCTACACCTTATTTAGCGACCTTGCCGAGGACGCGCAGGCGGCTCACACCACCGTCCGGGAACACGTTCAGGCGGATGTGAGTGATCGGGCCCAGGGCCTTGATCTGCTCGGCGAAGGTGTGTTCGGCGTGCATTTCCAGCTTCTGGCTTGGCAGCAGTTCGCGCCAGAACAGCGACTGGGTTTCGATCTGGCTGTCGGTACCGCCCTTGACGAACGCGCCCTGGATCGAGCAGCTGTCCGGGTAGTTGCCCTTGAAATGCAGGGTGTCGACGATGATTTTCTCGATCTCGCCCGGATGGCCGAGGGCGACGATCACCCAGTCATTGCCTGGCGTGCGACGACGTGCGGTTTCCCAGCCGTCGCCCATGTTGATGCCACGGCCCGGGTTGAGGATGTTGCTCATGCGGCCGAAGTGTTCGTCGGAGCAGGCGAGGGCACGGCCACCGTTGAGGGCTGCCGCCAGGTCGACCCGCTCGTTGTCACCCACCGCCGACCAGTCGCGGAACGGGATGCCGTACACGCGCAGGCGAGCCACGCCGCCATCCGGGTAGATGTTGAAGCGCAGGTGGCTGAACGCCTGGTCGTTGCTGATTTCGTGGTAGTGGTGGCTGTTGCCTTGCAGCTCGACGGCCGACAGCACTTCGGTCCACTGGGTGTTTTCGTCTGGCTCACCTTCGGCCAGGAAGCAGGCTTCCAGGGAAGCCGACGGCGGGAAGTTGCCGGTGAAGAATGAAGTGTCGATGTCCACGCCTTTGATCGAGCCAGGCACGCCCAGGCGGATCACGGCGCTGTCGTAGCCTTCGAAGCGCTTGCGGCGCGACTCCCAGCCGTCCATCCACTTGCCGTTATCATCGAACACGCCCTCCTTCCATACGGCCGGGGTCGGTTGAAACAGACGGTTGGCGTCTGCGAACCAGTCATCGGTGACCGAGAT
The DNA here is from genome assembly GCF_058795195.1 of Pseudomonas sp. GW823-FHT06B06. Lineage (NCBI taxonomy): Bacteria > Pseudomonadati > Pseudomonadota > Gammaproteobacteria > Pseudomonadales > Pseudomonadaceae > Pseudomonas > Pseudomonas sp. GW823-FHT06B06. The sequence continues at coordinate 22,336 of NZ_JBXAHO010000039.1, read as the reverse complement.
GATCTTGGTGCCCAGGCGGGCGTCGGCCAGGTTGACGAACTTCTCGAAAGGTACGGCGTAAGCTTTCATTCTTCTTGTCTGCCTTTAATAAGTTGGCTTGGGATGCTTGCAGTGCCCTGGGTGCTTCAGCGTTTTTAACACTCGGGCAAAACTCGCTATAGGGTCAGTAATCGGAACAGGGCGATCTTGTTGATCTCCGCCAGCGCGCACTTGAACTCGGTATCTACCGGGTTGTGGATGCGCGTTTCGAACGCCGCGAGGATCTGATGCCGGTTGCTGCCTTTTACCGCCATGATGAAGGGAAACTTGAACTTGGCCTTGTAGGCGTCGTTCAGCTCGGTGAAGCGCTGGAACTCTTCGGCCGTGCATTGGTGAATACCGGCGCCAGCCTGTTCATGGGTGCTGGCTTCGGTCAATTGGCCCTGGACGGCAGCTTTGCCAGCCAGGTCCGGGTGAGCGTTGATCAGGGCCAACTGGCTTTCGTGATCAGCGCTCAACAGGATGTCGCTCATGCGCTGGTGCAGGGTTTCGATCTGGTCGATCGAGGCATCCCGGCCCAGGTCGAAGGCCTTCTCGGCCACCCATGGCGAATGTTCGTAGATGTCGGCGAAGGCTTTGACGAAGGCGTCGCGGCTCAGGGTCGAGGGTTTCAATGTTTGAAAGGCGCTCATTTCGCGGCCCCTTGGTACGGGTGGGTTTCCTGCCAGTGGCGTGCAATGTCGACGCGGCGGCTGAACCACACCTGTTCATGACTTTTAGCGTATTCGATAAAGCGCTTGAGCGAAGCCAGACGCGCCGGACGGCCGATCAGGCGGCAGTGCAGGCCGATCGACAGCATTTTCGGGGCTTCCGCGCCTTCGGCGTAGAGCACGTCGAACGCATCCTTGAGGTATTCGAAGAAATCGTCGCCCTTATTGAAACCCTGCACCTGGGTGAAGCGCATGTCGTTGGTGTCCAGGGTGTACGGGATCACCAGGTGCGGCTTGCCGGTCGGGTTGTTCGGTTCCCAGTAGGGCAGGTCGTCGTCGTAGGTGTCGCAGTCGTAGAGGAAACCGCCTTCTTCCATCACCAGCTTGCGGGTGTTGGGGCCGGTGCGACCGGTGTACCAGCCCAGCGGACGCTCGCCGGTGATTTCGGTGAGGATGCGGATCGCTTCGAGCATGTGCTCGCGTTCCTGCGCTTCGTCCATGTACTGGTAGTCGATCCAGCGGTAGCCGTGGCTGCAGATTTCGTGGCCGGCATCGACCATCGCGCGGATCACATCCGGGTGACGCTGGGCGGCCATCGCCACGGCGAAGATGGTCAGCGGAATGTCGAATTCCTTGAACAGCTTCAGAATCCGCCAGACGCCGGCGCGGCTGCCATACTCGTAAAGCGATTCCATGCTCATGTTGCGCGCGCCCTGTAGCGGCTGGGCAGACACCATTTCCGAGAGGAATGCTTCGGACTCTTTATCGCCGTGCAGGATATTGCGCTCGCCGCCTTCTTCGTAGTTGAGAACGAATGACAGGGCGATGCGGGCATTGCCCGGCCAGTGTGGGTGCGGAGGGTTACTGCCGTAACCGATCAGGTCGCGAGGGTAGTCAGCGCTCACTGCAGTCTTCCTTCTTATATTCGTGGTGACAGTTGGTGTGACGCGACTAAAGGTTGGATCACTGGGTGGCGTCACAGCGATGGGGTGATTGTATACAACTTTATATTCACTTTGTAAGCCTGATTTTTTGCATTTTTCGTTAACGGTCATCTTTGCGTGTTAATGACAAGCTCCTGCAAGAAACCTGCCTGGCTGGTCAGTTAATGATTGCACGGTTCAGAGGTGGCGGGTTTCACAGGAAATCCGCGGGATTTTCATCGTTGGCGCCATCAGTCGCAAAAATGTCGTTTTTATTGTGTACAATTTTTTTGAAAAGTGTCTTAATCAATCGCTCGCCGCAGCTTTTCGTGCTCCGAATCGGTGCGGTCTCCTTTTCATCTGACTTCGGGAGGCGCGAAGCCTGGCTGCTCCACGCAGGCAGGTGCGCAGAATCAATGGGACGTTTGACTACACATGTTTTGGACGCTGCACATGGTTGCCCAGGCAGCTCGATCAAGGTCGAGTTGTACCGCGTTGAAGGTTCGCAGCTGGAATTGGTCGCCAGCGCGATAACCAACAGCGATGGTCGTGTCGATGCGCCGCTGCTGCAAGGCGATGAGTACCGGACCGGCGTCTACCAGGTTCAGTTTCATGCGGGCGACTATTACCGCGCCCGTGGTGTCCAGTTGCCGGAGCCGGCATTCCTGGATGTGGTGGTGCTGCGTTTTGGCATCTCTGCCGAGCAGGATCACTACCATGTACCGCTGCTCATTTCGCCCTACAGCTATTCAACGTACCGAGGAAGCTGATCCCCCAAGCAGCTTTCTCCACCTGGAAGCGACTGCGCATATAGCTTCTTTGGTCTTTCGCCCGCTCACACTGCGGGCTTTTTTTCGCAAAAAATCCTGGGTGGCAAAGGCCGGATCCGCTGCTACATAAAGCCCATCCCGCCAAAACAGGGTGTGACGAAGACAATTCAGTTACTTATTGAGCAGGCAAAAAGGCGATTCATGTAGTATAACTACAAGCGTGCTACATCCCCGGCGCCTGCCAAATAAAAAAGAGTCCAGCCCTTTGAATCTGCTGCAACACATCGCCCAGTCTCGCCACCTGTTACGCAAGTCGGAGCTCAAGGTCGCCGATCACGTTTTGCTTGATCCTGCGGCCGTGATGCACAGTTCCATGGCGGACCTGGCCCACAGCGTGGGGATCAGTGAGCCGACCATCGTGCGCTTTTGCCGCGCCATCGGTTGCTCGGGTTTCCAGGACTTGAAGCTGAAGCTGGCCCAGAGCCTGGCGGCGGGCGCGAGTTTCGGGCAGTTCGCGATCCATGAGGACGATTCGGTAGCGGACTACAGCCTGAAGATTTTCGACACCACCCTGCACACGCTGATGGAGGTTCGCGAGAAGCTCGATCCGCTGGAGTTGCAGCGTGCGGTGACACTCATGTCCCAGGCCCAGCGCGTCGAATTCTATGGTTTCGGCGCCTCTGGTGCGGTGGCGGCGGATGCGCAGCACAAGTTCTTCCGCTTGCTGCTCACGGCGGCGGCGTATTCCGATCCGCACATGCAGGCGATGTCGGCGGTTACCCTGAAACCAAGCGACGTGGCGATTTGCATTTCGCAGTCCGGCCGCTCCAAGGATTTGTTGATCACCGCCAACCTGGTGCGTGAGAGCGGCGCCTCATTGATCACCTTGTGCCCTAGCCAGACGCCTTTGGCTGAACTGTCGACCGTCAACCTGGCCATCGACGTGCACGAAGACACCGAAATCTATACGCCGCTGACCTCGCGCATTGCCCACCTGGTGGTGATCGATGTGTTGGCCATGGGCGTGGCCATGGCCCGGGGGCCGAGCCTGGTCAACCACCTCAAGAGCGTCAAGCGCAGCCTGCGCAGCTTGCGCCTGTCACCCAAGTCGGTGAAAGCGCTGGACGACTAAGGTCAAAAGATCGCAGCCTGCGGCAGCTCCTACAGGTGTTCACAAATCCCTGTAGGAGCTGCCGCAGGCTGCGATCTTTTGATTGTTCATCTCTCTGTCACCGACCCGCCGCCAAACCGTCATCCCTCGCGCCTATCTTGAAACTCCCGTATTCGACTTGGGAGAACTCAAATGGCCCAGCCCTACGAAGAACGCAACAGTGTCGTCAAAACCCGTCGCCAGCAGGAAGACCGGCGCCGCATGGCGTTTCGCCGTGCGATCGAAGATCGTTGTGAGCAGCGTCAGCTGCTGGCCGAGATCGCCGATTTTACTGGCGACCTTGAGCTCAATTACTGGCAGGCGGCCGCGACAGCTTCCCGTCGAAGCGCTCAACCAGCGCGCTGATCTGAATTCTTTCGCTTCGAATGAACGCAAGGAAGGCGTGAGCCACCGGTGACAGGCGTTTGGCCTTGGCCTGTACCAGGCACCAGCTGCGGTAGAGCGGCAGTTCTTCGATCGGCAACTCGATCAAGCCGCCGGTGGCCAATTCAAGGTTCAGGGCGTGGCGCGTCAACAGAGCCACGCCCAGGCCCGCCAGCACACATTCGCGCTGAGCTTCGGCCGAGGAGACCTCCTGGGTCTGGTTGAAGTGCACACGTTTCTCCTTGAAGTATTCCTCGCAGGCCAATCGCGTGCCCGAACCCACCTCGCGCATCAGCAAGGTGTAAGGCTCAAGATCCTGCAGGCGCAAAGGCCCCTGATGGCACAGCGGGTGGTCCGGCGGTGCCACAGCAACGATCGGATTGTTCAAGAACGGCAGGAACTCCAGCCCCATGTCCTGCGGCACCATGGACATGATCACCAGGTCGTCGCGGTTGTCCGACAGTCGCCGAATCACCTGGGCGCGATTGACCACCGTCAGTTGCAGATTCACTTCCGGATGCTGGCGCTTGAAGGCGGCAAACAGATGCGGTACGAAATACTTGGCGCTCGATTCCACCGCCAGTTTTAGTTGGCCTTGCAAGGAGCCCTGCATGTCCGACAGTTGCATGTCGAGGTTTTCCAGGCGCCCGAAAATGTCCCGGCTCGCTCGTTGCAGCGCTTCTGCGGCCTCGGTCATGTAGAGTTTTTTGCCGACATAATCGAACAGGGGCTGGCCAACCAGCTCTTCAAGTTGACGAATCTGCAGGCTGACGGCCGGTTGCGTGAGGGACATTTCGTCGGCTGCCCGGCTGTAGGACCTCAGGTCACAGACTTCGTTGAAGATCTGCAATTGACGTAATGTCATTCGCATCAAGGACTTACGCATTTTTTGAACACTCTGGCCACGGCTGGTGCGTCAACTATAAGTCTTTACTTATGCATGACCCAATAATTATTCATTTTTGTTAATCCCTTGTGAGCGCTAGTGTGGAGGTGCGACCAAATTGAAACATTTGGTCACTCGTCGACCTGGTCTAGCAGGTCGTGGGTACCACCGGATCAAGGGAAACTCCAAGTGATAAAAAAGATCCTGATCGCCAACCGCGGTGAAATTGCCGTACGAATCGTACGCGCTTGTGCCGAAATGGGCATTCGCTCGGTCGCGATCTATTCCGACGCCGATCGCCATGCCCTGCATGTCAAACGTGCGGATGAGGCCCACAGTATTGGTGCCGAGCCACTGGCCGGTTACCTGAACCCGCGCAAGCTGGTGAACCTGGCGGTGGAAACCGGTTGCGATGCCTTGCACCCTGGGTACGGATTCCTCTCGGAAAACGCTGAACTGGCCGACATCTGCGCCGAACGCGGGATCAAATTCATCGGTCCATCGGCTGAAGTCATTCGCCGGATGGGTGACAAGACCGAAGCTCGCCGCAGCATGATCAAGGCGGGTGTCCCGGTCACCCCGGGTACCGAAGGCAACGTTTCGGGCATCGAAGAAGCCCTGACCGAGGGTGACCGTATCGGCTACCCGGTGATGCTCAAGGCTACCTCCGGTGGTGGCGGTCGCGGTATCCGTCGCTGCAACAGCCGTGAAGAACTTGAACAGGCGTTCCCGCGCGTCATTTCCGAAGCCACCAAGGCGTTCGGTTCCGCGGAAGTGTTCCTGGAAAAGTGCATCGTCAACCCCAAGCACATCGAAGCGCAGATCCTCGGCGACAGCTTTGGCAACGTGGTGCACCTGTTCGAGCGTGACTGCTCGATCCAGCGCCGCAACCAGAAGCTCATCGAAATCGCGCCGAGCCCGCAACTGACCCCGGAACAGCGCGCCTACATCGGCGACCTGTCGGTGCGCGCAGCCAAGGCCGTGGGTTACGAGAACGCCGGTACCGTGGAGTTCCTGCTCGCCGAGGGCGAGGTGTACTTCATGGAAATGAACACCCGGGTGCAGGTGGAACACACCATCACCGAAGAAATCACCGGTATCGACATCGTCCGCGAGCAAATCCGCATTGCATCCGGCCTGCCGCTCTCGGTGAAACAGGAAGACATCCAGCATCGCGGTTTCGCGCTGCAGTTCCGGATCAACGCCGAAGACCCGAAAAACAACTTTTTGCCCAGCTTCGGCAAGATCACCCGTTACTACGCTCCCGGCGGCCCGGGCGTACGGACCGATACGGCGATCTACACCGGCTATACCATTCCACCGTTCTACGATTCCATGTGCCTGAAACTGGTGGTCTGGGCGTTGACCTGGGAAGAAGCGATGGACCGTGGCCTGCGCGCGCTGGACGACATGCGCGTGCAAGGGGTCAAGACCACCGCGGCCTACTACCAGGAAATCCTGCGTAACCCGGAATTCCGTAGCGGCCAGTTCAACACCAGCTTCGTCGAAAGCCACCCTGAACTGACCAACTACTCGATCAAGCGCAAACCCGAAGAGCTGGCCCTGGCCATCGCCGCCGCCATTGCCGCCCACGCAGGCCTGTGAGGAATAGAACAATGTCCAAGAAGATTTTCGTAACCGACACCATCCTGCGCGACGCCCACCAATCGCTGCTCGCGACCCGCATGCGCACTGAAGACATGCTGCCGATCTGCGACAAGCTCGACAAGGTCGGCTATTGGTCGCTGGAATGCTGGGGCGGCGCAACGTTCGACGCCTGCGTACGCTTCCTCAAGGAAGACCCGTGGGAGCGTCTGCGCCAACTGCGCGCCGCGTTGCCTAACACTCGCCTGCAAATGCTCCTGCGCGGCCAGAACCTGCTGGGCTATCGCCACTACAGCGACGACGTGGTCAGGGCTTTCGTCGCCAAGGCAGCGGTCAATGGCATCGACGTGTTCCGCATCTTCGACGCCATGAACGACGTGCGTAACCTGCGTACCGCCATCGAAGCGGTGAAAGCCGCCGGCAAGCACGCCCAGGGCACCATCGCCTACACCACCAGTCCGGTGCACACCATCGACGCGTTCGTGGCACAGGCCAAGCAAATGGAAGCCATGGGTTGCGACTCGGTGGCGATCAAGGACATGGCTGGTTTGCTGACCCCCTACGCCACCGGCGAACTGGTCAGGGCGCTGAAGGCCGAGCAATCGCTGCCAGTGTTCATTCACTCGCACGACACCGCCGGCCTGGCAACCATGTGCCAGCTCAAGGCGATTGAAAACGGCGCCGACCACATCGACACCGCAATCTCCAGCTTTGCCTCCGGTACCAGCCACCCAGGCACCGAGTCGATGGTCGCGGCCCTCAAGGGCACCGAGTACGACACCGGCCTGAATCTCGAGCTGATCCAGGAAATCGGCCTGTACTTCTACGCCGTGCGCAAGAAGTACCACCAGTTCGAAAGCGAATTCACCGCGGTCGACACCCGTGTTCAAGTCAACCAGGTGCCGGGCGGGATGATTTCCAACCTGGCCAACCAGTTGAAAGAGCAGGGCGCACTGAACCGCATGAGCGAAGTGCTGGCAGAGATCCCGCGGGTTCGCGAAGACCTCGGCTTCCCGCCACTGGTGACCCCGACTTCGCAAATCGTCGGCACCCAGGCGTTTTTCAACGTGCTGGCCGGCGAGCGCTACAAGACCATCACCAACGAAGTGAAGCTGTACCTGCAAGGTGGCTACGGCAAGGCGCCGGCCCCGGTGAACGAGCAACTGCGTCGCCAGGCTATCGGCAGCGAAGAAGTGATCGACGTGCGCCCAGCCGACCTGCTCAAGCCGGAAATGGCCAAGCTACGTGCCGACATCGGTGCCCTGGCCAAGTCTGAAGAAGACGTGCTGACCTACGCCATGTTCCCGGACATCGGGCGCAAGTTCCTCGAAGAGCGTGCAGCGGGCACCCTGACCCCGGAAGTGCTGTTGCCGATTCCGGAAGCTGGCGGCGTCGCTTCGGCTGGCGGCGAAGGCGTGCCGACCGAGTTCGTCATCGACGTCCACGGCGAAACCTACCGCGTCGACATCACCGGTGTGGGCGTCAAGGCTGAAGGCAAGCGTCACTTCTACCTGTCCATCGACGGCATGCCGGAAGAAGTGGTGTTCGAGCCGCTCAACGAATTCGTCGGCGGTGGTAGCAGCAAGCGCAAGCAGGCCAGCGCACCGGGCCACGTCAGCACCACCATGCCGGGCAACATCGTCGATGTGCTGGTCAAGGAAGGCGACAGTGTCAAGGCGGGCCAGGCTGTGCTGATCACCGAAGCGATGAAGATGGAAACCGAAGTCCAGGCCGCCATCGCCGGCAAAGTCACCGCCATTCACGTGGCCAAGGGCGACCGGGTGAACCCGGGCGAGATCCTGATCGAGATCGAAGGCTGAGTTAACGGCCGCGATACAACGCTTTAAACCTCGGGGGGGCATGTGCTCCCCTTTTTTTTGCCCGGATTTTCACCATTGGTCCCCTGGGCGCCTTCCTCCGATGCTTTTTGAACAACGTACGGCACTCGCGCTCGCTGTGATGGCCTAAGCATCAGGGCGCAACGTTGCGCCCGGTGACTGGCCAGGATCGGATATGAACGAAGAGACGCTAAAAGATAAATCGCTGGCGGTTTTGCTGGTGTTGGTGAGCATCGCGTTCATCTGGATCCTGCTGCCATTCTACGGTGCGGTGTTCTGGGCGGTGATCCTGGGGATTGTCTTTGCGCCCATGCAGCGCCGGCTGCAGCTCAAGTTCGGCTGGGAGCGCAACCTGACGTCGTTCTGTACGTTAAGCATCTGCCTGGTGATTGCGATCCTGCCGGTGATCATCATCAGCTTCCTGCTGGTTCAGGAAGGGACGGCGCTGTACAAGAGTATCGAGAGCGGTGAGCTGGACATTGCCGCGTATGTAACGCAGTTCAAGCATCACTTGCCACCGTATTTCCAGCATTTGCTCGATCGGTTCGGCGTGGGAGAGTTGAACGGGCTTCGGGAGAAAATCGTCAAGAGCGCGATGGCAGGCGGCGAGGTGACTAATCGGGTGTTCAGTCTTGGCCAGGGTACATTCGAGTTCATCGTCAGCTTTTTCATCATGCTCTACCTGTTGTTTTTCTTCCTGCGCGACGGCGCTGAACTCGCGCGCAAGGTACGCATGGCCGTGCCATTGGAAGAACACCAGAAACGCCGTTTGCAGCTCAAGTTCAACCGCGTGGTGCGAGCCACGGTGAAGGGCAACCTATTGGTAGCGATTACCCAGGGTGCATTGGGCGGAATGATTTTCTGGTTTCTCGACATTCCGAGCGCGCTGGTCTGGGCGGTGTTGATGGCGCTTCTGTCCTTGTTGCCAGCAGTTGGGGCAGGGATTGTCTGGGCGCCGGTGGCGGCGTTTTTCCTGTTGACCGGCGCAGTCTGGCAAGGCGTGGTGCTGGGGTTGTTCGGGGTATTCGTAATCGGCCTGGTGGATAACGTGCTGCGCCCGATCCTGGTGGGCAAGGACACGAAGATGCCGGACTACATGATCCTGATCTCGACCCTGGGCGGCCTGGCGCTGTTCGGGCTCAACGGGTTTGTCATCGGTCCGTTGATCGCGGCCCTGTTCATGTCGAGCTGGGCCATTTTCATCGAGACCAAACCGCGGGTTCAGCTGCCTTAGGCACTGAGCTTGCCCGGCTGTCCCGTGCCGATTTGCAGGGACAACGCCTGGGCGTCCGGTAGTGAGGTCAGCGGGCCGCTGATTTGTTCGCCGTCCTGGACCAGGTACCAGCAGGCGAGCAACCCAAGCGCTCTGAGCGGTGCGGGAACGGCGCTGCCGATAACGGACATGATCTGAATCTGAGACATCATAGGGACCTCCATCAATCTGTGGAGTCACCTTACGGTCCGGGTGCGTCGAGGGAAAATCAACGTTTTCAATAGTGGTCATTGATGCCAGTGAGGTCAGCCCACCGGCTGACGCTCAGACGACCACCTGGTCGAGCATATGAACCACTTCCTGCTCGCTGAGCAGTCCCTTTCTCACCAGGTTCTGCGTCAGTAGCGAAAGGAACTTGGCGCTGCGATGACCTTCGAGCTGCTTGAGTTCCGTCAGGGCGTTGTAGACCTTGCTGCAAGTGCACAGGCCATTGATGCGGTGCGGGTTTTGCGTGGGCATGAGCTCGTCCTTGTTGTTATTGACCCGTTGCAGGCGCCGTTATTGCTGTTGCTGGCGCAAAAGGGAAGGGCGAGTCAATCTTGCCGACTTCACCGGTCGACACTGTCCCGAGAACGACACCGACAGGATCTTTCCAGACCTGTGACGACGAACGGCGGATTGCGCGCGCGGGATTACCAGCGGCCGTAGCCGTGGGGCGGACCGTAGTAGCCGCGAGGTGGGCCGTAGTAACCACGGGGTGGGCCGTAATAGACCGGTGCCGGGCGGTAGTAGATCGGTTGCCCCACATACACCGGTGCGGGTTGGTAGTAGACCGGTGGGGGCGGCGCCATGTACACCGGCTGCGGTTGCGCATAAACCGGCTGGGCGTAGACCGGTTGCGGCGTCACGTACACAGGCCGGTTGCTGTTGATGATTGCCGAGCCAACGATGGCAGAGCCGACGATCGCGCCAAATACCGCCGGACCTTCCCAACCGCCACCGCCATGGGCCTCTGCTTGGCCTGCGACCGCGAGGGCGCCGATCAGCAAAGCCACTGTGGGGATTCTACGGATCATGATGACTCCTCGGTGCTTCGCCCCGGCGCTTGTGTCTGCAATAGACTCAAGGAATGTCGCGGGGATACTTCTAAGACAGCTTTTTTTAAAAAAACAGCACAGCCGCCGGGTAAATTTTGTGTAAGGTCTGTGTCGTCATCCTTACGGTCATGCGGCGTCCGCCAGTGCACGCAAATATGATTGATCAGAACCCGATGGGCAGGCTAATCCCTTCCATCCGAAAGTGCAGCACAAGGAGATTCATATGCAGATGAACCCCAACAGAGACACCCAGCTGTGCATGTCCCTCTCCGGACGCCCTGGGAACTTTGGCCTGCGATTTCACAATCACCTGTATGAGCAGTTGGGGCTGAATTTCTACTACAAGGCGTTTTCCAGTCAGGATCTGCCGGGCGCCGTCGGCGGCATTCGCGCCCTGGGAATTCGGGGTTGCGGTGTATCGATGCCGTTCAAGGAAGCCTGCATAGCCCTGGTCGATGAACTGGACCCTTCTGCCGCAGCCATCCAGTCGATCAACACCATCGTCAATACCGACGGCCATCTCAAGGCCTTCAATACCGACTACATCGCCATTGCCCAGTTGCTGCAGACCCACCAGGTGTCCAAGGACACCACGTTTGCGTTGCTTGGCAGTGGCGGCATGGCCAAGGCAGTGGCCAGCGCCTTGCGCGATGGCGGTTACCGCGATGGCCTGATCGTGGCGCGTAATGAGCGCGCGGGCCAGGCATTGGCCCAGTCGCTGGGTTACCCGTGGCAAGCCGAGCTCGGTGAGCAACGTCCGCAAATGCTCATCAACGTCACGCCCATCGGCATGACCGGCCCACATGCCGAGCAGTTGGCGTTCGATGCCCATGCCATTGCGGCTGCGGATATCGTCTTCGATGTCGTCGCGGTTCCTGCGGAAACTCCGCTGATCGTGCGCGCTCGTACCGAGGGCAAACATGTCATCACCGGGCTCGAAGTGATTGCGATCCAGGCACTGGAGCAATTCGTGCTTTATACCGGTGTGCGCCCGACCGATGAGCAGTTTCAAAAAGCCGTGGAGTTTGCCCGCAGCAGCCTTGCCTATTGATTGACGGGCAGCCGCAATTGCCGCCCGCAAAGGCTCGCCCCTTTATTCGAGGCGTGCCAAGCGCTCTTCCAGCGCGGCAATTCGTGCTTCGAGCTCCTCGATTCGTTCAACCGATACCGCGCCGCCAGCACCACGCTCCGGCGCGTTTTGGCGGGCCGCGAGGATCGCTTCGATATCCGCCGGATCACCCAGTGCGTGGGTATAACGATCTTCGCGTTGTCCGGCCTGACGCGGGATCAGCACTGCCAGGCCACGGGCGATCAGGCGTTCCAGCTGATGCACGACCTGCTCCGCATCCTCGAAATCATGCATGCGCCCGCTGCGGGTCAGCAGTTCGTTGACCGTCTGCGGTCCCCTCAGAAACATCAGCCCGGTCAGGATCACCTGCGCTGGCACCAGTTCCAGTGCCTTGTCGACCTTGTGCTCCCAGCGATCGGCGCGGCTGCCCATCACCAGTCTGGCGAAGCCGCGTCCTTCGAGGGCGCGCAGGCTCTGGCCAACCTGGCCCTGGGTGAGGTTCATCACCGGCTCGCGGCTGGTTTTCTGATTGCAGGCAATCACCAGGGCATTGAGGGTCAGCGGGTAGGTTTCCGGGCTGGTGGCCTGTTTTTCGATCAGGGAACCCAGAATGCGGATTTCCGTGCTGTTCAGGCGTGGTTCGTCGAAAGTCGTTTCTTGCTCAGTACTCACAGTGTCTGGAACCTCGCTAAGGGTTGGTCAGGATTTTCTCGGCTTATAAGACCTCGTTGATGGAGGTTAGTCGAGCCTTGCCTGCGTTCAGCGCTTCATTGTCCACGGCATCGCTCGTTCGGACTAGGCAAGGCTGACGATTTCACCGCGCCCGCACAGCGGCAGACTTCATGTTCAAAGGGGTGTTGCGCCACGCGTGCCCCACCAGACGAGCAGAAGGCGCCGCGATGGAGTTTGCATTCAGCGACGAACAGGAAATGATCCGCGCATCGGCCGAGGGCTTGCTCGCCGATGTGTCGGATTCGGCCGCCGTGCGCGCGGCAATGGCCAGCGAACGGGGTTTCGACGAGGCCCTCTGGCAGCGGTTATGCCAGGAAATGTGTTGGCCGGCGATCCATATTCCCGAAGCCTATGGCGGCCTCGGGCTGGGCTTCGTCGAGCTGGCAATCCTGCTGGAGCAGATGGGGCGGCGATTGTTGTGCTCGCCGTTTTTCGCCACTGCTTGCATGGCCACGCCAGCGTTATTGCTGGCCGCCAATGATGAACAGAAGCAGCGTTGGTTGCCTTCGATTGCCGACGGCAGCCTGACCGCGACCCTGGCGTTCAGCAGTGCCAACGGCTGGTCGGCCGGCGATGTCCAGGCCACGGTGGTGGCTGAGGGCGACGGTTTTGTCCTCGACGGCACGCTCAAGCATGTACTGGATGGCCATGGCGCCGACCTCTTGATCATTGCCGCACGGCAACCCGGATCGACCGGCGAGGCGGGCATCAGTCTGTTCGCCGTTGACGCCGCGCGGGCGGGCATCGAGCGGCAAATGCTGCCGACCATGGACCAGACCCGGCGCCAGGCTCGCATCGAGCTCAAGGGCCTGTACCTCGAAGCCGACTGCCTGCTGGGTACATTCGGCAACGGCTGGCCGCACCTGGAGCAGGTCCTGCAACTGGCCTGCATCGGCCTGGCTGCCGAACAGACCGGCGGCGCGCAGCAGGTGCTCGACCTCAGCGTGGCCTACATGCAGGAGCGTCAGCAGTTCGGTCGCCCCATCGCCAGTTTCCAGGCCCTCAAACACCGTGCAGCGGACATGATGCTGCAAGTCGAATGCGCGCGTTCGGCCTGCTACTACGCGGCGTGCGTCGCTCAGGAAGCCCTTGATCCCCGGGGCGATGCCGACGTGGCGGGCGAACTGCCGCTGGCAGCAGCGCTGGCCAAGGCGCAGTGCTCGGAAACCTTTTTCCACTGCGCGTCCGAGTCGATCCAGTTGCATGGCGGCGTCGGTTTCACTTGGGAATATGACCCACACCTCTACTTCAAGCGCGCCCGCGCCAGCGAGAGCTTCCTCGGGCTGCCGGCCTGGCATCGCGAGCGGATCGCCGCGGTGATTCTTGGAGAGCAACCATGAAAATCAGTTTCAGCGAGCAAGACGAGTGCTTTCGCCAGGAAGTCGTCGACTGGATGAGCGCCAACCTCTGTGGCGAATTCGAGTCCCTGCGTTTTCGCGGCGGCCCTGGCGATGAGCACATGTTTCCCCAAGAGCGCAAAGCCTGGGAGCGCAAACTGGCCGAGGGCGGCTGGACATGCGTCGGCTGGGCGCCTAAGCATGGCGGGCGTGGGCTGTCGATCACGCGGCAGGTGATTTTTCACGAAGAGTACGCCCGCGCTGGCGGCCCAGGGCGCATGGGGCATATCGGTGAAGGCCTGGCCGGGCCGACTATTGCCGCATTCGGCACGGTCGAGCAGCAACAGCGTTTTCTGCCTGGGATCGTCAACGGCACGAGCTTCTGGTGCCAGGGCTATTCCGAGCCAGGGGCCGGCTCCGACCTCGCCAACGTCAAGACCCGCGCGACGCTGGACGAAGCGACCGGCAGTTGGGTGATCAACGGGCAGAAAGTCTGGACCTCCCTGGCCCATGAATCGGATTGGTGCTTTGTGATTGCTCGCACTGAACCGGGCAGCGTCGGCCATCGAGGTTTGTCTTTCCTGCTGGTCCCGATGGCCCAGGCTTCAATCACCGTGCGACCGATCGAGCAACTGACCGGCACCTCGGAGTTCAACGAAGTGTTCTTCGATGACGCCCGCACCGACGCCGCCAATATTATCGGCGCGCCGGGCGACGGCTGGAAAATCGCCATGGCGTTGCTGGGGTTCGAGCGCGGCGTGTCGACCCTCGGCCAACAGATGCAGTTCCAGAACGAACTCAACGAAATCATCGCCATCGCCAAGCGCAACGGGGCTGCCCGCGATCCGATCCTGCGCCAACGCCTGGCCGAGGCCTGGAGTGGGTTGCGGATCATGCGCTACAACTCGCTGCGCATGCTCTCGGGAAGCCAGGATGGATCGCTGCGCAAGGAGGCGACCATCTACAAGCTGTTCTGGTCGACCTGGCATGCCAGCCTCGGCAAGCTGGCGATGGACGTACTGGGCGCCGAGGCAGAACTGCTCGAAGCTGCGCCTTATCAACTGACTCGGCTGCAGTCTCTGTACCTGTTCAGCCGCGCCGACACCCTCTATGGCGGCAGCAACGAGATCCAGCGCAACATCATTGCCGAGCGCGCCTTGGGCATGCCTCGGGAGGCGCGTGCGGGCAAGTAGCAAAAAGAGCGATCTCGGGAGGACCGCGCACGGCTATAATCGGCCGACGTTTTCCTCCTGTCATCACACGAGACTGCCATGACTATTTCCCTGTACGACGCCTCCGTTCCTGTTTTCCAGCAAATGCTCAACGCCCTGAGCGACGTGCTGAAAAAAGCCGAGGCCCACGCCACTGCGAAAAACATCGACCCGAACGCTTTCCTGCAAGCGCGCCTGTACCCGGACATGTTCCCACTGGTACGTCAGGTGCAGATCGCCGTTGATTTCGCCAAAGGCGTGACTTCCCGTCTGGCTGAAGTCGAACTGCCGAAATACGACGACAGCGAAACCACCTTCGCCGAACTGCAAGCACTGATCGCCAAGGTCCTGGCCTACATCGGCGAGTTCACGCCCGAGCAGATCAACGGCAAGGAAGGCATCGAGATCGTGACCCGTCCGGGCACGCCGAAGGAGAAGCGTTTCTCCGGCCAGGCTTACCTGCTGACCTACGGCCTGCCGCAGTTCTTCTTCCACGTCACCACCGCCTATGCGCTGCTGCGTCATAACGGCGTGGAAGTGGGCAAGCGCGACTACATGGGCGCGTTCTAAACCGTCCAGCTGCAAAAAAGCCCGCCCAGGTTTGCGCCTGGGCGGGCTTTTTCGTGGGCGATCATTTTTCATGCTCACCACCGGACCTGTGGGAGCGGGCTTGCTCGCGAAGTCGGTGTGTCAGGCAACGTTAATGTTGAAGCTGACGACCCCTTCGCGAGCAAGCCCGCTCCCACAGAGTCTGCAGCGTTACGCCAATCTTTGGACTTTCTGTTCTTCGCCCAGGCAAGCAGCCGCGGTGAACAGCACATCGGTAGACGAGTTCAGCGCAGTCTCGGCCGAGTCCTGCAGCACGCCAATGATGAAGCCGACCGCCACCACCTGCATGGCGATTTCGCTCGGGATGCCAAACAGGCTGCACGCCAGCGGGATCAGCAGCAACGAACCACCGGCCACGCCCGAGGCGCCACAGGCGCAGATTGCCGCAACGACGCTCAGCAGGATGGCGGTCGGGATGTCCACGGCGATGCCCAGGGTGTGCACGGCTGCCAGGGTCAGCACGGTGATGGTGATCGCCGCGCCGGCCATGTTGATGGTGGCGCCGAGCGGGATCGACACTGAATAGGTGTCTTCGTGCAAGCCCAGGCGCTTGCTCAGTTCCAGGTTGACCGGAATGTTCGCCGCCGAGCTGCGGGTGAAGAACGCGGTTATGCCGCTTTCGCGCAGGCAGGTCAGCACCAGCGGATACGGGTTGCGGCGCAGTTTCCAGAACACGATGAGCGGGTTCATTACCAACGCCACGAACAGCATGCAGCCGAGCAGTACGGCCAGCAGTTGCGCGTAGCCGATCAAGGCGCCGAAACCGGAGGTAGCCAGGGTCGAGGCCACCAGGCCGAAGATCCCCAGCGGCGCGAAGCAGATCACCAGGCGCACGATCACCGTCACGCCGTTGGACAAGTCGCCCAGCACTTCACGGGTGGTGTCGCCGGCATGGCGAATGGCGATGCCCATGCCGATGGCCCACGCCAGGATGCCGATGAAATTGGCGTTCATCAAGGCGCTGACCGGATTGTCGACCACGCTCAGCAGCAGGCTTTGCAGCACTTCACCAATTCCGCCCGGCGCGGACACTGCAACGTCATGGGTCGACAGCACCAGGCTGGACGGGAACATCATGCTGGCAACCACCGCGACCACGGCGGCAGCGAAAGTCCCCAGCAGGTACAAGAACAGAATTGGCCGGATATGGGTTTCCTGGCCGTGCTTATGGTTGGCGATCGATGCCATGACCAACACGAACACCAGAATCGGCGCGACCGCCTTGAGCGCGCTGACGAAGACTTTGCCGATGAACGCCGTGGATTTCGCCGCTTCAGGCGCGAACGAGGCCAGGGCGATACCGGCGATCAGGCCGATCACGATTTGCGTGACCAGGCTCAGGCGTTTCAAGCGTTGCAATAAAGAAGGGGCTGAAGCAGTCATAAAACGGCATCTCGGATTTTTATAAGTGCAAGGTTTCACCGCTGCTGCAGAGCAGCTTCAGGCAGGAAACCGAAGAGGGTCGCGCTATCGACGTCATGAAAGGTCGATGAGCGCTGGGTGTACGTTTTGCAGGGCGCGGACTTTATCACAGCGTAGGAAGAATCCTTCAGGCCTGTGACGAACTGCCGCTCGACTAAGCGACGCGATTTGCAGGTTCGTGCAACCGCGTGCGCAATCACTCTGTTAATATTCGCCATCCTCATTTTCATGTCTGCCAGTGGGCCTTCGGGCTATCGCTGGTGTTGTCGTTTTCTGGAGTTTTGCATGCTGTTGCCCATTCTTCTGTTGTCTGCCGCCGGCTTCACGGTGCTGACCACGGAATTCGTTATCGTCGGCCTGTTACCGGCCATTGCCCGGGACCTGGACGTCAGCATCCCGCAAGCTGGTTTGCTGGTCACCCTGTTCGCCTTCACTGTCGCCGCATTCGGACCATTCCTCACGGCGTACTTCGCCCGCTTCGAGCGGCGCAAGCTGTTTATCTCGGTGTTGATCATGTTTGGCCTGGCCAACACCCTGGCGGCACTGGCGCCGAACATCTGGGTCATGGCGCTTGCCCGGTTGATTCCAGCGCTGGGGTTGCCGGTGTTCTGGGCGCTGGCCAGTGAGACCGCGGTGGACATCGTCGGTCCCGATTACGCCGGCCGCGCCATCGCCAAGATCGGCTTTGGCATAGTCTGTGCCACGGTGTTCGGCATTCCCGTGGGCACGTTGATTTCCGATGCGTTCGGCTGGCGCAGTGCTTTCGCCATTCTGGCGGTCATCGCCTTTGCCAAGGCACTGCTGCTGTTTATCTACTTGCCGAAAACCAACCTGCACCAGCATCAGGTGAGTTTGCTGTCGCAATTGAAGATCCTGCGCAGCCCGCTGATGCTGGGTCATGTGTTGCTGTCGGTGATTGTGTTCAGTGGCATGTTCACGGCCTACACCTATCTGGCCGATATCCTTGAGCGCCTGGCCGGGTTCAACGGCACCGTGGTTGGCTGGTGCCTGATGGGCTTCGGCGCGGTCGGGTTGATCGGCAACTCGCTGGGCGGTCGTGCGGTGGATCGTCACCCGCTGATGGCGTCGATGATGTTCTGTGCGTTCATGATTGCCGGCCTGGTGGCATTGGTGCCGAACATTCATTCGCCCTTTGGTCTGGCCGCGGCGATGGGCATTTGGGGCGTGACCCAGGCGGCGATGTTCCTGGTCAGTCACGTGCGCCTGATGAAGGCCGCGCCTGAAGCGCCGGCGTTCGCCGCCTCGCTGAACATTGCTGGAGCCAACCTGGGTATTGGCCTGGGCGCGATGATCGGCGGGCGGGTGATCGACAGCGTAGGGCTGCAAGGCCTTGGCTTCGCGGCAGCGGCTTTTATCCTCGCCTCAATCCTGCTGGCCATCGCCCTGATGACGTTCAAGCCCCGGGAAGTCTGCGCCTGAGGCTTTACAGTTCGGTAAACAACTCGCGTCGGGCACCTTCGGTAATGGCGACAATGCCAGGGTGCTTGACCTTGCGCTCCACTGAAATGGCGTAGAACGACTCGCTGACCGCGTCGGTCTGGCCAATCACTTGCACGCCGTATTGGCGCTGCACTTCGTTGGCGATCACGCTCGGGCCGATGAAGATTCCGCTGCCGGATTGGCCGAACGCCTGCATCAAGGCACTGTCGTCGAACTCGCCGACGATCTGCGGCTGGATCTGCTGCTCGGCGAACCAGCGTTGCAAACGGCTGCGCACCACGGTTTCCGGCCCGGGAATCAGCAGGGGCGCGCCGTGCAGGCTGCAGGGAAAATCCTGGCCATAGCGCGCCGCCAATTCGGCAGTGGCGAAGAAACTGATCCCGCATTCGCCGAGTTTCTGGCTGTAGCCCTTGATGTCCAGGTGTGAGGGCATCGGGCTGTCGGAGATCACCAGGTCCAGGCGCTGGATGGCCAGGTCGGCCAACAGCCGTTCGAGCTTGTCTTCGCGGCAGGTGATGCGCAGTGGCTCACTCAACTCCATGGTCGGCGCGATCAGGCGATAGACGATGGATTTGGGCACCACGTCGGCCACGCCCACGCGAAACAGGATCTGCTGCTCGTTGGGCTGCGCGCGCAGCATCAATTCCAGTTCGCCCCCCAACTGAAACATTTGCTCGGCGTAAGGCAAGGTTTGCCGGCCTGCCTCCGTCAGCTCAAGCTGTCGACCCACCCGGCGGAACAATTCAATGCCATAGGTTTGTTCGAGCAGCGAGATCTGCCCGCTGATGGTTTGTGGCGTCAGGTTCAGTTGCTCGCAAGCGCGCACGATGCTGCCCGTCTTGGCCACCACCCAGAAGTAATGCAATTGTCGATAGTTGAGCATGCACGCTGCGTTCCTTTGTAGGAGCTGCCGCAGGCTGCGATCTTTTGATCTTGTTTTTAAGATCAAGATCAAAAGATCGCAGCCTGCGGCAGCTCCTACAGGGTGAATTTTTATTTAGTTCGTTAAAACCGAAGTATAACCGCTAAAAATACGAATTTTCCTGAAGTATTCAATTGCCTAGAATCCCTCGCTATCAACGGGCCATCGTTTCGGCTGCGTTCGTTATATCGAGGAAAAACACCATGAAACTCAAAGCTACGGCCTTCTTGATCACCTCCTTGCTGGTCCTGGCCGGTTGCGACCAGGCAGAAAAAAGCGCCCAGCAGTTGATGGGCAAGGCTGCCGAAAGCGCGAAACAGGCAATCGACGATACCCACAAGGCCGCCGAGCAAGCGCTCAGTGATGCCACCGGTGGGTTGATCAGCAAAAAAGAATCATCGGAAAAAGAGGCGGAAAAATCCGCATCGTCCTCCCAGGAAATCTAAACCGTCTTACAGCGAGTCAGGACTGACCCATGGAATACCTTTTACAGTTAGCCGCCAGCCCCACTGCCTGGGTCGCCCTGGCCACCCTGGTGGTGATGGAAATCGTGCTCGGCATCGATAACCTGATCTTCATTTCGATCCTGACCAACAAACTGCCCGAGCAGCATCGGCAGAAGGCTCGGCGTATCGGTATCGGCATGGCGTTGATCCTGCGACTGGGCTTGCTGAGTACCATTGCATTCATCGTCCAGCTGACCGCGCCGGTCATTGAGATCTTCGGCCACGCATTCTCCTGGAAGGACATGATCCTGATCGCTGGCGGCTTGTTCCTGTTGTGGAAAGCCACCACCGAGATCCACCACAGCATGGACCCGGCGCCGGACGATCCGAAGTCGGCGACCTCGACCGTGACCTTGGGCTTTGCCGCTGCGATCGGTCAGATCCTGATGTTGGACATGGTGTTCTCCATCGACAGCATCATTACCGCTGTCGGCATGACCGAGCATTTGCCGATCATGATCATCGCCGTGGTGGTGTCGGTGCTGGTGATGTTGCTGGCGGCTGATCCGTTGGCCAAGTTCATCAATGACAACCCGACAGTCGTCATGCTGGCGCTGGGCTTCCTGATCATGATCGGCATGACGCTGATCGCCGAAGGCTTCGGCGCCCACGTACCGAAGGGCTACGTTTATGCGGCGATGGCGTTCTCGGCAGCGATCGAGGTGCTGAACATGATGTCCCGCCGGGCTCGGCAGAAGCGGGTTACCGCTGAGGCTTGAACCTCGCTGACATAAAGCGGCCGCCTGGATTCCAGGCGGCCGTTTTTTTTTTACTGATTTTTTGGGTGAGCAGGGGGCGTTCAGTGGACAGTGACGTGTGATGCGCTGGCTTTTTCGGTTTTCGCCAGAGGTGCCGGCTCGACAGGATGATGGTGCCGGCGGGTGATGCGCAGAACGCCCCATAACATGGCGGCCGCTACCGCCAACCATCCAGAAATCAACATTACGATCGTCATTGCCAGGCTCATCGAGGCCTCCTCTTCGCCCTGCTGCGGGCGCACACGCCATGCAAGTGACAGTCTAGTCGCTGGCGTGTTTCAGGCTATTGACCAAAGGTCGGCTATCACCAACCAGTTTGCTCTATCGAAGACGATCAACTGCCGATTAAGGCTATACCGCTGCAGTGCGGCGCCCTATGATCGACTGCCAAGCCGGGAATGCGATTGCCTGGCATCTGAATAAGAGAGAGATGATGGTGCGAGTAATTTCTCGAATGCTGTCGGCGGCACTGATCGTGGGGTGTGTTGCCAGTTTGGCGGGGTGCGCCGGGAGCGTTTCGCCGCAGATCAAGCGTCTGCCGGAGCGTGTCGAACTCAGCGGCCGGTTCTACAAGGGTGTGGCCAATCAAAGCGGGCCGCAAGTCTTGGCGAGCATGCTGTCGCAACAGGGCATCGTGATCACCCCTGGCTTACTCGACAAGCCTTTGCATCTGCCGGGCGGTGAGGCGCAGTTGCAACAGAACATGCAGAACCTCGCCCGCGAGTACGGGATGGTGGTTTATCCCCTTGACAGCAATCTGCCCGCCTTGCTGACCCAGGTCGCGGCCGGTTACCCGGTGATGGTGCGCTTCACCGAAGGCACGGCGCTCTGGGCCGAACCGCGCTACGCGATTTTGAGTGGATACAACCGTCAGAAGCAGACCGTCTTGCTACGTGCAGGTATGGATCAGCGGCTGATGATGGGGTTTGGTTCGTTCGAATCAGCGTTCAAGGACGCCGGCGGATGGGCCGTGTTGATTCAGAATCCGACCCAGCTGCCCGCTCAGGTCGATCAGCAGCGTTGGCTCAAGGCAGCCAACGATCTTGCCCAAGCGGGCCAGGAACAGGCTGCCGCCAAGGCGAAGAAAGCGCTGGTCGCGCAGTAAGCCCGTTCGTCACTCGCCGGGCACCTGCGGCCGTTGCCAACCTCTTATCTAAAAGGCCCGGATTTTCCCGGGCTATCAGGAGGTGTCATGGCACATTCCAATACCCCCGACGGCCCTCACTCATCCGAGCATTCGTCTGGCGATGAGTTGGGGTTCGATCCCGACTCCCCGGACCTTGCCGATCCGGCGGTCGATCCAATCGGGCCAGCCAAGGCCCCGAGGGATGTGAAGCCGGGTGACAACTCCAAGGCTCCGGCCAAACCCTACGATCCATTGGGTAATCTCAAACCCTAGTTCTTTTGGAGGTGCGTATGTCTACCGATTCGAGCTTCAACGACGAACGTCCGGAAACCGTACCGACTACTCCCGAGAAGGACATGGATCCGGTGATGGACCCGGACAGTCCGCTGCGCGATCCGCTGGCGCGGCCGACGGTGGTGCCGACTGAACATCCGCAGGGCTGGCACGACCCCAGCAAAGGTGATGGTATTCCTGATGATGACCAGATGCCGTTGCCTAACGATTGATGGCGGGGAGGTCGTCCAATTTCGGCGGGGCCCATCGTAGCGAATGATCGTTCCCACGCTCTGCGTCACTAGTGTCCGGTAAACATGTTTCATAGCTGAAGGCTGCCTTGGGCAGCCTTCAG
>NZ_JBXAHO010000038.1:0-65990 GCF_058795195.1 Pseudomonas sp. GW823-FHT06B06 | reverse complement strand
CGTCAACAGTCAGAATCGAGCCTTGTCCCTCCTCCTCCCTTCAAGTCCTACCATACAAGCGAGCCTGCTCGCGAAGGGGCCCACACCGGTAACATCGATTTAGCCCCTGCGCCGATAAAGCTTTATCATGGCCGCAGTTTCGCTGATCGAGTCCGCCATGAAGTTCGCCATCGCCGTATTTTCCGCCGCCCATGCGCCCTCTTCGCGCCGCGCCTTGCTGTTCGCCCAGGCGCTGCTTGCCGGCGGGCATGAGATTGTCCGGCTGTTTTTCTACCAGGATGGCGTTTACAACGCGTCCGGCAGCGTGGTCACACCCCAGGACGAGCTGGATGTGCCCCGGCAATGGCGCACCTTCGTCAGCGAAAACCAACTCGATGGCGTGGTGTGCATCGCCGCCGCCTTGCGCCGTGGCGTGTTGAACGAGGAGGAAGCCAGGCGCTATCAGCGCGAGGCTGTCGCCGTCGGCGCGCCGTGGGAATTGTCCGGGCTGGGGCAGTTGCATGACGCCGTGCAGGATGCCGACCGCCTGATCTGCTTCGGAGGTGCGTGAAATGGCCAAGTCCTTGCTGATCATCAGCCGCCAGTCGCCCTGGTCCGGTCCAGGCGCACGCGAAGCGCTGGACATCGTGCTGGCGGGAGGCGCCTTCGATCTGCCGATCGGCCTGCTGTTTCTCGACGACGGCGTGTTCCAGCTCGCCCCTCATCAGCACGCCAAGGCCCTGCAACAGAAAGACCTGAGCGCCAACCTGCAGGCGCTGCCGATGTTCGGCGTCGAAGAACTGTTTGTCTGTGCCGACAGCGCTGCCGAACGTGGCCTGGACCCAGGTGCCCTGGCACTGGAGGAAGCCCGCGTGTTGGCCGCCCACGAAATCACCGCACTCATTGACCATTACGACCAGGTGATCACCCTCTGATGTCGACTTTGCATGTGTTGTCTCATTCCCCGTTCGGCGACGACCGCCTGAACAGCTGCCTGCGCATAATCGGCGCCAACGACGCATTGCTGCTGTGCGGTGACGCCGCCTATGCCCTGCAGCCGGGCAGCGCCCCTTTCACGGCGCTGAGTGCGCGCGGCCTGGCCCTCTACGTGCTGGCCGAAGATGCCCAGGCCCGGGCTATCGAAGTTCCGGGTTGGGCTACGGCTGTCGATTATCCGGCCTTCGTCGAACTGTCGATCCACCACGCCAAGGTCAACAGCTGGTTATGAATGTATTGACGGTCGGCGCGCGCGCCATCGAGCTGGACAAGGACGGTTTTCTGCTGGAGCTCAGTGACTGGTCGGCAGACGTCGCCAGTGCCCTGGCCGCCGCCGAAGACATCGAGTTGAGCCCCGAGCACTGGGAAATCCTCGAACTGTTGCGCAGCTTCTACGCCGAATTCCAGCTGTCGCCGGCGACCCGGCCGCTGATCAAGTACACCGCATTGAAACTCGGCCCGGACAAAGGCAACAGCCTGCACCTGAACCGACTGTTCAAAGGCACCCCTGCCAAACTCGCCGCGAAACTGGCGGGCCTGCCCAAACCGACGAATTGCTTATGACCGACTACCCAGCGTTGACCCTCGAAACGCCCGCCGAGCACCCGTTCGCCCAATTCGTGCGCATCCTCGGCAAAGGCAAGCGTGGTGCCCGTGACCTGACGCGTGAAGAAGCCCGCGCCGCCATGGGCATGGTGCTTGACGACCAAGTCGAGGACACCCAGCTCGGCGCGTTCCTGATGCTGTTGCGCCACAAGGAAGAAAGCGCGCAGGAAATGGCCGGTTTTACCGAGGCCCTGCGCGAGCGCTTGCAAGCGCCGGCACTGGCGGTCGACCTCGACTGGCCGACCTATGCCGGCAAGAAGCGTCATCTGCCGTGGTACCTGCTGGCCGCCAAGTGCCTGGCGCAGAACGGTGTGCGGGTGTTCATGCACGGTGGCGGCGCGCACACCGCCGGTCGACTCTACAGCGAACAACTGCTCGATGAACTGAACATCCCGTTGTGCCGCGACTGGCAGCAGGTCGGCACAGCGCTGGACAACGGCGGCCTGGCCTTCATGCCGTTGGTGGATTGGGCGCCGCAACTGCAGCGCATGATCGACCTGCGCAACACCCTCGGCCTGCGCTCGCCGATCCACTCCCTGGCGCGCATTCTCAATCCGTTGGGCGCCCGTTGCGGCCTGCAAAGCATCTTCCACCCCGGCTATCAGGCAGTGCATCGCGATGCCAGCGGCTTGCTCGGCGACACTGCGATCGTGGTCAAGGGCGATGGCGGCGAGATCGAGATCAACCCCGACGCCGACAGCCACTTGTACGGCACCACCGGCGGCGAGAGCTGGGATGAGGAGTGGCCGCAACTGTCGAGCCAGCGCCACGTCAAACCCGCCAGCCTGGAACCGGCGCACCTCAAGGCGGTATGGCGCGGCGAAGTGGTGGACAGCTACCCGCAAATGGCCCTGATCTCGACCATGGCCCTGGCGCTGCGCGGCCTCGGCCATAGCCGCGAGCAGGCGTTCGAGACCGCCCAGAAATTCTGGGACGCGCGGGATAAATCGATTTAGTCGATCATAACCCGGCAAACTTTGCGCTATTTTATCGAACCTATCAGCATAGACTCCTCTCCAACGCTTATCGGTTGAGGAGTCTCGTAAATGGGTTTGTTAGTTGAAGGTCGCTGGCAGGACAAATGGTACGAAAGCAAGGACGGTACGTTCCAGCGTGAACAGGCGCAGCGTCGCAACTGGGTCACCGCTGACGGCCAACCGGGCCCCAGTGGTGTCGGTGGTTTCGCCGCTACGCCTGGGCGCTATCACCTCTACGTGTCGCTCGCCTGTCCCTGGGCCCATCGCACGCTGATCCTACGCAAACTCAAGGGCCTGGAAAGCCTCATCGACGTGTCGGTGGTCAGCTACCTGATGCTGGAGAACGGTTGGACGTTCGACAAGTCCCACGGCTCCACCGGCGACAAACTCGATCACTTTGACTTCATGCACCAGCGCTACACCGCCGACACCGCCGACTACACCGGCCGCGTCACGGTGCCGGTGCTTTGGGACAAACAACAGAAACGCATCGTCAACAATGAATCGGCGGAAATCATCCGCATGTTCAATGGCGCCTTCGATGAACTGACCGGCAATGACCTGGATTTCTATCCGGCACCGCTGCGCGGCGAGATCGACGCGCTGAACGAGCGAATCTATCCGGCCGTGAACAACGGCGTATACCGCGCCGGGTTTGCTACCTCGCAAACCGCCTATGAGGAGGCCTTCGATGAACTGTTCGCAGAACTGGATCGCCTGGAGCAGCTGTTAAGTGCCAATCGCTACCTGACCGGCGAGTACCTGACTGAAGCGGACATCCGCCTGTTCACTACGCTGATTCGATTCGACGCGGTCTATTACGGTCACTTCAAGTGCAACCTGCGACGCATTGCCGACTATCCGAACCTGTCGAATTGGCTGCGGGAGATTTACCAGTGGCCAGGGATTGCCGAGACGGTGGATTTCGAACACATCAAAAACCACTACTACGGCAGTCACAAGACCATCAACCCGACGGGGATCGTGCCGAAAGGGCCGCAGCAGGATTTCACCACGGCCCATGATCGGGAGCGGCTGAGCGGGAAAGGGGTTTGGCGCAGGGCCTGAAGGCTGATCGTTCCCATGCTCCGCGTGGGAATGCATCCCGTGACGCTCCGCGTCACAGCGTTAGAAGCGGAACGCAGAGCGTCCCTGGCGGCGTTCCCACGCAGAGCGTGGGAACGATCGGTTGCAGAGATTCAGACTTGTGATTGAGCCCCTTCAAACCACGCCAGTTTCTCGCGCAGTTGCACCACTTCTCCCACGATCACCAGCGTCGGCGCATGCACTTCATGCTCCGCCACCAGCCGTGGCAGGTCCGCCAGAGTGCCGGTAAACACCCGCTGATTGACCGTAGTGCCCTGCTGGATCAACGCCGCCGGGGTATCCGCACCGCGACCATGCTTGATCAACTGCTCGCAGATGATCGGCAAGCCCACCAGCCCCATGTAGAACACCAGGGTCTGCGCCGGCGCGACCAGGTCGGCCCACGGTAGATCGGTGGAGCCGTCCTTCAGGTGACCGGTGATGAACCGCACCGACTGCGCGTAATCGCGGTGGGTCAGCGGAATCCCGGCATAAGCAGCACAACCGCTGGCCGCCGTGATGCCCGGTACGACCTGGAACGGGATGCCATGGGCCGCCAATTCTTCGATCTCTTCACCGCCACGCCCGAAGATGAACGGATCGCCGCCCTTCAACCGCACCACACGCTTGCCTTGCTTCGCCAGGTCGACCAGTTGCTGGTTGATCTGGTCCTGCGGCACGGCGTGATCGGCGCGGCGTTTGCCGACATACACGCGCTCGGCATCACGACGGCACAACTCGATAATCGCTGGTGCCACCAAGCGGTCGTACAACACCACGTCGGCTTGCTGCATCAGGCGCAAGGCGCGGAACGTCAGCAGGTCCGGATCACCGGGACCGGCGCCCACCAGATACACCTCACCGGTGGCTACCGGCGCCTCTCCAGCAATCTTCGCCTGCAGCAATCGCTCGGCTTCCCCGCCCTGCCCGGCCAGTTGCCGGTCGGCAATCGGACCCTGGAACACGTCTTCCCAGAACGCACGACGTTGCTGCACGTCCGGGAACAGTTTTTTCACCTGGTGACGGAAACGTGCCGCCAGACCAGCCAGTTGACCATAGGTCGAAGGAATCCAGGTTTCGATCTTGGCGCGGATCAATCGCGCCAGCACCGGCGCGTCGCCACCACTGGACACGGCAATGATCAGCGGCGAACGGTCGACAATGGCCGGGAAGATCACGCTGCACAAGGCCGGCGCGTCCACCACATTGACCGGCACGCAACGCCGATGGGCATCGGCAGACACCTGTGCATTGAGCGTTTCGTCGTCGGTGGCTGCAATGATCAGCGCGCAACCGTCCAGGTCCGACTCGAGGTAACCGCGCGTCAGGCACTCGCCGGCGCTGGCGCTGACCAGCTCGCGCAGCTGGGTTTCGATTTCAGGTGCGACCACCCGCAGCAGCGCACCGGCATCGGCCAGCAGGCGGGATTTGCGCAAGGCAATTTCCCCCCCGCCGACGACCAACACACGACTGCCGCGAAGGTTATGGAACAGCGGCAGATAGTTCATTTAGCCGATGACCTCAAGGCCACCCATGTAAGGCTTGAGCACCTCAGGCACACGGATCGAACCGTCGGCCTGCTGGTAGTTTTCCAGCACCGCTACCAGGGTACGACCGACCGCCAGGCCGGAACCGTTCAGGGTGTGTACCAGTTCCGGCTTGCCGGTTTCCGGGTTACGGAAACGCGCTTGCATACGACGGGCCTGGAAATCGCCGCAGTTGGAGCACGACGAGATTTCACGATATTTGTCCTGGCTCGGAATCCACACTTCCAGGTCGTAGGTCTTGACCGCGCTGAAGCCCATGTCGCCGGTGCACAGCGCGATGGTGCGGTAAGGCAATTCCAGCAGTTGCAGGACTTTCTCGGCGTTGGCGGTCAGGCCCTCGAGCGCTTCCATCGAAGTCGACGGTTCGACGATCTGGACCATCTCGACCTTGTCGAACTGATGCTGGCGGATCATGCCGCGGGTATCGCGACCCGACGCACCGGCTTCACTGCGGAAGCACGGCGTGTGGGCAACGAACTTGATCGGCAGCAGTTTCGAATCGACGATTTCGCCGGCGACAATGTTGGTCAGCGACACTTCGGCGGTCGGGATCAGGTACAGGTCGGCTTCGCCTTCGCGCGCGATCTTGAACAGATCTTCTTCGAACTTCGGCAGTTGACCAGTGCCCTGCAGCGCCGGAGCCTGGACCAGATAAGGCGTGTAGGCCTCTTCGTAGCCGTGCTCGGTAACGTGCAGGTTGATCATGAACTGCGCCAGGGCGCGGTGCAGGCGCGCGATCGGGCCGCGCAGCAGGGCGAAACGAGCGCCGGACAGCTTGGCAGCGGTCTCGAAGTCGAGCCAGCCAAATTTTTCGCCCAGGGCGACGTGGTCCTGTACCGGGAAATCGAACGCGGTCGGCGTGCCCCATCGGCGCACTTCGACGTTGCCGTCTTCGTCGTCGCCAATCGGCACCGATTCGTGTGGCAAGTTGGGAATGCCGAGCACGATCGAGTCCAGCTCGGTCTGGATCGAGTCCAGCTCGGTTTTACCGGCACTCAACTCGCCCGCCATGCGCTCGACGTCTGCCATCAACGGGGCGATGTCTTCGCCGCGCTGCTTGGCTTGACCGATGGATTTGGAGCGCGCGTTACGTTCAGCCTGCAGTGCTTCGGTGCGGGTCTGGACGGTCTTGCGCTGTTCTTCCAGCGCTTCGATGCGCGCGACATCCAGGGTAAAGCCACGGGATGCCAGGCGGTCCGCTACGTCCTGAAGGTTGCTACGTAACAGTTTGGAATCGAGCATGTCGGTCTCTCGTTATCAAAGTTTGGTCAAGGACAGGCCAGCCCAGGTGGCGAGCAGCCCGCCGAATACGCTGATGGCAGCATAGCCCAGGGCTAGCGGCACCTGCCCGCTTTCCAGCAGGCGCACCGTATCCAGTGAAAAGGATGAAAAAGTCGTCAGCCCCCCGAGGAAGCCGATGATCAACCCGGCACGCACCTCGATGGGCACCTCCGGGCGTAGCAAAAACAGACCGTATAAAACGCCGATCAGCAAACAGCCGACGATATTAACGGCCAGCGTCGCGGTATAGAAGTGCCGCGGCCAATTAGCGTTGATCCAGTTGCCCGTGGCAAAGCGTAACAAGGTGCCGGCTACACCGCCGGCGGAAACCGCAAGGATCAAGGGGAGCACTATTTTCTCCGCTGCCGGGGGCTTAATCGGTCTAGTTTCGCCAGGTGATTGAGCTTTTCGCCAATCTTCAGCTCCAGGCCACGGGGCACTGGCTGGTAAAACGGGATCGGGTCAAGTTCTTCCGGGAAATAGTCTTCTCCGGCGGCGTAGGCATCAGGTTCGTCGTGGGCATAACGGTATTCGTCGCCATAACCGAGCTGCTTCATCAGCTTGGTCGGCGCATTGCGCAGGTGCAGCGGCACTTCCAGCGAGCCATGCTCGGCGGCGGCACGTAGCGCGGTCTTGAAGCCCATGTACACCGCGTTGCTTTTCGGCGCGCACGCCAGATAAGTAATGGCCTGCGCGACCGCCAGCTCGCCTTCGGGGCTACCGAGGCGCTCCTGCACTTCCCACGCCGCCAGGCACAGGCTAAGCGCACGCGGGTCGGCATTGCCGATATCTTCGCTGGCCATGCGCACCACGCGCCGGGCCAGGTACAACGGATCGCAACCGCCATCGATCATGCGCGCGAACCAGTACAACGCGCCGTCGGGGTTGGAACCACGCACGGATTTGTGCAGCGCGGAGATCTGGTCGTAGAACGCTTCGCCACCCTTGTCGAAGCGCCGGCGGGTATCACCGAGCAGGCTTTGCAGCAGATCGATGCCGATCTCGCTGTTGTCTTCGGCCAGGTCCGAGGCGTTTTCCAGCAGATTGAGCAAGCGCCGGCCATCGCCATCGGCGGCCGACAACAGCATCTGGAAGCCCTCATCGCTGAGGGTCAGGTTGCGCTTGCCCAGGCCACGCTCTTCGGTCAGCGCGCGGTGCACCAGTTTGCGCAAGGCGGCTTCGTCGAGGCTCTTGAGCACATAGACTCGTGCGCGCGACAGCAAGGCGTTGTTGAGTTCGAACGAGGGGTTTTCCGTGGTCGCGCCGATAAAAATCAGGGTGCCGTCTTCGACATATGGCAGGAACGCATCCTGCTGGGACTTGTTGAATCGGTGCACTTCGTCGACGAACAGGATCGTGCGTCGGCCGTACTGCGCGGCCTGCTGCTTGGCGATTTCCACCGCCTGGCGAATTTCCTTCACGCCGGCGAGCACTGCCGACACCGTTTCGAAATGCGCCTCCGATACTTCCGCGAGCAAACGCGCCAGGGTGGTCTTGCCTACGCCTGGCGGTCCCCAGAAAATCATCGAATGCAGGGCACCCTGCTCCAACGCTTCGCGCAAGGGCTTGCCGCGAGCGAGCACGTGTTCCTGACCGACGTACTCGTCCAGGTTGGTCGCGCGCAAACGGGCGGCCAAGGGTTGGGCGATCGGGGTGCTGCGAAACAGGTCCATCACTATTTCCGAAACCTCAATTGAACACCGTCCCCACTGTAGGAGCGAGCATGCTCGCGATGGTCGTCAACGATAACGCTGGCAACCTGACACCCAACGGTGTCCTTGAGTTCATCGCGAGCATGCTCGCTCCTACAGGGGTTTCGCGTTTTATTCCTGGATTACATCGGCACCCTTGGGAATGTCGAACTTGAACTTCGATGCCGGGATCGGCTCGTTAGCCTTCACCCCGGTGAACAGGATATTGGTGCGCTGGCCGACACTGTCGATCAGTTGCATGTCATTGACCAGGCCATTGCGGAACGACAGGCGCAGGCTGTCGAACAAGGTGTCCTTGGTCTTGGGCTTCAAGGTGAAGTCGATCACGCCACCGGCTTCCTTGGCGCTGATATCGAAGCTCTGGCTGATCTTCGACACGTCACCGGACAGCAGCAGCGCTGGCGTCTGGGTCAGGCGTTGATCGAGATTCTTGATGGTGGCCTGTTCCAGGTCCGGGTCCCACAGGGTGACCTTTTTACCGTCGGAGACCATGGTCTGCTCGGCAGGCGCATTGGTGTGCCAATAGAACAGGCCAGGGCGCTGCAGCGACATCTCGCCGGCAGTTTCCTGCAATTGGGTACCGGTGCCATCCAGGGTCAGTTGGGAGAAGCGCGCGGTCAGGGTCTGGGATTTTTCCAGCAATTGGGTCAGGCGTGCCACGTCCTTGTCATCGGCGTGGGCCGAGAGCGTGCTCAAAGCCAGTACCGGCAGCAACAGCATGCGGATCAGACGCATGGGAGTCCTCATAACATTCGTGGGAGTGCGGGCAGCGCCTTGGGGCGCCACCCCTTTTCAGTATCGGGTCAGTCGCGTACCGGGCCAGGGGCCAGGACTTCACGCGAACCGTTGGTGTTCATGGACGTCACGACCCCGGCCATTTCCATGGCTTCGATCATGCGCGCGGCGCGGTTGTAGCCGATCTTCAGCTTACGCTGTACCGCGGAGATGGACGCGCGACGGCTTTCCAGGACGAACTGCACTGCTTCGTCATACAGCGCGTCGGCCTCGGGATCATCGCCGTCGCCGCCACCGCTGCTGCCTTCAAAGCCGCTGCCGGCCTCTTCGACACCGTTGAGGATGTCGTCGTTGTATTCCGGCGCGCCGCGCAGTTTCCAGGCCTCGACCACGCGGTGAACCTCATCGTCGGAAACGAACGCACCGTGAACCCGGATCGGCAGGCTGGTACCCGGTGGCATGTACAACATGTCACCGTGACCCAGCAATTGCTCGGCGCCGCCCTGGTCGATGATGGTCCGCGAGTCGATCTTGCTCGACACCTGGAACGCCATGCGCGTGGGGATGTTGGCCTTGATCAGGCCGGTGATCACGTCCACCGAAGGACGCTGGGTCGCAAGGATCAAGTGGATACCTGCCGCCCGCGCCTTTTGGGCGATACGCGCGATCAGTTCTTCGACCTTCTTGCCGACAATCATCATCATGTCGGCGAATTCGTCGACCACCACGACGATGGTCGGCAGTTTCTGCAACAGCGGCGCTTCGTCGTGGATGCTTTCGCGCTTGTACAACGGGTCGCTCAATGGCTCGCCGGCGTCCTGCGCCTCCTTGACCTTGGCGTTGAAGCCGGACAGGTTACGCACGCCCATCTTCGCCATCAGCTTGTAGCGCCGCTCCATCTCGGCGACGCTCCAGCGCAAGGCGTTGGCGGCGTCCTTCATGTCGGTGACCACCGGGCACAGCAGGTGCGGAATGCCTTCATAGATCGACAGTTCGAGCATTTTCGGGTCGATCATGATCAGCTTGGCGTCTTCCGGGCCGGACTTGAACAGGATCGACAGGATCATCGCGTTCACCCCCACCGACTTACCGGAACCGGTCGTACCGGCCACCAACAGGTGCGGCATCTTCGCCAGGTCGGTGATCACCGGCTTGCCGCCGATGTCATGGCCCAGGGCCAGGGTGACCGGGGACTTGAAGTTGTCGTACTCGGGGGTCGACAGCACTTCAGAGAAGCGCACGATCTGCCGGTCTTCGTTGGGAATCTCGATACCGACCGTGGTCTTGCCCGGAATCACTTCCACCACACGCACGCTGGTCACGGCCAGGGAACGCGCCAGGTCTTTCGCCAGGTTGGAGATACGGCTGACCTTGACCCCGGCCGCTGGCTGGATCTCGTAACGGGTAATCACCGGACCCGGGTGGATCGAATCCACGTTGACTTCGACGCCGAATTCCTTGAGCTTGATTTCCAGCAGGTGGCCGACGGCCGCCAGGGACTCGGGCGAGTAATTGAGTTGCTTCTTTTCCGCCGGGTCGAGAATCGAGATCGGCGGCAAAGTGCCCTCCACGGCGCTGTCGACGAACAACGGCGCCTGCTTTTCTTTTTCCACGCGCTTGCTCGGCGCTGGCGGCTTGGGTGGCGCTGGGGCAATCACCGGTGGCACCTGCTTCTCGCGCTCGGACATGTGCTTGCTCAGGGCCTGCTCGCGCTCGATCAGGCGTTCCTTGACCTTGGCCTGTTCGCGCTTGTCGGTGACGGTTGGCGCGACCACGTCGTGCACGCGCTCATCGACTTCACGCAGCTGCGCCACCAGTTGCTTGCGCTCGGTACGGGCTGCCCACCAGCGATTGGCGGCACCCTGGAACAGCTCGAACAGGTCGAGGGTGATCTTGCCGGTAACGTCCATCACCTTGAACCATGACAGGTCGGTGAATACCGTGAGACCGAACAGGAACAAGGCGATGAACAGCAGCGTGCTGCCCTGGATGTTCAGCGCGTTCTTCGCCAGGTCGCCAAGGCTCTCGCCCAGCGCTCCCCCAGCGCCAGCCGGCAGACCGGTCGCGGCATGGAAATGAATATGCGCCAGCGCGGCACCGGACAGCACCAGGAACACCAGGCCGATCAGGCGCCAGGAGAACAGCCAGCCGCTCCACTCCCATGGCTCGTGGCGTTGGCGGAAGATCTGATAGGCCTTGATCGCCAGCAATAACGGGAAGATATAGGCAAAGTAACCCAGCACCATGAACAGGATATCGGCGCTGTAGGAACCCGCCGGGCCGCCGAAGTTTTGAACGTCCTCGATCTTGCTGTTGTGGCTCCAGCCCGGATCGTCCTTGCCATAGGTCAGCAAGGCCATCATCAGGAACAGGCACAACGCACCGATGGCGATCAATGCACCTTCCTTGAGGCGGTAGTGCAGGTGCTGACGCCAGAGTGGAACAACTGTTTTGGGTGCTGCGGTGGATTTCTTCAAAACCTGTTTTTCCTGCGCCAACGGCGCGTCCATCTGTTGAATGACTATAAAACTGCCCAATCCAGGCAGGTAAAAAAGTTAACAGGCGTAACCGGGACTACTTTTAACACTGCGCATCGGTTTTCATAAACACGAAATGCGATGCCGATTTTGTTACAAACACTGTTATAGCCAGGCATTGTACGGGTTTGTACGTCCGATGCCATGCTGGCAACTCTTGGGTGTAGCATAGTCAACAGCACATTACGTGCGACTCAATTTGAGCACGCATTCTCTTTTGTGACAAAGGCTTATGAGGTGTTTTTATGAGCGTAGCGAAGCATTCCCGCCTGATCATCCTGGGATCCGGCCCCGCGGGTTACAGCGCAGCCGTGTATGCCGCTCGCGCCAACCTCAAGCCCGTTGTGATTACCGGCATACAGGCAGGTGGCCAGCTCACTACCACCGTGGAAGTCGATAACTGGCCAGGCGATGTCGAAGGCCTGACTGGCCCGGTCTTGATGGAGCGCATGCAAAAACACGCCGAGCGCTTTGCCACCGAGATCGTTTACGACCACATCCATACCGCCAAGTTGCAGCAGCGCCCCTTCGAACTTATCGGTGACAGCGGCACTTATACCTGCGACGCACTGATTATCGCCACGGGAGCCTCGGCCCAGTATCTGGGCTTGCCTTCGGAAGAGACATTTGCCGGCAAAGGGGTTTCAGCCTGCGCCACCTGCGACGGCTTCTTCTATCGCAACCAGGTGGTCGCGGTGGTGGGCGGCGGTAATACCGCCGTTGAAGAAGCGCTTTATCTGTCGAACATTGCCCGGGAAGTCCATCTGATTCACCGTCGCGACAAGTTGCGCTCGGAAAAAATTCTTCAGGACAAACTCTTTGAAAAAGCCGCCAAGGGCAATATTCGCCTGCACTGGAACCAGAATCTGGACGAAGTGCTGGGCGACGCCAGCGGCGTGACCGGTGCGCGCCTGCGCGACAGTCATACCGGCGCAATCACTGAGCTGCCCCTGACCGGCGTGTTCATCGCCATCGGCCACAAGCCCAATACCGACCTGTTCGCCGGCCAGCTGGAAATGCGTGACGGCTATCTGCTGGTCAACGGTGGCAGCGAAGGCAATGCGACGGCAACCGCCATCGAAGGGGTGTTTGCCGCGGGTGACGTCGCCGATCACGTCTATCGCCAGGCCGTCACCTCTGCGGGCGCCGGCTGCATGGCCGCCCTGGACGCAGAAAAATACCTCGACGACATTCCCACTGTTTGACGGCAAACTTCACGGCGGGCTTACGCCCGCCATCGCCCTCCCCTTCTGTAAGCCCTGATGCCATGCTGACCTGGTTACAACGCAACACCCTGACGTTCCCGGCCCTGGAAAAGGCCATGCGCGATCCCAATGGATTGCTGGCGGCCGGTGGCGACCTGTCCGCCGATCGACTGATCCAGGCCTACCGCCATGGCTGCTTCCCCTGGTTTTCCGAAGGCCAGCCGATCCTCTGGTGGTCGCCGGACCCTCGCACCGTGCTGTTTCCCGATGAACTGCACGTGTCCCGCAGCCTGAACAAACTGCTGCGCCAACAACGCTACCAAGTGACCTTCGACCAGGATTTTGCCGCGGTCATACGCGCCTGCGCCGCCCCCCGGGAATATGCGGACGGCACCTGGATCACCGAAGCCATGCAGGACGCCTACATCGAACTGCACAAACGCGGCCATGCGCACTCGGTGGAGGTCTGGGACCAGGATCAACTGGTGGGCGGGCTATATGGACTGGCGATGGGCCAGCTGTTTTTCGGCGAATCCATGTTCAGCCTGGCCGACAACGCGTCGAAATTTGGCTTTGCCACACTGGTACGACATCTGAAAGACTCGGGTTTCGTGCTCATCGATTGCCAGATGCCCACCGATCATTTGCATAGCCTGGGTGCGCGAGCGATTCCGCGCCGGGTGTTTGCCGATTACCTGGCGCGGCATCTGGATCAGCCCAATCGTGCAACCTGGGTTTGCTGAGCGACTTTGGCCCGCGTGGCTTACACTTATCCAAAAGCTTTCCGAGGGTTGATCATGACCGAGTTGGCGCGTTTGAAGTTTTATGCCACTCAACCCCACTCCTGCAGCTATCTGCCCGAGGAGCAGGCCACCACCCTGTTTCTCGACCCTAGCCAGCCCATGGATGTGCACGTGTATGCAGATCTTTCCGAGATGGGTTTTCGGCGCAGTGGCGACCACCTGTATCGCCCCCATTGCCAGAATTGCAATGCGTGCGTACCGGCACGCATTCCGGTAGGGCAATTCACGCCCAATCGTCAGCAAAAACGCATTTTCAAACGCAACGCCGACTTGCAGGTCCGCCCCGCCAAGCCAGGTTTCAGCGAAGAATATTTCGATCTTTATCAGCGCTACATTGAAGAACGCCATGCCGATGGCGACATGTACCCGCCCAGCCGCGATCAGTTCTCGACCTTTCTGGTTCGCGACCTGCCTTTTT
Organism: Pseudomonas sp. GW823-FHT06B06; assembly: GCF_058795195.1. Lineage (NCBI taxonomy): Bacteria > Pseudomonadati > Pseudomonadota > Gammaproteobacteria > Pseudomonadales > Pseudomonadaceae > Pseudomonas > Pseudomonas sp. GW823-FHT06B06. The sequence goes on along the minus strand of NZ_JBXAHO010000038.1, from coordinate 52,108 downwards.
CGCGGTTCTACGAATTTCGCCTCCAGGGTCGTCTACTGGCCATCGCCGTCACCGACCTTCTGCCGAACGGTCTGTCGGCGGTCTACACCTTCTATGAGCCCGGCGAAGAGCGCCGCAGCCTGGGGCGCTACGCGATACTGTGGCAAATCGCCGAAGCCCGGCGCCTGGGGCTGGACGCAGTTTACCTGGGCTACTGGATCAAGAACTGCAAAAAAATGAGCTACAAGACCCAGTATCGCCCCATCGAACTGCTGATAAACCAGCGCTGGGTCGTTCTGAACTAGAGCAAGCCCTAAACCCCTTGGCTTAAACACCATTTTTCGGGCACAATGCACGCCGCTTTTGCCTGGCGCAGTTGCACCGGGCCATTCATTGGACACCGAGGGCTTTACTGCATGTCGAAAGAAGACAGCTTCGAAATGGAAGGCACTGTCGTCGACACCCTGCCCAACACCATGTTTCGTGTGGAGTTGGAAAATGGGCACGTCGTAACCGCGCATATCTCCGGCAAGATGCGCAAGAACTACATTCGTATTCTTACCGGTGACAAAGTGCGCGTCGAGCTGACGCCCTATGACTTGAGCAAAGGGCGCATCACTTACCGCGCTCGCTAATCAGGTCAATACAAGACGCCCGGCTTATGCCGGGCGTTTTTGTTTGCCTGGGATGCTGATCGTTCCCACGCTCTGCGTGGGAATTCCTCAACGGACGCTCCGCGTTCGGCTTTTGATTTGGGACGCGGAGCGTCCCGGGCTGCATTCCCACGCAGAGCGTGATCATCATCAGCAGACAGCAAAAAGGCGCCTCTCGGCGCCTTTTTGTTTTTGCTTCTGAACGTCAGGCCATTTCGGCCGTGGTCTCGAAGTCGAAGGTCAGCTCGCCGTCCTTCAGATCGATATGAACCACGCCACCATGGTCGGCCAGTTCGCCAAACAGAATCTCTTCCGCCAGCGGACGCTTGATCTTGTCCTGGATCAAACGCGCCATCGGGCGAGCACCCATTGCCGTGTCGTAGCCGCTTGCCGCCAGCCAGCCTCGTGCAGCGTCGGTCACTTCCAGCTGTACGCGCTTGTCTTCCAGCTGCGCCTGAAGTTCGGTAAGGAACTTGTCCACCACGCTCTTGATAACCTCATGACTGAGGCGACCAAACTGGATGATGGTGTCCAGGCGGTTGCGGAACTCTGGCGTGAAGCTCTTCTTGATCACTTCCATCGCATCGGACGAGTGGTCCTGATGGGTGAAACCGATCGAAGCGCGGGCTGCAGTTTCGGCACCGGCGTTGGTCGTCATGATGACGATCACGTTACGGAAATCCGCCTTGCGCCCGTTGTTATCGGTCAGCGTTCCGTGATCCATGACCTGCAGCAGCAGGTTGAAGACTTCCGGATGCGCCTTCTCGATTTCATCGAGCAACAACACGCAATGGGGTTGCTTGGTGATGGCTTCGGTCAGCAGACCGCCCTGATCGAACCCGACATAGCCTGGAGGTGCACCGATCAGGCGCGATACGGTGTGGCGCTCCATGTACTCGGACATGTCGAAACGAATCAGTTCGACCCCCAGCGCCTTGGCCAACTGCCGTGCCGCTTCGGTTTTACCGACACCGGTAGGCCCTGCGAACAGGAACGAACCGACGGGTTTGTCAGGCGACTTGAGGCCGGCACGGGACAGCTTGATCGCGGTCGCCAGCGAATCGATCGCCGCATCCTGGCCAAACACCGTCAGCTTCAGGTCACGCTCAAGGTTACGCAGCAGCTCTTTATCGGAACTGGTGACGTGTTTTGGTGGAATCCGCGCGATTTTCGCGACGATGTCCTCGACTTGAGGCACTTCGATGCGTTTCACCCGTTTTTCCACCGGCTGCAGGCGCTGGAAGGCACCCGCCTCGTCGATGACGTCGATGGCCTTGTCCGGCATGTGCCGGTCATTGATGTAGCGCGAAGCCAGTTCGGCAGCGGCGCGCAGGGCCTCATCACTGTATTCGATATTGTGATGGGTCTCGAAACGCCCTTTCAGGCCGCGCAGGATACCGATGGTGTCTTCCACCGAAGGCTCCGACACGTCAACCTTCTGGAAGCGCCGAGCCAGTGCACGATCCTTCTCGAAGATGCCGCGGAATTCCTGGAACGTGGTCGAACCGATGCACCGGATATCACCGGACGACAGCAGCGGCTTGAGCAGGTTCGAGGCATCCATGACGCCACCGGACGCAGCACCCGCACCGATGATGGTGTGGATTTCGTCGATGAACAGAATCGCCTGCGGACGTTTTTTCAGCTCATTGAGCAACGCCTTGAAGCGCTTCTCGAAATCGCCGCGGTATTTGGTCCCGGCCAGCAATGCGCCCAGGTCCAGGGAGTAAACTACGCTGTTGGCCAACAGGTCCGGCACCTGGTTGTCGACAATGCGCTTGGCCAGGCCTTCGGCAATCGCGGTCTTACCCACGCCTGCCTCGCCCACCAGCAACGGATTGTTCTTGCGACGACGCGCCAGGATCTGGGCGACGCGCTCGACTTCCAGCTCACGGCCTACCAATGGATCGATTCGACCCTGGCGCGCGAGTTCATTAAGGTTGCTGGCATAAGCATCCAGTGGATTGCCTGAAGATGAAGACTCACCGCCCTCGTCGTCCTGCATATCTTGCTCACCCTCAGAGTGATCGCCATGCCCTGGCACCTTGGAGATACCGTGGGCGATGTAGTTGACGACATCGATACGGGCAACGCTCTGCTGTTTCAGCAGGAACACTGCCTGACTCTCTTGCTCACTGAAGATCGCGACCAGCACGTTGGCGCCAGTCACTTCGCGTTTGCCCGAGCTCTGTACGTGAAACACAGCACGTTGCAGTACACGCTGGAAGCCCAGGGTTGGCTGGGTTTCACGATCCTCGTCATGCACGGGGATCAATGGCGTGGTGGAGTCGATGAACTCCTGCAGGTCATGCTTGAGTTTGTCGAGGTTCGCGCCGCACGCACGCAAAACGGTGGCGGCAGCCTCATTGTCCAATAGGGCCAGCAGGAGATGTTCGACGGTCATGAATTCATGACGCTTCGAACGAGCCTCCTTGAAGGCAAGATTGAGGGTGACTTCGAGCTCGCGGTTTAACATAGCTTCACCTCATACCCAAGTGGTCGGCGATTAACCGTCCTTCTCGATTTCACAGAGTAGCGGATGCTGGCTTTCCCTGGCGTACTGGTTGACCTGCATGGCCTTTGTCTCGGCGATGTCGCGGGTAAACACTCCACATACTGCCCGCCCTTCTGTATGGACGGCCAGCATGACCTTGGTCGCCAGCTCGCGATTCAGGTTAAAAAACACCTCGAGCACTTCGACGACGAAATCCATCGGTGTGTAGTCATCATTAAACAAAACCACCTTGTACATCGGCGGCGCCTGTAACGCAGGCTTGGCCTCCTGAACAGCAATGCCTGCGGAATCGTCGTCGTGTTCCTCCGGGCGATCTTTCTGGAGAGTCGGGCGATCCTGATTGAATGTTAGTCGAATCTGGCTGATTGCATGCATGGAAAGAAAGGTTCGTCAGTTGTGCAAATACAGTGGTGGGGGCGGTCTTGGGCGATTTCAACTCCGACTGCCTGGTCACCTTGACTATCGGCAAAACGGTGTTACAACCAATAGAGCCCACAGTGGGTAAAAAAGGTCCGCGGAGTCAACTTTTTTCCTAAAAAGTGACTGCGGATGTACTGGATGATACTCCAGTGATGGAGTCTGTTGCAGAGGGAGTTGGTATGTCAGGTGTCAAGGTCAGCGGCAAGGTGAAATGGTTCAACAACGCCAAGGGTTACGGCTTCATCAACGAGGACGGCAAGACAGAAGACTTGTTCGCTCACTACTCGGCTATCCAAATGGATGGTTATAAAACCCTGAAGGCCGGCCAGGCTGTCGTATTCGAAATCATCCAGGGACCCAAAGGTCTGCATGCCGTGAACATCGGCAACCCTGTAGATGCTTCGAAAACCTCAACCCCTGCCACGCAACAGACCGTGACGGTTTAACGCCGCACCGTCATCCAGTCATAAAAAACCGCCCGACTCAATCAATTGAATCGGGCGGTTTTTGTATGCCTGTCGTTTGCTTACATGTGCTTGATCAGCGCTTCACCGAACCCGGAAGACGAAACCAGCGTCGCACCTTCCATCAGGCGCTCGAAGTCATAGGTCACGGTCTTGGCCTTGATCGCACCGTTGGTGCCCTTGATGATCAGGTCCGCCGCCTCGGTCCAGCCCAGGTGACGCAGCATCATTTCGGCCGAAAGGATCACCGAACCCGGGTTGACCTGGTCCTTGCCGGCATATTTCGGCGCGGTACCGTGGGTGGCTTCGAACATGGCCACGGTATCGGACAGGTTCGCGCCTGGCGCGATACCGATACCGCCCACTTCCGCCGCCAGGGCGTCGGAGAGGTAGTCACCGTTGAGGTTCAGCGTGGCAATCACATCGTATTCGGCTGGACGCAGCAGGATCTGCTGGAGCATGGCGTCGGCAATGGCGTCCTTGACCACGACTTCGCGGCCGGTTTTCGGGTTCTTGAATTTCATCCACGGGCCGCCATCGAGCAGCTCGGCGCCGAATTCTTCCTTCGCCACCTCATAGCCCCAGTCCTTGAAGGCGCCTTCGGTGAATTTCATGATGTTGCCCTTGTGCACGATGGTCAGCGACTTGCGGTCGTTGTCCACCACGTACTGCAGGGCCTTGCGCACCAGGCGCTTGGTGCCTTCCTTGGACACCGGCTTGATGCCGATGCCGCAGTCCTGGTCGAAACGGATCTTGGTGACGCCCATTTCTTCTTTCAGGAACTTGATGACCTTGGTGGCTTCGGGCGAGCCGGCCTTCCACTCGATACCGGCGTAGATGTCTTCGGAGTTCTCGCGGAAGATCACCATGTCGACGTCGCCAGGTTTTTTCACCGGGCTTGGCACACCTTCGAACCACACCACTGGCCGCAGGCACACATACAGGTCCAGCTGCTGGCGCAGGGCAACGTTGAGGGAGCGGATACCCCCACCGACCGGCGTGGTCAGCGGGCCCTTGATGGAAACGACGTAGTCTTTCACGGCGTCCAGGGTTTCCTGGGGCAGCCAGGTGTCCTGGTCGTAGACCTGTGTAGCCTTTTCGCCAGCATAGACTTCCATCCAGGAAATCTTGCGCTTGCCCCCGTAGGCCTTTTCCACGGCAGCATCGACAACCTTGATCATGACGGGGCTGACGTCAACGCCAATGCCGTCGCCTTCAATGAACGGGATGATCGGATTATCAGGAACATTGAGAGAATGGTCTGCATTGACGGTGATTTTGTCGCCGACGGCTGGAACCTGAATCTTCTTGTAACCCATGCTGAACTCCATTGATTGGATTGAACATCTGGCTTGGTTCGAGCGTAACCCAGTTAAATCGGCGCGCAAACCCTATGTTCCATTCATCTGCCGCAAAGCCGCTCAACGCGCGACCTACAAGCCTGAAAGCAAAGGGAAAAACGCCAATCTCAAGCACGAAGAATGACCATACGCCCTGCTCGTCCCTGCGACCTTTAGACCAATGGACGACAACAGATGTGTATGAACCATCGGCAGATTGCCAGCTACCTATGTATAATGCGGCCGCTGACTAAAGGGTCACATCAGGCTGAACAGCTCTACGACGAGTGTTTGCGCCCGATGAGACGGCCTGCTACCGCAGCCCGCCTGCTTGACGCCCTACTGATGCACCCAACATCACAGCAACGAAATCTCGATATTCGGCTCATGGATGACTTTGAACGAACGCGCTTACCCGGCGCCCCTCGAGTTTCTGCGCACGCTTTAGCAAAGAAGAGAGAGTTAATCCGAATATGCCCACCCGCTCGAAGATCATCTATACCTTCACCGACGAAGCTCCCGCCCTCGCCACCTATTCACTGTTGCCTATCGTAGAGGCGTTCACCGCCTCGGCTGATATCGCCGTTGAAACCCGCGATATCTCTCTTGCAGGGCGCATCCTGGCCAGCTTCCCCGAGCAATTGGGCGACAAAGCCGTAGCCGACCACCTTGCCGAACTGGGCGCGCTGGCCGTTACGCCTGAAGCCAACATCATCAAGCTGCCGAACATCAGCGCCTCGGTTCCGCAACTGCAAGCCGCGATCAAGGAGCTGCAAGCCCAGGGCTACGCCCTGCCGGACTATCCGGAAACCGTGACCTGCGACGCCGACAAAGAAGCCAAGGCGCGCTACGACAAGGTCAAGGGCAGCGCCGTGAACCCGGTTCTGCGCGAAGGCAACTCCGACCGCCGCGCTCCACTGTCGGTGAAGAACTACGCACGCAAGCACCCGCACAAAATGGGCGCCTGGGCCGCAGACTCCAAGTCCCACGTCGCGCACATGAGCAGCGGTGATTTCTACGGTAGCGAAAAAGCTGCCCTGATCGACGCCCCTGGCGCGGTCAAGATCGAACTGATCGCTCAAGACGGCACCACCACCGTCCTGAAAGAAAAAACCAGCGTCCAGGCTGGCGAGATCCTCGACTGCGCCGTGATGAGCAAAAACGCCCTGCGCGCTTTCATCGCCGCTGAAATCGAAAGCGCCAAGGCACAAGGCGTGCTGCTGTCGGTTCACCTCAAAGCCACCATGATGAAGGTCTCCGACCCGATCATGTTCGGCCAGATCGTTGCCGAGTTCTACAAAGACGCCCTGGCCAAGCACGCTGACGTGCTGGCGCAGATCGGCTTCAACCTGAACAACGGCATCGGCGACCTGTACTCGCGCATCAAGGCCTTGCCTGCCGAGCAGCAAGCCGCCATCGAAGCGGACATCCAGGCGGTCTACGCCGTTCGTCCGTCGTTGGCCATGGTCAACTCCGACAAAGGCATCACCAACCTGCACGTGCCGAGCGACGTCATCGTCGACGCCTCGATGCCAGCCATGATCCGTGACTCCGGCAAGATGTGGGGCACCGACGGCCAGCTGCACGACACCAAGGCGGTGATCCCGGATCGCTGCTACGCCACCATCTACCAGGCAGTGATTGAAGACTGCAAGGCCAATGGCGCGTTCGATCCAACCACCATGGGCAGCGTGCCGAACGTTGGCCTGATGGCGAAAAAAGCCGAAGAGTACGGCTCGCACGACAAGACTTTCCAGATCAAGACCAACGGCGTTGTCCGCGTGACCGACACCAATGGCACCCTGCTGCTGGAACAGTCGGTTGAAGCCGGCGACATCTTCCGCATGTGCCAGACCAAAGACGCGCCGATCCAGGACTGGGTCAAGCTGGCCGTCAACCGTGCCCGCGCAAGCAGCACGCCAGCGATCTTCTGGCTGGACCCGATGCGCGCCCACGACGGCGTGGTGATCGAGAAAGTCCAGGCTTACCTGAAGGATCACGACACTGCCGGCCTGGACATCCAGATCATGGCACCTGTCGACGCGATGAAGTTCACCCTGCAACGCACTCGCGCAGGCAAAGACACCATCTCGGTAACCGGCAACGTATTGCGCGACTACCTGACGGACCTGTTCCCGATCATGGAACTGGGCACCAGCGCCAAGATGCTGTCGATCGTTCCGCTGATGAATGGCGGCGGCCTGTTCGAAACCGGCGCCGGCGGTTCGGCTCCGAAGCACGTGCAACAACTGCTGGAAGAAAACTTCCTGCGCTGGGATTCCCTGGGCGAGTTCCTGGCCCTGGCCGCTTCCCTTGAGCACCTGGGCGTGACCTACAACAACCCCAAGGCGCTGGTTCTGGCCAAGACCCTGGATCAGGCCACTGGCCAGTTCCTGGACAACAACAAGTCGCCATCGCGCAAAGTCGGCAACATCGACAACCGCGGCAGCCACTTCTACCTGGCGCTGTACTGGGCTCAAGCCCTGGCCGCCCAGACCGAAGACACTGCACTGCAAGCGCAGTTTGCGACCCTGGCCAAGACCCTGACCGAGAACGAAGCAACCATCGTTGCCGAGCTCAACGCCGTACAGGGCAAGCCAGTGGACATCGGCGGTTACTACCACGCCGATGCCGAGCTGATCAGCAAGGCCATGCGCCCGAGCGCAACCTTCAACGCAGCGGTTGCAGCGTTGGTTTAAGGTTGTAAGGGAACATCACAAACCCCGGCCATGCGCCGGGGTTTGTGTTTTCAGCCATCACACAAATTTATCTGTCGAAACCGGACCCTGTGGGAGCGAGCCTGCTCGCGAAAGCGGTTTATCATTCAACATCAATGCTGGCTGACCCACAGCCTTCGCGAGCAGGCTCGCTCCCACAGGAACAGCATTTCAACATCAAGGGAAATTCATGGACTGGCAACCCCACATCACCGTCGCCACCATCGTCGAAGACAACGACCGCTTCCTGATGGTCGAAGAACTCAAGCACGGACGCGTGGTGCTCAACCAACCCGCCGGCCACCTGGACCCGAACGAAACCCTGACCGAGGCCGCCGTGCGCGAAACCCTCGAGGAAACCGGCTGGGACGTCGAACCCACCGGTGTACTGGGAATCTATCTCTATACCGCCCCGAGCAACGGCGTGACCTACCAGCGGGTCTGCTTCATCGCCAAACCGCTGAAACATCACCCCGAGTATCAACTGGATGAGGGCATCGTCGGTGCCAAGTGGTTGACCCGCGAGGAATTAATCGGCCGGCGCGACAACTGGCGCAGCGAGCTGATCATGCGTTGCATCGACGATTATCTGGACGGCAAACACTTCGGCCTCGAATTGATCCGCCCTTCTCTTTAGCCTTGCGGGCTGGAGCCTGTTAGAATCGCGTCCTTTTTCAAGACACTCATTGAATCCCTATGCGTGATCCAGCCCCTTCTGACACACAAAAGAAGCGCGTCATTGTCGGCATGTCCGGCGGCGTGGACTCTTCCGTTTCCGCCCTCCTGCTGATCGAGCAGGGCTATGAGGTGGAAGGCCTGTTCATGAAGAACTGGGAAGAAGACGACGGAACCGAATACTGCACCGCCATGGACGACCTGGCGGACGCCCAGGCCGTGTGCGACAAGATTGGCATCAAGCTGCACACCGCCAACTTCGCCGCCGAGTACTGGGACAACGTGTTCGAGCACTTCCTGGCCGAATACAAGGCCGGTCGTACGCCAAACCCGGACATCCTGTGCAACCGCGAGATCAAGTTCAAGGCGTTCCTCGACTACGCCATGATGCTCGGCGCCGACCTGATCGCCACCGGTCACTACGTGCGCCGCCGCGACATCGACGGCCGCACCGAACTGCTCAAGGGCCTGGACCCGAACAAGGACCAGAGCTACTTCCTGCACGCCGTTGGCGGCGAGCAGATCGCCAAGACCCTGTTCCCGGTCGGCGAACTGGAAAAACCCCAGGTTCGCGCAATTGCCGAGAAATACGAGCTGGCGACCGCGAAAAAGAAGGATTCCACCGGGATCTGCTTTATCGGCGAACGCCGCTTCAGCGACTTCCTCAAGCAATACCTGCCGGCACAACCGGGCGAGATCAAGACCACCGAAGGTGAAGTCATCGGCCGCCACCATGGCTTGATGTACCACACCATCGGCCAACGCCAGGGCCTGGGCATCGGCGGGCTGAAAGACGCCAGCGACGAGCCGTGGTACGTGCTGATCAAGGACCTGGAACACAACGAGCTGATCGTTGGCCAGGGAAACGATCACCCGTGGCTGTTCTCCCGCGCCCTGCTCGCTTCGGATATCTATTGGGTCAACCCGATCGACCTGAGCCAGCCGCGCAGGCTGACCGCCAAGGTTCGTTATCGCCAGGGCGACCAGCCCTGCACCCTGGAGAAAACCGCTACCGGCTATCGCGCGACCTTCGATGACCCGCAACGCGCGGTGACTCCAGGCCAATCCGTGGTGTTCTACGACGGCGAGATCTGCCTTGGCGGCGGTGTGATCGAAGTTGCAGAACCCTGGACAAGCAAGAGCACCAGTAAAGGCCAGGCCCAATGAGTCCCACCCAGGAGCAACTGACGGCGCTGGGCGGCGTATTCCTCGCCGCGGTGCTGGTGGACAAGATCGCCAAGACCGGCCAGACCAACGAGGCCGGCCTGACCTGCATGCTCGGCAGCCTGCTGATTCGCGACCCCAAGGACACACTGGAAGTCTATGGCGGCGACGATATCAACCTGCGTGAAGGCTATCGCGCATTGATCGGCGCCCTCGAACGCGACCCGAGTGCCCTGCAACGCGAACCGCTGCGCTATGCCCTGGCCATGCTGGGCCTGGAGCGTCAACTGGCCAAGCGCGAAGACATGCTGGAGATCATCGGCAAGCGCCTGCCGCAGATCCAGTCCCAGGTCGAGCACTTCGGTCCGGCCCACGAAAACGTGATCGCCGCATGTGGCGCACTGTATCAGGACACCCTGAGCACCCTGCGCCAACGCATCCAGGTGCACGGTGACATGCGCAACCTGCAGCAACCGAGCAACGCCTCGAAAATTCGCGCCCTGCTGCTGGCCGGTATCCGCTCGGCACGCCTATGGCGACAATTGGGCGGTCATCGCTGGCAGCTGGTGATTAGCCGCAAAAAATTGCTCAAAGAGCTTTACCCATTGATGCGTAACGAATAACCCGCATCGACAGCACCGAACTTAGCAATACGCGTAATACGCCGGTCAGTTGGCGACGGACCGGCGGATTTTTTCATGTATGATACGCGCCCCATTTCGTTGCCCGACTGTCCGAGAACACCCCATGCAGCTCTCTTCGCTCACTGCGGTTTCCCCTGTTGACGGCCGCTACGCCGGCAAAACCCAGGCCCTGCGCCCAATTTTCAGCGAGTACGGCCTGATCCGTGCCCGCGTCCTGGTTGAAGTGCGCTGGCTCCAGCGCCTGGCCGCTCACCCTGCCATCAGCGAAGTGCCGGCGTTCTCCGCCGAAGCCAACGCGGTATTGAACACCCTGGCGGAAAACTTCTCCCTGGAGCACGCCGAGCGTGTCAAAGAGATCGAGCGCACCACCAACCACGACGTAAAAGCCATCGAATACCTGCTCAAGGAGCAGGCCGCCAAGCTGCCGGAATTGGCCGCTGTCAGCGAGTTCATCCACTTCGCCTGCACCAGCGAGGACATCAACAACCTGTCCCACGCCCTGATGCTACGCGAAGGCCGTGATGACGTGATGCTGCCGTTGATGCGCCAGACCGCCGAAGCCATCCGCGAACTGGCCATCCGCTTCGCCGAGGTGCCGATGCTGTCGCGCACCCACGGCCAACCGGCGTCGCCAACCACCCTGGGCAAAGAACTGGCAAACGTGGTTTACCGCCTGGAGCGCCAGATCGCCCAGGTCGCTGCCGTTCCGCTGCTGGGCAAGATCAACGGCGCTGTCGGCAACTACAACGCTCACCTGTCGGCCTACCCTGAGATCGACTGGGAAGCCAATGCCCGCGCCTTCATCGAAGACGAGCTGGGCCTGGGCTTCAACCCGTACACCACGCAGATCGAACCGCACGACTACATCGCCGAGCTGTTCGACGCAATCGCGCGCTTCAACACCATCCTGATCGACTTCGACCGTGATATCTGGGGCTACATCTCCCTGGGTTATTTCAAGCAGCGCACCATCGCTGGCGAAATCGGCTCGTCGACCATGCCGCACAAGGTCAACCCGATCGACTTCGAAAACTCCGAAGGCAACCTGGGTATCGCCAACGCACTGTTCCAGCACCTGGCGAGCAAACTGCCAATCTCCCGCTGGCAGCGCGACCTGACTGACTCCACCGTACTACGCAACCTCGGTGTCGGCTTCGCCCACAGCGTGATCGCATACGAAGCCAGCCTCAAGGGCATCAGCAAGCTGGAGCTCAACGAGCAGAAGATTGCCGCTGACCTGGACGCTTGCTGGGAAGTGTTGGCCGAGCCAATCCAGACCGTCATGCGTCGCTACAACATCGAAAACCCGTACGAAAAGCTGAAAGAATTGACCCGCGGCAAGGGCATCAGCCCTGAGGCGCTGCAAACTTTCATCGACGGCCTGGACATGCCAGCCGCCGCCAAGGCCGAGCTGAAACTGCTCACCCCGGCGAACTACATCGGCAACGCTGTAGCGCAAGCCAAACGCATCTGATCGACCGCTGGACCCTTTTAAGACGCCCGGCCGCGCCGGGCGTTTTTATTCCCGTATGAAAAGTGCTTTTTTTCAATAGGTTACACATGAATCCTGACATTCCTCTTCAACTTCTGGGCGGCATCACGGCACGCGAGTTCCTGCGCGACTACTGGCAGAAAAAACCGCTGTTGATCCGTCAGGCGATTCCTGATTTCGAAAGCCCGATCGATGCCGACGAACTGGCCGGCCTGGCGCTGGAAGAAGAAGTCGAATCGCGCCTGATCATCGAGAACGGCGAGCGCCCATGGGAATTGCGTCGCGGCCCCTTTGCCGAAGACGAGTTCAGCAAGTTGCCGGAGCGCGACTGGACCCTGCTGGTGCAGGCCGTCGACCAGTTCGTGCCGGAAGTCAGCGAACTGCTGGAAAACTTCCGCTTCCTGCCGAGCTGGCGCATCGATGACGTGATGATCAGCTTCGCCGCCCCCGGTGGCAGCGTCGGCCCGCACTTCGACAACTACGACGTGTTCCTGCTGCAAGGCCACGGCAAGCGCAACTGGAAAATCGGCCAGATGTGCAACACCGAAAGCCCGCTGCTGCAACACGCGGACCTGCGCATCCTCGCCGACTTCGAGGCCACCGATGAATGGGTGCTGGAACCGGGCGACATGCTCTACCTGCCGCCACGCCTGGCCCACTGTGGCGTGGCTGTCGATGACTGCCTGACCTATTCCGTAGGTTTCCGCGCACCGAGCGCCGCTGAAGTGCTGACCCACTTCACCGACTTCCTCAGCCAGTTCCTGTCGGACGAAGAGCGCTACACCGACGCCGACGCCGTGCCGGCGGTCGATCCGCACCAGATCCAGCATGACGCCCTCGACCGCCTGAAAAGCCTGCTGGCCGAACACATGAGCGACGAGCGCCTGCTGCTGACCTGGTTCGGCCAGTTCATGACCGAACCCCGCTACCCGGAACTGGTGGTCGGCCCTGAAGACCTCGAGGAAGAAGACGTTCTCGGCGCGCTGGAGCAAGGCGCCGTACTGATCCGCAACCCTAGTGCGCGCCTGGCGTGGTCGGAAGTCGATGACGACCTGTTGCTGTTTGCCAGCGGCCAGAGCCGCTACCTGCCGGGCAAACTGCGCGAACTGCTGAAGATGATCTGCGCCGCCGACGCGCTGCACGTCGACAACCTGGGTGACTGGTTGACCGACGAAGATGGCCGCGGCCTGCTGTGCGAACTGGTCAAGCAAGGAAGCCTGGGGTTTGCCGATGAATAAGATTCACGTACGTGTCGCAGACTGGCAAAAGGACAACGCCGAGATCCGGCGCATTCGTGAAGCGGTGTTCGTCGCCGAGCAATCCGTACCACCCGAGCTGGAATGGGATGCCGACGATGTCACGGCCGTGCACTTTCTTGCCCTCGAAGGCGACTTTCCGGTCGGCACCGCCCGCCTGCTGCCTGACGGTCACGTCGGCCGGGTGTCGGTACTCAAGGACTGGCGCGGCCTGAAGGTCGGCGATGCGCTGATGCATGCGGTGATCGACGAAGCCGAAGAGCGCGGGCTGAAGCAGCAAATGCTCAGCGCCCAGGTGCAGGCCACGGCGTTCTACGAGCGCCTGGGCTTTCACATGGTCAGCGAGGAGTTCCTGGAAGCAGGGATTCCGCATGTGGACATGGTTCGTCACTCGGGCTGATACCGAGTCGCGGCCTTCGCGAGCAGGCTCGCTCCCACAAGGATCGCGCAAGACCTGTGGGAGCGGGCTTGCCCGCGATGGGGCCTTGAAGCCCACCACAAAACGCCCTGGCATCATACGATGCCGGGGCGTTTTGCTGTCTACGATTCAACTTGCCCCCTCCCAGGCCGACAAACCGGTAATACCAACACGCTGTAGGAGCGAGCATGCTCGCGATGGACTTGAGAACGCCGCGGGGTGTCAGGCTTCACGCTTCATCGTTCACGACCATCGCGAGCATGCTCGCTCCTACACACCCCGGGCCGACAAACTGGCACTATCTACACTTTGAAGCTGGCGGAGATAACGGATATGTCCCTACGCACCCTGCTCACCACACTGCTGGTGACCTGCAGTTTTTCACTCATGGCCGCCACCGAAATCGTGCCGCTGAACTACCACAGCAGTGCCGACATGTTGCCGGTAGCACAGGATTTCATCGGCAAGGATGGCCAAGTCAGCGCTTACGGCAATCAACTCATCGTCAAAGCCGATCAGCGCAAAATCGACGAACTTAAGACTTTATTAAGCCAACTCGATACGGCACCCAAACGCTTGCTGATCACAGTCGATACGAACGAAAACAACTTTCAGGGCGATCAGGGCTACTCGGTGAACGGCGCCAAGCCGGGCCAGACCCGAATCATCAGCCATAGCACCGCCAGTCGCGAGGGTGGCATCCAGCAAATCCAGGCCACCGACGGCATGCCGGCGCTGATCCAGGTCGGCCAGAGCGTGCCATTGACCAGCACCCAGGTCGATTCCTACGGCGACCTGCGCAGCCAGACCGAATACCGCAACGTCACCCAGGGCTTTTACGTCACCGCCAACGTCACCGGCGAGATCGTTCACCTTTCGATCAGTACCAACCGTGACCGCATGAGCCAGGAACGTCCCGATGTAGTGAATGTGCAAAGCACCGACACAACCGTCACCGGCCGCCTGGGGGAATGGATCCTGCTGGCCGGCGTGAATCGCCAGACACAGGCCGACAAACAGGGTATGGCCCGCAGCTACGGGACCCAGGGACGCGATGACATGACCCTGCGGGTGAAAGTCGATACTTTGGACCAAGACACCAAAAACTGACTGGCAGGTCGTATTAGACCAAAGATGTAGTGCCTGAAAAAAAGCACTACAAAACGTTTGACGAGTCAAAAAAGCAAAGGCATGATGGCCTCGCTCCCGCTAATCAGGGGCCCTGGCAAGGGCCTTCGAGGCGATGTTCGCACCTACCCCGCGAACCGCTTCGTGTCTGTACCGCCCACAAGGTGTGTTTGACGAGGTTGCCGACTGGAACGAAGTTGTCCCGAGGGACGGAAGCGTAATTAGGTAATCCGGCACCACACTGATGTTCGTACCAAGGCCCACGACGCCCGAATGCGCCCGCAGTTCGCCTTTACCTGCTCACTTCCCCTCGAGCCATCGTTCATCCCGTCGCCACCCCCGCCGAACCCGACTTGACCACCTAAGCTTCTGGTCAGCGAGCGCAGGAATTTTCCACCGCAGAACAACTTTTCATAAAGACGCGACGAGGTTTATCTCCCATGGCACTGACACGCGAACAGCAAATTGCAGCCCTCGAAAAAGACTGGGCTGAAAACCCGCGCTGGAAAGGCGTGACACGCACTTACTCCGCTGCTGACGTCGTCCGCCTGCGTGGCTCGGTTCAACCTGAGCACACCTTTGCAAAAATGGGCGCCGAGAAGCTGTGGAACCTGGTTACCCAGGGTGCCAAGCCAGCCTTCCGTCCTGAGAAAGATTTCGTCAACTGCATGGGCGCCCTGACCGGCGGCCAGGCTGTACAACAAGTCAAAGCCGGTATCCAGGCGATCTACCTGTCGGGCTGGCAAGTGGCTGCGGACAACAACTCCGCCGAATCGATGTACCCTGACCAGTCGCTGTACCCGGTGGACTCGGTTCCAACCGTGGTCAAGCGCATCAACAACTCGTTCCGTCGTGCCGACCAGATCCAGTGGAAAGCCGGCAAGAACCCGGGCGACGAAGGCTACATCGACTACTTCGCGCCAATCGTGGCTGACGCCGAAGCCGGTTTCGGCGGCGTACTGAACGCTTACGAGCTGATGAAGAGCATGATCGAGGCAGGCGCCGCCGGCGTTCACTTCGAAGACCAGCTGGCTTCCGTGAAAAAATGCGGCCACATGGGCGGCAAGGTACTGGTTCCTACCCAGGAAGCGGTACAGAAGCTGACCGCTGCCCGTCTGGCAGCCGACGTTGCCGGTACTCCGACCATCATCCTGGCCCGTACCGACGCTAACGCCGCCGACCTGCTGACTTCCGACTGCGACCCGTACGACCAGCCGTTCGTAACTGGCGAACGTACCCAGGAAGGCTTCTACAAAGTGCGCGCCGGCCTGGACCAGGCAATCGCTCGCGGCCTGGCCTATGCACCGTACGCCGACCTGATCTGGTGCGAAACCGCCAAGCCAGACCTGGAAGAGGCTCGTCGCTTCGCTGAAGCGATCAAGAAGGAATACCCGGACCAACTGCTGTCGTACAACTGCTCGCCTTCCTTCAACTGGAAGAAAAACCTGGACGACGCGACCATCGCCAAGTTCCAGCGCGAACTGTCCGCCATGGGTTACAAGCACCAGTTCATCACCCTGGCCGGCATTCACAACATGTGGCACAGCATGTTCAACCTGGCGCACGACTACGCCCGCAACGACATGACTGCCTACGTGAAGCTGCAGGAGCAGGAATTCGCCGACGCCGCCAAGGGCTACACCTTCGTGGCTCACCAGCAGGAAGTGGGCACCGGTTACTTCGACGACATGACCACCGTGATCCAGGGTGGCTCGTCGTCGGTCACCGCTCTGACCGGTTCGACTGAAGAAGAACAGTTCCACTGATCTGCTTCGATTGAGACATCAGCCGCTGCGGGCCCTATAGAAAGCTAACCGCAGCGCTGCACACCTGACGCCCCGACTGGTTCGGGGCGTTTTTTTTTGCGCGCAGCACCACAAACCCCCGTAACCCTGTAGGAGCTGACGAGTGAAACGAGGCTGCGATCTTTTGATTTTGCCGATAAACAAGATCAAAAGATCGCAGCCTCGTTTCACTCGTCAGCTCCTACAGTTACGTGCATGTAAGGCAACTTCCCAACCATAAACCTGATAAACAGTTTAAAAACCCACTCAAACAATATTGATTATCATTTAGCCAAAACTATGTTCGTTACATTCCCTACAAAACATATTTCCAAAAATGCCGGCTAATGCCCGCAACGCAAGGGCTACGGCGCTTTTGCCGCTCGCTATGTCCTTATTCCTATAAATAATTTCGCTATAGGAATTTTACTTGCTGGGTGTTTAGCCATAAAATCAGCGGGATTGATTGCTGCGACATATCGTCACTGCGTTGTTACCTTTTCAAGCTCAGAGACCTTTGCTCTCTGTTAAGGATTACCAGCATGCCCGAAGCGACAGGACTCATGGCCCACAACTGGGGCTTTGCCATTTTCCTTCTAGGCGTCGTCGGCCTCTGTGCCTTCATGCTGGGCGTCTCCAGCCTCCTTGGGTCAAAAGCCTGGGGCCGCAGCAAAAACGAACCGTTCGAGTCCGGCATGCTACCTACAGGTGGCGCCCGCTTGCGGCTCTCAGCCAAATTCTATCTGGTCGCGATGCTGTTCGTGATCTTCGATATCGAAGCCCTCTTTCTCTTTGCATGGTCTGTGTCCGTCCGCGAAAGCGGCTGGACCGGATTCGTCGAAGCTCTCGTTTTCATAGCAATTCTGTTGGCAGGTCTTGTCTACCTATTCCGAGTGGGCGCCCTTGACTGGGCTCCGGAAGCTCGGCGCAAGCGGCAAGCGAAGCTGAAACAATGAGGCTTTGGCAATGCAATACAATCTCACCAGGATCGACCCCGATGCTCCTAACGAGCAGTATCCGATCGGCCAGCGGGAAACCGTTTCCGATCCGTTAGAAGATCAAGTCCACAAAAACATTTTCATGGGCAAGCTCGAAGACGTGCTTAACGGCACGATCAACTGGGGGCGCAAGAACTCCCTGTGGCCGTATAACTTCGGTCTTTCGTGCTGCTACGTGGAAATGACCACCGCCTTCACGGCGCCCCACGACATCGCGCGCTTCGGCGCCGAGGTTATCCGGGCATCGCCGCGCCAGGCGGATTTCATGGTTATCGCCGGTACCTGCTTCATCAAGATGGCGCCGATCATTCAGCGTCTCTACGAGCAAATGCTCGAACCTAAATGGGTCATCTCCATGGGTTCGTGCGCCAACTCCGGTGGCATGTACGACATCTACTCCGTCGTTCAAGGGGTGGACAAATTCCTGCCCGTGGACGTCTACGTGCCTGGCTGCCCGCCCCGCCCTGAAGCTTTCCTGCAAGGCTTGATGCTGCTGCAGGAGTCGATTGGACAGGAGCGTCGTCCGCTTTCCTGGGTCGTTGGCGATCAAGGCGTATATCGCGCCGAGATGCCTTCCGAAAAGGACAAGCGCCGCGAACAGCGAATCGCAGTCACCAACCTGCGCAGCCCCGACGAAGTCTGATCCAGCTCTGCTTCTTCAATAGAACGAGACACTGGCTTCATTCTTTACGTTGACCGAAAGCGATTAAATAACCATGACTACAGGCAGTGCTCTGTACATCCCGCCTTACAAGGCAGACGACCAGGATGTGGTCGTCGAACTGAACAACCGTTTTGGCCCGGAGGCGTTTACCGCCCAGCCTACCCGCACCGGCATGCCGGTGCTTTGGGTTGCCCGCGCCAAACTCGTCGAAGTCCTGACGTTCCTGCGCAACCTGCCCAAGCCGTACGTCATGCTCTATGACCTGCATGGCGTGGACGAGCGTCTGCGCACCAAGCGTCAAGGGCTGCCGAACGGCGTCGACTTCTCCGTGTTCTACCACCTGATGTCTATCGAACGTAATAGTGACGTCATGATCAAGGTCGCCTTGTCCGAGAGCGACCTCAGCCTGCCAACCGTCACCAGCATCTGGCCAAATGCCAACTGGTACGAGCGTGAAGTCTGGGACATGTACGGCATCGACTTCAAAGGTCACCCGCACCTGTCGCGCATCATGATGCCGCCGACCTGGGAAGGTCACCCGCTGCGCAAGGACTTCCCGGCCCGTGCCACCGAGTTCGACCCGTACAGCCTGACCCTGGCCAAGCAACAGCTCGAGGAAGAAGCCGCGCGCTTCAAGCCTGAAGACTGGGGCATGAAGCGTTCCGGCCCGAACGAGGACTACATGTTCCTCAACCTGGGTCCCAACCACCCTTCGGCGCACGGTGCGTTCCGCATCATCCTGCAGCTGGACGGTGAAGAGATCGTCGACTGCGTCCCGGACATCGGCTACCACCATCGTGGCGCCGAGAAGATGGCCGAGCGTCAGTCCTGGCACAGCTTCATCCCGTACACCGACCGTATCGACTACCTCGGCGGCGTGATGAACAACTTGCCGTACGTGCTCTCGGTCGAGAAGCTGGCCGGCATCAAGGTGCCTGAGAAGGTCGACGTCATCCGCATCATGATGGCCGAGTTCTTCCGGATCACCAGCCACCTGCTGTTCCTGGGTACCTACATCCAGGACGTTGGCGCCATGACCCCGGTGTTCTTCACCTTCACCGACCGCCAGAAGGCGTACACGGTGATCGAAGCCATCACCGGTTTCCGCCTGCACCCGGCCTGGTACCGCATCGGTGGCGTCGCCCACGACCTGCCGCGCGGCTGGGAAAAACTGGTCAAGGATTTCGTCGAGTGGATGCCCAAGCGCCTGGACGAATACCAGAAAGCCGCGCTGGACAACAGCATCCTGCGTGGCCGGACCATCGGCGTCGCCGACTACAACACCAAGCAAGCCCTGGAATGGGGCGTCACCGGTGCCGGCCTGCGTGCCACCGGTTGCGACTTCGACCTGCGTAAGGCGCGCCCGTACTCGGGCTACGAGAACTTCGAGTTCGAAGTGCCGCTGGCGGCCAATGGCGATGCCTACGATCGTTGCATCGTGCGCGTGGAAGAAATGCGCCAGAGCATCAAGATCATCGACCAGTGCCTGCGCAACATGCCGGAAGGCCCGTACAAGGCGGATCACCCGCTGACCACGCCGCCACCGAAAGAGCGCACGCTGCAGCACATCGAGACCTTGATCACGCACTTCCTGCAAGTTTCGTGGGGCCCGGTCATGCCGGCCAACGAATCCTTCCAGATGATCGAAGCGACCAAGGGCATCAACAGTTATTACCTGACGAGCGATGGCGGCACCATGAGCTACCGCACCCGGATTCGTACCCCAAGCTTCCCGCACCTGCAGCAGATCCCTTCGGTGATCAAAGGCAGCATGGTCGCGGACTTGATCGCGTACCTGGGTAGTATCGATTTCGTTATGGCCGACGTGGACCGCTAAGCATGAACAGCACGCTTATCCAGACAGACCGTTTCACCTTGAGTGAAACCGAGCGCTCGGCCATCGAGCACGAGTTGCATCACTACGAAGACCCGCGCGCGGCGTCGATCGAAGCCCTGAAGATCGTCCAGAAGGAACGTGGCTGGGTGCCGGACGGCGCCTTGTACGCCATCGGCGAGATCCTCGGCATCCCGGCCAGCGACGTTGAAGGCGTGGCGACGTTCTACAGCCAGATCTTCCGTCAGCCAGTGGGCCGTCACATCATTCGCGTCTGCGACAGCATGGTCTGCTACATCGGCGGCCACGAGTCGGTGGTCAGCGAAATCCAGAGCAAACTCGGCATCGGCCTGGGTCAAACCACCACCGACGGTCGTTTCACCCTGCTGCCGGTCTGCTGCCTCGGCAACTGCGACAAGGCGCCGGCGTTGATGATCGACGACGACACTTTCGGTGATGTGCAGCCAGCTGGCGTTGCCAAATTGCTCGAGGGCTACGTATGACCCTGACTTCCTTCGGTCCGGCCAACCGCATCAAGCGTTCGGCCGAGACTCACCCGCTCACCTGGCGCCTGCGTGACGACGGCGAAGCCGTATGGCTCGACGAATACCAGGCCAAGAACGGTTACGCCGCGGCGCGCAAGGCCTTCGCCGACATGGCCCAGGACGATATCGTCCAGACCGTGAAAGACTCCGGCCTTAAAGGCCGCGGCGGTGCAGGCTTCCCCACTGGCGTGAAGTGGGGCCTGATGCCAAAAGACGAATCCATCAACATCCGCTACCTGCTGTGCAACGCGGATGAAATGGAGCCCAACACCTGGAAAGACCGCATGCTGATGGAGCAACTGCCCCATCTGCTGATCGAAGGCATGCTGATCAGTGCCCGCGCACTGAAAACCTACCGTGGCTACATCTTCCTGCGCGGCGAGTACACCACCGCCGCCAAGCACCTGAACCGTGCCGTGGAAGAAGCCAAGGCAGCCGGTCTTTTGGGCAAGAACATCCTGGGCAGCGGCTTTGATTTCGAGCTGTTCGTCCACACCGGTGCCGGGCGTTACATCTGCGGTGAAGAAACCGCACTGATCAACTCCCTCGAAGGCCGCCGCGCCAACCCGCGCTCCAAACCGCCCTTCCCTGCCGCCGTTGGCGTATGGGGCAAGCCGACCTGCGTGAACAACGTCGAGACCCTGTGCAACGTGCCGGCGATCATCGCCGACGGCGTGGACTGGTACAAATCGTTGGCTCGCGAAGGCAGCGAAGACATGGGCACCAAGCTCATGGGCTTCTCCGGCAAGGTCAAGAACCCTGGCCTGTGGGAGCTGCCGTTTGGCGTCACCGCTCGCGAGCTGTTCGAAGACTATGCTGGCGGCATGCGCGACGGTTACAAGCTCAAGGCCTGGCAGCCTGGCGGTGCCGGTACCGGCTTCCTGTTGCCGGAACACCTGGACGCACAAATGTACGCCGGCGGCATCGCCAAGGTGGGCACCCGTATGGGTACCGGCCTGGCCATGGCGGTGGACGACAGCGTCAACATGGTGTCCCTGCTGCGCAACATGGAGCAGTTCTTCGCCCGCGAATCCTGCGGCTTCTGCACCCCTTGCCGCGATGGCCTGCCATGGAGCGTCAAGCTGCTGATGGCCATCGAGAACGGTGAAGGGCAAGCCGGCGACATCGAGACCCTGCTGGGTCTGGTCGGCTTCCTTGGCCCAGGCAAGACCTTCTGTGCTCACGCACCGGGCGCCGTGGAGCCGTTGGGCAGTGCCATCAAATACTTCCGCCACGAGTTCGAAGCCGGCATCGCGCCTACCCGCGCCGCCGTCCCGCCTCTGGCAAGGCCGATCGTAGTCGGCGCGTAAATGCTTAAAAAAGGCGAAGGGTCCGTGCCCTTCGCTTTTCGCGCGATGACGCCTTCACCGGCTGTGTTGATTCGCGCGGATAACAAGATTCCATTAGCCACGCCCGCTGACACCGGGCCAACGAAGAACTTTGAACCATGGCCACTATCCACGTAGACGGCAAAGCGCTCGAAGTCGATGGGGCAGACAACCTGTTACAGGCATGTCTGTCTCTGGGCCTCGATATTCCGTATTTCTGCTGGCACCCTGCCCTCGGCAGTGTTGGCGCTTGCCGCCAGTGCGCGGTCAAGCAGTACACCGACGAGAACGACACCCGTGGTCGTATCGTCATGTCCTGCATGACCCCTGCCACCGATGGCACCTGGATCTCCATCGACGATGAAGAGTCCAAGGCATTTCGCGCCAGCGTTGTTGAATGGCTGATGACCAACCACCCTCACGACTGCCCGGTCTGTGAGGAAGGCGGTCACTGCCACCTGCAAGACATGACGGTAATGACCGGCCACAACGAGCGCCGTTACCGCTTCACCAAGCGTACCCACCAGAACCAGCAACTGGGCCCGTTCATTTCCCACGAGATGAACCGCTGCATCGCTTGCTACCGCTGCGTGCGCTTCTATAAAGACTACGCTGGCGGCACCGACCTCGGCGTATTCGGCGCCCACGACAACGTGTACTTCGGTCGCGTTGAAGACGGCGTGCTGGAAAGCGAGTTCTCCGGCAACCTGACCGAGGTCTGCCCGACCGGTGTGTTCACCGACAAGACTCACTCCGAGCGCTACAACCGTAAGTGGGACATGCAGTTCTCGCCGAGTATCTGCCATGGCTGCTCCAGCGGTTGCAACATCTCCCCGGGCGAGCGCTACGGTGAACTGCGTCGTATCGAAAACCGCTACAACGGTTCGGTGAACCAGTACTTCCTGTGCGACCGTGGCCGTTTCGGCTATGGCTACGTCAACCGCGAAGACCGCCCACGTCAGCCCCTGCTGGCCAATGGCGCCAAGCTGAGCCTCGACGAAGCCCTGGATAAAGCCGCCGACCTGCTGCGCGGTCGCAACATCGTCGGTATCGGTTCGCCCCGCGCCAGCCTCGAAAGCAACTACGCGTTGCGCGAACTGGTCGGTGCCGAGCACTTCTACTCCGGTATCGAAGCTGCCGAGCTGGAACGCATCCGTCTGGTCCTGCAGGTGCTCAAAGACAGCCCGCTGCCTGTGCCGAACATGCGCGACATCGAAGACCACGACGCCGTGTTCGTCCTCGGTGAAGACCTGACCCAGACTGCTGCTCGTATGGCCCTGTCCCTGCGTCAATCGGTCAAGGGCAAGGCCGAAGACATGGCTGACGCCATGCGCGTCCAGCCTTGGCTCGACGCTGCGGTGAAGAACATCGGCCAGCACGCGCTGAACCCGCTGTTCATTGCAAGCCTGGCTGAAACCAAGCTCGACGACATCGCCGAAGAGTGCGTTCACGCCGCTCCCGACGACCTGGCCCGCATCGGTTTCGCCGTGGCTCACGCCCTCGACGCCAGCGCTCCGGCCGTCGAAGGCCTGGACGCCGAAGCCCTCGAGCTGGCCAAGCGCATTGCCGACGCCCTGCTCGCGGCCAAGCGCCCACTGATCATCGCCGGCACTTCCCTGGGCTCCAAAGCCCTGATCGAAGCTGCCGCGAACATCGCCAAGGCCCTGAAGCTGCGCGAGAAGAACGGTTCCATCAGCCTGATCGTGCCTGAGGCCAACAGCCTCGGCCTGGCCATGCTCGGTGGCGAATCGGTCGATGCAGCCCTGCAAGCGGTGATCGACGGTAAAGCCGACGCCATCGTCGTGCTGGAAAACGATCTGTACACCCGCACTGACAAGGCCAAGGTCGACGCAGCCCTGAACGCCACCAAAGTGCTGATCGTGGCCGACCACCAGAAGACCGCTACCAGCGATCGCGCACACCTGGTCCTGCCAGCCGCCAGCTTCGCTGAAGGCGACGGTACCCTGGTTAGCCAGGAAGGTCGCGCCCAGCGCTTCTTCCAGGTGTTCGATCCGAAGTACATGGACGCGAGCATCCTGGTTCACGAAGGCTGGCGCTGGCTGCATGCCCTGCGTGCGACCCTGCTGAACCAGCCGATCGACTGGACCCAACTGGACCACGTCACCGCTGCCGTGGCTGCAAGCACGCCGCAATTGAACCGCATCGTCGATGCCGCTCCGTCCGCCACGTTCCGCATCAAGGGCATGAAACTGGCCCGTGAACCGTTGCGTTACTCCGGTCGTACCGCCATGCGCGCCGACATCAGCGTGCACGAACCGCGTACCCCGCAGGACAAGGACACCGCGTTCGCCTTCTCGATGGAAGGTTACTCGGGCTCGGCCGAACCGCGCCAGCAAGTGCCATTCGCCTGGTCTCCGGGCTGGAACTCGCCGCAAGCCTGGAACAAGTTCCAGGACGAAGTCGGTGGTCACATCCGCGCTGGCGACCCGGGCACCCGCCTGATCGAAAGCACAGGTGATTCGCTGAACTGGTTCGCCAGTGTTCCGCGCGCGTTCAACCCGGCCCCGGGCACCTGGCAGGTCGTGCCGTTCTTCCACCTGTTCGGCAGCGAAGAGAACTCTTCGAAAGCCGCGCCGGTCCAGGAACGTATTCCGGCCGCCTACGTCGCCTTGGCCAAATCCGAAGCCGACCGCCTGGGTGTCAACGACGGCGCCATGCTGAGCTTGAACGTTGCCGGCCAGACCCTGCGTCTGCCGCTGCGCATCAACGAAGAGCTGGGCGCAGGCCTGGTGGCCTTGCCTGCGGGCATCGCCGGCATTCCGCCAGCGATCTTTGGTAAATCCGTTGACGGTCTGCAGGAGGCAGCTCAATGACCTTGTTCACTCCTGAAGTGATCGACGTGATCATCGCGGTCCTCAAGGCCGTGGTGATCCTGCTCGCCGTGGTGGTTTGCGGCGCCCTGCTCAGCTGGGTGGAGCGTCGCCTGCTCGCCCTCTGGCAGGACCGTTACGGTCCGAACCGCGTCGGCCCGTTCGGCGCGTTCCAGATCGCCGCCGACATGATCAAGATGTTCTTCAAGGAAGACTGGACGCCTCCATTCGCCGACAAGATGATCTTCACCCTGGCACCGGTCGTGGCCATGAGCGCCCTGCTGATTGCCTTCGCGATCATCCCGATCACCCCGACCTGGGGCGTGGCGGATATCAACATCGGCATCCTGTTCTTCTTCGCCATGGCCGGCCTGTCGGTCTACGCGGTGCTGTTCGCCGGCTGGTCGAGCAACAACAAGTTCGCCCTGCTGGGCAGCTTGCGGGCCTCGGCACAGACCGTGTCGTACGAAGTGTTCATGGGCCTGTCGCTGATGGGCATCGTGATCCAGGTCGGCTCGTTCAACATGCGCGACATCGTTGAATACCAAGCGCAGAACATGTGGTTCATCATTCCGCAGATCTTCGGCTTCCTGACCTTCTTCATCGCTGGCGTCGCCGTGACTCACCGTCACCCGTTCGACCAGCCGGAAGCGGAGCAGGAACTGGCCGACGGTTACCACATTGAATACGCCGGCATGAAATGGGGCATGTTCTTCGTCGGCGAGTACATCGGCATCGTGCTGATTTCGGCACTGCTGGTGACCTTGTTCTTCGGTGGCTGGCACGGTCCGTTCGGCATCCTGCCGCAGATCCCGTTCATCTGGTTCGCACTGAAAACCGCGTTCTTCATCATGATGTTCATCCTGCTGCGCGCCTCGATTCCGCGCCCACGGTATGACCAGGTGATGGATTTCAGCTGGAAGTTCTGCCTGCCGCTGACCCTCGTCAACATGCTGGTGACCGCTGCGATCGTGTTGCTCAACACGCCCGCCGTCGCGGCTCAGTGAGGATAGAGAATCATGAAGTACATATTTGACATCGTGCATGGCTTCTACACCCAGCTTCGCAGCCTGGTGATGATTTTCGGCCACGCCTTCCGCAAGCGCGACACGCTGCAGTACCCGGAAGAACCGGTCTACCTGCCGCCGCGCTACCGTGGCCGTATCGTCCTGACCCGCGACCCCGACGGCGAAGAGCGTTGTGTAGCCTGCAACCTGTGCGCCGTGGCGTGCCCGGTCGGTTGCATCTCGCTGCAGAAAGCTGAAACCGAAGACGGTCGCTGGTATCCGGACTTCTTCCGCATCAACTTCTCGCGCTGCATCTTTTGCGGCCTCTGCGAGGAAGCCTGCCCGACCACCGCGATCCAGCTCACGCCGGATTTCGAAATGGCCGAGTTCAAACGTCAGGACCTGGTTTACGAGAAAGAAGATCTGCTGATCTCCGGCCCCGGCAAAAACCCTGATTACAACTTCTATCGTGTTGCAGGTATGGCTATTGCCGGTAAGCCGAAGGGCTCCGCGCAGAATGAAGCCGAACCGATCAACGTGAAGAGCTTGCTGCCTTAAGGAAGAAAGATGGAATTCGCTTTCTATTTCGCATCGGGTATCGCTGTGGTGTCCACGCTTCGCGTGATCACCAACACCAACCCTGTGCACGCCCTGCTCTACCTGATCATTTCGCTGATTGCCGTGGCGATGACGTTTTTCGCCCTCGGCGCGCCGTTTGCCGGTGTCCTGGAAGTGATCGCCTACGCTGGCGCCATCATGGTGCTGTTCGTGTTCGTGGTGATGATGCTGAACCTTGGCCCGGCCTCGGTTCAGCAAGAGCGCGTCTGGCTCAAGCCCGGTATTTGGGCCGGCCCGGTCGCCCTGGCTGCGCTGCTGCTGGTGGAACTGCTGTATGTGCTGTTCTCCCACCAGACCGGTGAGGCCGTTGGCCACACCACCGTAGACGCCAAGGCCGTGGGCATCAGCCTGTTCGGTCCGTACCTGCTGGTGGTCGAACTCGCCTCGATGCTGCTGCTCGCCGCAGCCGTGACGGCGTTCCACTTGGGCCGCAACGAAGCCAAGGAGCAATGACGATGCCTGCTATCCCTATGGAGCATGGTCTGGCGGTCGCCGGCATCCTGTTCTGCCTCGGTCTGGTCGGCCTGATGGTCCGCCGCAACATTCTTTTCGTGCTGATGAGCCTGGAGGTCATGATGAATGCCTCCGCCTTGGCTTTCATCGTTGCCGGTAGCCGCTGGGCGCAGCCGGATGGACAGATCATGTTCATCCTGGTGATCAGCCTGGCAGCCGCCGAGGCCAGTATCGGCCTGGCGATTCTGTTGCAGCTGTACCGCCGCTTCCACACTCTCGATATCGACGCTGCCAGCGAGATGCGCGGATGAATCTTCTCTATCTGACTTTCGTATTCCCTCTCATTGGTTTCCTGCTGCTGTCGTTCTCCCGTGGACGCCTCTCGGAAAACCTCTCGGCGCTGATCGGCGTCGGTTCCGTCGGCTTGTCGGCCATCGTCACGGCTTACGTGATCTGGCAATTCAACGTCGCCCCACCGGAAGACGGCCACTACACCCAGGTGTTGTGGCAGTGGATGGCGGTGGAAGGCTTCACGCCGAACTTCGCGCTGTACCTCGATGGTCTGTCCCTGACCATGCTCGGTGTGGTGGTTGGCGTGGGTTTCCTGATCCACCTGTTCGCGTCCTGGTACATGCGCGGTGAAGCCGGTTACTCGCGCTTCTTCGCCTACACCAACCTGTTTATCGCCAGCATGCTGTTCCTGGTGCTGGGCGATAACCTGTTGTTCCTGTACTTCGGCTGGGAAGGCGTGGGCCTGTGCTCGTACCTGTTGATCGGTTTCTACTACAGCAACCGCAACAACGGTAACGCCGCGCTCAAGGCCTTCATCGTGACCCGTATCGGCGACGTGTTCATGGCCATCGGCCTGTTCATCCTGTTCGCCCAACTGGGTACGCTGAATGTCCAGGAACTGCTGGTGCTGGCACCGCAAAAATTCCAGGCCGGTGACTTCTGGATGGTCATGGCCACCCTGATGCTGCTGGGCGGCGCTGTCGGTAAATCCGCGCAACTGCCGCTGCAAACCTGGCTGGCGGACGCGATGGCCGGTCCTACCCCGGTTTCGGCACTGATCCACGCCGCAACCATGGTAACCGCGGGCGTCTACCTGATCGCCCGTACCCACGGCCTGTTCACCCTGGCGCCGGAAATCCTGCACCTGGTCGGCATCGTCGGCGGTGTGACCCTGGTGCTGGCAGGTTTTGCCGCCCTGGTTCAAACCGACATCAAGCGTATCCTCGCCTACTCGACCATGAGCCAGATCGGCTACATGTTCCTGGCCCTGGGCGTTGGCGCCTGGGACGGCGCGATCTTCCACCTGATGACCCACGCCTTCTTCAAGGCGCTGTTGTTCCTTGCCTCCGGTGCGGTGATCGTTGCCTGCCACCACGAGCAGGACATCTTCAAGATGGGCGGCCTGTGGAAGAAACTGCCTCTGGCCTACGCCAGCTTCATCGTTGGCGGTGCGGCCCTGGCGGCCCTGCCACTGGTGACCGCAGGTTTCTACTCCAAGGACGAAATCCTCTGGGAAGCGTTCGCCAGCGGCAACCAGGGTCTGCTCTACGCAGGTCTGGTCGGTGCGTTCATGACCTCGCTGTACACCTTCCGCCTGATCTTCATCGCGTTCCACGGTGAAGCGAAGACCGAAGCCCACGCCGGTCACGGCATCGCTCACTGGCTGCCGCTGTCGGTGCTGATCGTATTGTCCACCGCCATTGGCGCGATGATCGTTCCACCCCTGCACGGCGTACTGCCGCAAAGCGTCGGCCATGCCGGCGGCGAAGCCAAGCACAGCCTGGAAATCGCCTCGGGCGCCATCGCCCTGTCCGGTATCCTGCTGGCTGCGCTGCTGTTCCTCGGCAAGCGTCGCTTCGTCACCGCGATCGCCAACAGCGGCATCGGCCGTTTCCTCTCGGCCTGGTGGTTCGCTGCCTGGGGCTTCGACTGGATCTACGACAAACTGTTCGTCAAGCCATACCTGGCGATCAGCCACATCCTGCGCAAAGACCCACTGGACCAGACCATCGGCCTGATCCCGCGCATGGCCAAAGGCGGTCACACCGCCCTGAGCCGTACCGAGACGGGTCAACTGCGTTGGTATGCCGCCTCGATGGCTGCTGGTGCCGTGCTGGTAATCGGCGCCGTCGTGCTGGTAGCGGTCTGATATGAACCTTGCGAACTTGCGAAAGGAATTGAGCCCGTCATGATTCTGCCTTGGCTAATCCTGATCCCCTTCATCGGCGGCCTGCTGTGCTGGCTGGG
The DNA here is from genome assembly GCF_058795195.1 of Pseudomonas sp. GW823-FHT06B06. Classification (NCBI taxonomy): domain Bacteria; kingdom Pseudomonadati; phylum Pseudomonadota; class Gammaproteobacteria; order Pseudomonadales; family Pseudomonadaceae; genus Pseudomonas; species Pseudomonas sp. GW823-FHT06B06. The sequence goes on along the minus strand of NZ_JBXAHO010000038.1, from coordinate 22,922 downwards.
TGAGCGCTTCGGCGCCACCCTCCCCCGCTGGATTGCGCTGATCACCATGTCCCTGTTGCTCGCCCTCGGCCTCTGGCTGTGGGCTAACGGCGACTATTCGTTTGCCCCGGCGCCTGGCGCCGATCCGACCTGGGCGCTTGAGTTCAAGCACGTCTGGATCCAGCGCTTCGGCATCAACGTGCACCTGGCCCTCGACGGCCTGTCGCTGTTGATGATCATGCTGACCGGCCTGCTGGGTGTCCTCTCGGTACTCTGCTCGTGGAAAGAGATCCAGCGTCACGTGGGCTTCTTCCACTTGAACCTGATGTGGATCCTGGGCGGTGTCGTCGGCGTGTTCCTGGCCCTCGACCTGTTCATGTTCTTCTTCTTCTGGGAAATGATGCTGGTGCCGATGTACTTCCTCATCGCGCTCTGGGGTCACAGTTCTTCGGACGGCAAGAAAACCCGGATCTACGCGGCGACCAAGTTCTTCATCTTCACTCAGGCTTCCGGCCTGATCATGCTGGTGGCGATCCTGGGCCTGGTACTGGTCAACTTCAACGACACCGGCGTGATTACGTTCAACTACGCCGACCTGTTGAAAACCAAGATGTCGACGACCACCGAGTACATCCTGATGCTCGGCTTCTTCATCGCCTTCGCGGTGAAGCTGCCAGTCGTACCGTTCCACTCCTGGTTGCCTGACGCTCACGCCCAGGCGCCGACCGCAGGTTCCGTGGACCTGGCCGGTATCTTGCTGAAGACTGCTGCCTACGGCTTGCTGCGTTTCGCCCTGCCGCTGTTCCCGAATGCCTCGGCCGAGTTCGCGCCGTTCGCCATGACCCTGGGTCTGATCGGGATCTTCTACGGCGCGTTCCTGGCGTTCGCGCAAACCGACATCAAGCGTCTGATTGCCTTCTCGTCCGTTTCCCACATGGGCTTCGTACTGATCGGCATCTATTCCGGCAGCCAACTGGCGCTGCAGGGCGCGGTGATGCAGATGCTCGCGCACGGCCTGTCGGCGGCGGCACTCTTTATCCTCAGTGGCCAGCTGTACGAGCGTACCCACACTCGCGACATGCGCGAAATGGGCGGCCTGTGGTCGAAGATCGCCTACCTGCCAGCCCTCAGCCTGTTCTTTGCAGCGGCGTCCCTGGGCCTGCCGGGTACCGGTAACTTCGTCGGTGAGTTCCTGATCCTGATCGGCACCTTCCCGATCGCGCCATGGGTCACCATCATCGCGACGTCCGGCCTGGTGTTCGGTTCGGTCTACTCGCTGATCATGATCCACCGTGCGTACTTCGGTCCGGCCAAGTCGGATGCGGTCCTGCATGGCATGGACGGTCGCGAAATGATCATGGTGGTCGGCCTGGCTGCGCTGCTGATCTACATCGGCGTCTACCCGCAACCGTTCCTCGATACCTCTGCCGCGACGATGCATGGCGTGCAGCAGTGGCTCGGCACCGCCTTCACTCAACTCGCTTCGGCCCGGTAAGAGCGCTATGGAATTCACGACTCAACACTTTATCGCGCTAGCGCCGTTGTTGATCACCAGCGCCACGATCATCGTGGTGATGCTGGCGATTGCCTGGCGCCGCAACCACTCCCAGACCTTCCTGCTGTCGGTGGCGGGTCTGAACCTGGCTTTGCTGTCGATCCTGCCAGCCCTGAAAGTCGCGCCCCTGGCCGTGACGCCATTGCTGCAGATCGACACCTTTGCCTGCCTGTACATGGCGCTGATCCTGGTCGCCACCCTCGCTTGCGTGACCCTCGCCCATGCCTACCTCGGCGATGGCGGTTCGGGTTACCCGGGCAACCGTGAAGAACTGTACCTGCTGATCCTGATGGCCGCCGCCGGTGGCCTGGTGCTGGTCAGCGCGCAGCACCTGGCTGGCTTGTTCATTGGCCTGGAACTGCTCTCGGTACCGGTCTACGGCCTGGTCGCCTATGCCTTCTTCAACAAGCGTTCGCTGGAAGCCGGCATCAAGTACATGGTGCTGTCGGCTGCCGGTTCCGCGTTCCTGTTGTTCGGCATGGCGTTGCTGTATGCCGACTCCGGCTCCCTGAGCTTCGTCGGTATCGGCCAGGCTCTGGCCGCCACCGGCCTGCCAAGCTCGCTGGCACAACTGGGCCTGGGCATGATGCTGATCGGCCTGGCGTTCAAACTGTCGCTGGTACCGTTCCACCTCTGGACCCCGGACGTCTACGAAGGTGCTCCGGCGCCGGTTGCAGCGTTCCTGGCCACGGCCTCCAAAGTCGCGGTGTTCGCGGTGATGGTGCGTCTGTTCCAGATCTCGCCAGCGGCGAGCAGCGGTGTACTGAGCGACGTGCTGACCATCATCGCCATCGCGTCGATCCTGTTCGGTAACCTGCTGGCGCTGACCCAGAGCAACCTCAAGCGTCTGCTGGGTTACTCGTCCATTGCTCACTTCGGTTACCTGCTGATCGCCCTGGTGGCGAGCAAGGGTCTGGCCGTGGAAGCCATCGGCGTGTACCTGGTCACCTACGTGATCACCAGCCTTGGCGCCTTCGGCGTGATCACCCTGATGTCCTCGCCGTACAACGGCCGTGACGCCGATGCCCTGTACGAATACCGCGGCCTGTTCTGGCGCCGTCCGTACCTGACTGCCGTACTGACCGTGATGATGCTGTCCCTGGCTGGTATCCCGCTGACCGCGGGCTTCATCGGCAAGTTCTACATCATCGCCACCGGTGTCCAGTCGCAACAATGGTGGCTGGTCGGCTCCCTGGTACTGGGCAGCGCCATCGGCGTGTTCTACTACCTGCGTGTCATGGTCACCCTGTACCTGATCGAACCAAACCTGCGTCGCCACGATGCCCAACTGCACTGGGAACAACGTGCAGGCGGCGTGATGTTGCTGGCCATCGCGGTACTGGCGTTCTTCCTCGGCCTGTATCCACAGCCGCTGTTGAACCTGGTACAGCAATCGGGCCTGGCGGGTTGATCGTTTAAGCGACACTCGGCAGTAAACAGAAACGGCACCTTCGGGTGCCGTTTTTGTTATTGAGTCAATATCAAAAGATCGCAGCCTTCGGCAGCTCCTACATTGGAACGAGGTACACCCTGTAGGAGCTGCCGAAGGCTGCGATCTTTTAACCTTCATACATTTGACCGTCCATTAGATATCGATTGCCAGAGACGGCCTCTTCGCGAGCAAGCCCGCTCCCACAGTTGATCTGCAGTGACCACAAAACTTGAGTCCGACGCCGATCTAATGTGGGAGCGGGCTTGCTCGCGAAGAGGCCTTATCAGACACAAATGAAAACGGCACCTTCCGGTGCCGTTCGCATTTCACCTTCCAAACTTTTACTTACGCGCCGCCTCCCACGACTTCAGCAACTCTGCATAGCTCACAGTTTCACCCTGCGGCTTCTCATTCGCCAGTTTCGGTTTCGGGGCACCCGGTTGGTCGAACCAGTACTGCGCGTCGCGCTCCGGGTTCATTTTCGGGGCGCAGGTGGCTTGGGCCTTCGAGCGTTCCAGCCGGGACATGATCGCGTCCTGATCCTTGGCCAGGCCGTCGAGTGCCTGTTGCGGGGTTTTTTCGCCGCTGGCGGCTTCGGCGATGTGGCTCCACCACAGTTGCGCCAGGCGTGGATAGTCCGGCACGTTGGTCCCGGTCGGGGTCCATTGCACGCGGGCCGGGCTGCGGTAGAACTCCACCAGGCCGCCGAGTTTCGGTGCCAGGTCGGTCATGGCCTGCGAGTTGATGTCCGATTCGCGGATCGGGGTCAGGCCGACGATGGTTTTCTTCAGCGACACGGTTTTAGAGGTCACGAACTGCGCATACAGCCAGGCTGCCAGTTTCTGCTTCTCAGGCGTGGACTTCATGAACGTCCAGGAACCCACGTCCTGATACCCCAGCTTCATGCCCTCCTCCCAATACGGTCCGCGTGGCGACGGTGCCATGCGCCATTTCGGCGTGCCATCGGCGTTCATCACTGCCAGGCCCGGCTTGGTCATATCGGCGGTGAAGGCGGTGTACCAGAAGATCTGCTGGGCGATGTTGCCCTGGGACGGCACCGGCCCGGACTCGGAGAAGGTCATGCCCGCCGCTTCCGGTGGTGCGTATTTCTTCATCCAGTCCACGTATTTGGTGGTGGCGAACACTGCCGCCGGGCCGTTGGTGTCGCCGCCACGGGTCACGCTGGAGCCGACCGGATGGCAATCCTCGACCCGGATACCCCATTCATCCACCGGTAAGCCGTTGGGAATGCCCTTGTCGCCACCACCGGCCATGGAGAACCAGGCGTCAGTGAAACGCCAGCCCAGGGACGGGTCTTTCTTGCCGTAGTCCATGTGCCCGTAGACACGCTTGCCGTCGATTTCCTTGACGTCTTCGCTGAAGAACTTGGCGATGTCTTCATAGGCCGACCAGTTCACCGGTACACCCAGCTCGTAGCCGTACTTTTCCTTGAACTTGGCCTTGAGGTCCGCACGTTCGAACCAATCGGCGCGGAACCAGTACAGGTTGGCGAACTGCTGGTCAGGCAATTGATAGATCTTGCCGTCCGGCGCGGTGGTGAAGGAGATGCCGATGAAGTCCTTGATGTCCAGGGTCGGCGAAGTGAAGTTCTTGCCCTCGTTGGCCATCAGGTCGGTGATCGATTCGGTCTTGCCGTATCGAAAGTGCGTACCGATCAGGTCCGAGTCGTTGACCCAGCCGTCATAGATGTTCTTGTCCGACTGCATCTGCGTCTGCAGCTTTTCCACCACATCGCCTTCCTGCAACAGGTCGTGGGTCAGCTTGATCCCGGTGATCTCGGTGAAGGCCTTGGCCAGCACCTTGGACTCGTATTCGTGGGTGGCGATGGTTTCCGAAACCACCTTGATACTCATCCCACGAAACGGCTCCGCCGCCTTGATGAACCACTTCAGCTCTTCGAGTTGCTGATCGGCCGTCAGGGTCGACGGCTTGAATTCACTGCCGATCCATTTCTTCGCGGCGTCTTCATAGGCATCGGCCCAGGCAGACGCGCTCAAACCGCTGAGTGCCAGCATGGCTGCCAATGAAATGCTATGTCGCAGCTTATTGTTTTTGTCGAACATAGAGACCTCCTTATTGAGTTTCGGAGCAACATTGCCGAGCGATTCGACTAGCCCCAACGCATCACCACCAACAGCCACACCAGGGACAACGCGAAGGCGACCCAGATGCTCCAGTCGGTCACGCCGATTACCAGCAAATGCAGGTAGGCGCTGCCGAGAAGACCGATGAACAACCGATCGCCACGGGTGGTGGCAATCGGCAAAAAACCTCGTCGCAATATGCTCGGCGAACGCAATTCCCAGGTCGTCATGCCTACGAGGATCAAGGCAATGACGCTGAAGAACGCCGCCGTGGGGACGGTCCAACTCATCCATTCCATCATCAGTTCCTCATACCCGGCCCAGGGCAAAGCCCTTGGCCACGTGGTTGCGAACAAACCAGATCACCAGCATGCCCGGCAGAATGGTCAACACCCCCGCCGCTGCCAGCACGCCCCAGTCGATGCCGGACGCCGAGACCGTGCGAGTCATCACCGCCGCGATGGGCTTGGCATTTACCGAGGTCAGGGTTCGCGCCAGCAGCAGTTCGACCCAGGAAAACATGAAGCAGAAAAACGCCGTGACGCCGATTCCGGAGCCGATCAGCGGGATGAAAATCTTCACGAAGAACTTGGGAAAACTGTAGCCATCGATGTAGGCGGTTTCGTCGATTTCCTTGGGAACGCCCGACATGAAGCCTTCGAGAATCCACACCGCGAGTGGCACGTTGAACAGACAGTGCGCCAGGGCCACGGCGATGTGGGTGTCGAACAGGCCGATCGATGAATACAGCTGGAAGAACGGCAACAGGAACACCGCCGGCGGTGCCATGCGATTGGTCAGAAGCCAGAAGAACAGGTGCTTGTCGCCCAGGAAACGGTAGCGCGAGAACGCATAGGCCGCCGGCAATGCCACGGTCAGGGAGATGATCGTGTTCAGGCTCACGTAGTACGCCGAGTTGATGTAACCGGTGTACCAACTCGGGTCGGTGAAGATCACCTTGTAGTTGGCCAGGGTGAAATCCTGTGGGAAAAGCGTCAGGCCGCCGAGAATTTCGCTGTTGCTCTTGAAGGACATGTTCAGCAGCCAGTAGATCGGCACCAGCAGGAACAGGATGTAAATCAGCAGTGGAACAAGCTTTCTCATGCTCATGATGGCCTCAGCGGTTGGCGTCAGAGTGAGTCATGGCGGTATAGAACAGCCAGGACACCAACAGGATGATCAGGAAGTACACCAGCGAGAACGCTGCGGCCGGCCCCAGGTCGAACTGTCCGATCGCCATCTGCGTCAGGGTCTGGCTGAGGAAGGTCGTGGCATTGCCTGGCCCGCCACCGGTCAGTACGAACGGCTCGGTGTAGATCATGAAACTGTCCATGAAGCGCAGCATCACGGCGATCAACAGCACACTCTTGAGCTTGGGCAACTGAATATGGCGGAACACGGCCCAGGCCGAGGCACGGTCGATCCGCGCCGCCTGGTAGTACACGTCCGGAATTGCCCGCAGCCCGGAGAAACACAGCAGCGCCACCAGTGAGGTCCAGTGCCAGACGTCCATCACCAGCACGGTGACCCAGGCGTCCATGGTGTTCGCCGCATAGTTGTAGTTGATACCCATGGCCTTGAGGCTCGCCCCCAGCAGGCCGATGTCGGCCCGACCGAAGATCTGCCAGATGGTGCCGACCACGTTCCACGGGATCAGCAAGGGAATCGCCAGGATGATCAGCACTACCGACGACCAGCGCCCCTTGGTCGGCATGGTCAGGGCAATCGCGATACCCAGCGGGATTTCGATCAGCAGCACGCACGCCGAGTAGATGAACTGGCGCAGCAGCGAGTCGTGCAGACGCGGGTCGAGCAGTACCTGCTTGTACCAGTCGGCACCGACGAAGTAGCGGCTGGATTGGTCGAAGATGTCCTGCACCGAGTAGTTGACCACGGTCATCATCGGGATCACCGCACTGAACGCCACCAGCAGGAACACCGGCAGCACCAGCCACCAGGCCTTGTTGTTCTGCACTTTGTTCATGGTTGCACCTCACCTACTGATTTCGGCTCCAGCAGGAAATCATCGGCATAGACCATCAGCCACTGCGCCGGAAAACTGATATACGCCGTGCCTTCGGGCACCGGTTTGTCTTCGGCCAGGCGCACTTTCAGCGGCACGCCATCGAGGTTCAAGGTCATGATCTTGTAGGTGCCGAGGTCTTCGACGTGTACGACTTGTGCACGCAGCGCGTCATCAAAAGGTTCGTCCCAGACATGAATGAACTCCGGGCGAATTCCAACCTTCAGGGTGTGCCATTCGGATTCGGCGATGCATTTCTGCATGGCCTCGGACAACGGAAGATGCGTTGAAGCGAAACCGACGCCCCCCGGTTGCGCCTCGACCTCGATCAAGTTCATCCCCGGGCTACCGATGAAATAGCCGACAAAGGTGTGGCTCGGCCGCTCGAACAATTCTCGCGGCGTGCCGAACTGCACGATCTGCCCGCCGTACATCACCGCGATCTTGTCGGCGAAGGTCGAGGCCTCCAACTGATCGTGGGTGACGTAGACCATGGTGATGTTGAACTGCTCGTGGATCTGCTTGAGCTTGCGCCGCAGCTTCCACTTCAGGTGCGGGTCGATCACCGTCAGCGGCTCGTCGAAGAGGATGGCCGAGACGTCATCGCGTACCAGCCCACGGCCCATGGAGACTTTCTGTTTTTCGTCAGCGGTGAGGTTGCTGGCTTTCTTGCTCAGCAGGCTTTGCAGGTCGAGAACCTCGGCGATTTCCCGCACCTTGGTGTGAATTTTCGCCTCGGCCATGCCCTGGTTGCGCAGCGGAAACGCCAGGTTGTCGAACACCGTCATGGTGTCGTACACCACCGGAAACTGGAACACCTGGGCAATGTTGCGCTTCTCCGGGGTCAGGTTGTTGACGGCTTTGCCATCGAACAACACATGCCCCTGGGACGGGCTGAGCAAGCCGGAAATGATGTTGAGCAAAGTCGACTTGCCGCAGCCCGACGGGCCGAGCAAGGCATAGGCGCCGCCCTGTTCCCAGACGTGGTCCATCTGGCGAATCGCGTAGTCCTCTGGGCCGCTCGGGGTACTGGTATAGCTGTGAGCGAGGTTCTGCAAACGGATTTCGGCCATCAGGCAACCCTCGCGACGCGCCGGCCGGGCGCCTGGACCAGCCGCCCCTGCGCATCGAACACAAACAGTTTATGGGTCGGTATGTAGATGCGGATCGGCGCATCGACGTCGTATTCGTGAACGCCAGGCAAGTGCAGCACCAGCAGGAAATGCTCGTTGCGCACGTGCAGGAAGGTTTCCGAGCCGCTGATTTCCGCCACTTCAACGGTCACCGCGAGTTCCAGGTCATCGTCGTTACTCGGCACCAGCGAGATATGACTGGGGCGCACGCCGAAGCGGAACTCGCCCTCGCCCACCGGGCGCAAGTCGACGTTCAACGGGAAGTGCACGAAATTGGCGAAGCTCACTTCGTTGCCGGCAATGCGACCCGGCATCAGGTTGATCGGCGGCTCGGAGAACAACTCGGCCGCCAGCACGGTCTGCGGTTGGTGGTAAACCTCGGACGACCGGCCGCTCTGAATCACCCGGCCCTCATGGAGAATGGTGGTGGTGCCGCCCAGGGCCAGGGCTTCGTTGGGCTCGGTGGTGGCATAGATGGCGATGGTATGGCGCGCCTTGAACAGCTCGCGCATTTCCTGGCGTAGCTCTTCGCGCAATTTGTAGTCGAGGTTGACCAGTGGCTCGTCGAACAGGATCAGTTCGGCATCCTTGACCAGCGCCCGTGCCATCGCGGTGCGCTGCTGCTGGCCACCGGACAGTTCCAGCGGAAAACGCTGCAGGAACTTCTCGATGCGCAGCATCTTCGCGGTTTCCAGCACCTTGCTCTGGATCAGCTCATTGGACACACCGGCCTGGCGCAACGGCGAGGCGATGTTCTCGAAGACGGTCATGGTCGGGTAATTGATGAACTGCTGATACACCATCGACACGTTGCGCAGGCGCACCGGGCGTTGGGTGACATCGACGCCGTTCATCAGGATGCGACCGGTGTCAGGCTTGTCCAGCCCGGCCATCAGGCGCATGAGACTGGTCTTGCCGGACAGCGTGCGCCCGAGCAAGACATTGAAAGATCCGGGTTCGAAACGCAGGCACGCATCGTCGATCCAGGTCTGGCCCTCGACGGTGCGGCTGACATGCTCCAGGGTTAATGACATGGCTCGGCCTTTTTATTTTTGGAGTCAAGCGACCTGAGCGGTGTAGCGACATCTGTGCCAAAAAATACAAGTGGTTGATTTGGCTCTGAATCCTTAAAAGTGACTACCTGGTCACGTTCATTGCTGAACACAAATGAACAATCGGGACTGAACAACTGAACAGTTCAACGATTGACAATGAACATTAGTGAACAACAATCTACACACTGTTCACGCCCCCTGTAGGAGCTGCCGCAGGCTGCGATCTTTTGATTTTGCTGTTCAAAATCAAGATCAACAGATCGCAGCCTGCGGCAGCTCCTACAGGGGATAGCATGTGCCTATAACAACAATAAAAATGCTGATTCAGAGACTGACTGCCATGGTCACATCCGCCTCGCCGCTGACCCACGACGCCATCATCCAGGACTCCTGGAAACGTTGTCGCGCCTTCGGCCTCAACCATCAGAGCACCCCGGCCTTCGATCAACTGCCCGCCGAAGGCATCAAGCAATTGCTGGAGAGCCAGCATTCCCTGGTGCAGACCACCCATCAGGAAGTCCTGCCGTACTACGAAAACATCCTCAGTAACTCCAACTGCCTGATCATGCTCGCCGACAATCAGGGCCAGGTGCTGACATCCTGGGGCACCCAACGGTTTATCGAACCGAGCCTGACCCGTGGCTTCAGCGCTGGTGCCAGCTGGATGGAGCGCTGCAGCGGGACCAATGCGATCGGTACCGCGCTGGCTTGCGAACAGGCGGTGCACATCGAGCACGATGAGCACTTTCTCAAGGCCAACCGCTTCATGACCGGCTCCGCCGCGCCGATTTTCGATGCCGAGCGCAAGGTCATCGCCGTGCTGGATGTGTCCAGCGACAGCTACCTGCCGCCCTCCCATACCCTGGGCATGGTCAAGATGATGAGCCAGACCGTGGAAAACCGGCTGATTCTCAACCTGTTCCACGGCCAGCATTTTCAACTGACGTTTAACACCGGCCTGAACAATCTCGACAGCCAGTGGGCCGGGTTGCTGATCTTCGATGAGAGTGGCCAGGTGCTGTCCGCCAATCGTCGCGCCGACAACCTGCTGGGCGTGAGCTTGTCGCGGGTCAGTGTCGAGAGTCTGTTCAAGGTTTCCTTGCTGGAGCTGCTGAATCAACCCGAGGGCCTGCCCTTCTCGCTCCAGACCTGCGGGCGCAATCGATTCCAGTGCCTGTTGAAGCGGCCAAAGATGGCACCTGTTCAAGCGCGGGTGTTCACCGAACCCAGCGTCACGGCGCCCGCCGCCATCAGCCTCAACACCCTGCATTTTGGCGACAGCCGCGTGGAAAAAGCCGTGCGCCAGGCCGAGCGCCTGCTGGAAAAGGACATTCCGTTGTTGATTCATGGCGAAACCGGGGTCGGCAAGGAAGTGTTCGTCAAAGCCCTGCATCAGGCCAGCTCGCGCAACAAACAGGCGTTCATCGCCGTGAACTGTGCGGCCATTCCCGCCGAACTGGTGGAGTCTGAGCTGTTCGGCTATGAAAAAGGCGCATTCACCGGCGCCAACCAGAAAGGCAGCATCGGCCTGATCCGCAAGGCCGACAAAGGCACGCTGTTCCTCGATGAGATCGGCGACATGCCGCTGCCGACCCAGGCGCGCTTGCTGCGTGTGCTGCAGGAGCGTTGTGTGCAACCGGTGGGCAGCAGCGAGTTGTTCCCGGTGGACATTCGCATCATTTCGGCGACCAACCGTTCGTTGCGCGAGCAGGTACAACTGGGGCGCTTTCGCGAGGACTTGTACTACCGCATCGGTGGCCTGACCCTGGAACTACCGCCATTAAGGGAGCGCAGTGATAAAGAGGCGCTGTTCAAACGCTTGTGGGAACAGCATCGTGAACCGAGCCAGTGGGCCGGGTTGAGCCGCGAAGTGCTGGAGTTGTTCAGCCGTCATCCGTGGCCGGGGAATTTAAGGCAAGTCAGCAGCGTGATGCAGGTGGCCCTGGCCATGGCCGAGGAACAACCGGTACGGCCGGAGCATTTGCCGGATGATTTTTTTGTCGATCTGGAGATGGAGCCAGTGGAGACGCCAGAGCCGTTGGCGGTGGATCTTGATGATGCCGAGGATTTGAACCGGCAGTTGCAGGCAGTTGGGGGGAATATTTCGCATCTGGCACGGCGGTTGGGGGTAAGTCGCAATACCCTTTACAAGCGATTGCGCCAGGCGGAGTAATTCGCAATCCACCCTGGCAGTGCTCGGCTTGAGACCTTCGCGAGCAGGCTCGCTCCCACAGAGGATCTGCCTCGCACACAAAACTCAAACATCACAAAAATTGATCGTTCCCACGCGCCGCAAAGGAATGCCTCAACGGACGCTCTGCGTTCGGCTTTTGATTTGGGACGCGGAGCGTCCCGGGCTGCATTCCCACGCAGAGCGTGGGAACGATCATCCGGTGCAGCAATCAGTCAGCCAGACGCCAGGTCGTGCCGCCCTTGCCGTCTTCCAGCACCACGCCCATGGCAGTGAGCTGGTCGCGGATACGGTCGGATTCGGCCCAGTCCTTGCCGGCACGCGCCGCCAGGCGCGCAGCAATCAGCGCTTCGACTTCAGCTGCATCCACACGCCCTTCGGCGCCGGCTTGCAGGAAGTCATCGGCTTCAAGCTGCAACACGCCCAACACGCTGGCCAGTTCTTTCAAACGCGCAGCCAGGCCGGCCGCTGCGTTCAGATCGCTCTCGCGCAGGCGGTTGATCTCGCGCACCATCTCGAACAGCACCGCACAGGCTTCCGGCGTGCCGAAGTCGTCGTTCATCACCTGGGTGAAACGCTCGACGAAGGCTTCGCCACCGGCCGGCGCCACGCTCGGCAGGCCTTTCAACGCGTGGTAGAAACGCTCCAGGGCGCCCTTGGCGTCCTTGAGGTTGTCTTCCGAATAGTTGATGGCACTGCGGTAGTGGCTCGACACCAACAGGTAACGTACGACTTCCGGGTGGTACTTATCGAGCACGTCGCGAATGGTGAAGAAGTTGTTCAAGGACTTGGACATCTTCTCGCCATTGATGCGGATCATGCCGCAATGCATCCACGCGTTGGCGTAGGTCTTGCCGGTGGCCGCTTCGCTCTGGGCGATTTCGTTTTCGTGGTGCGGAAATTCCAGGTCGCTGCCGCCGCCATGAATGTCGAAGGTTTCGCCCAGGCAGCAGGTGGACATCACCGAGCACTCGATGTGCCAGCCCGGACGCCCGGCGCCCCACGGCGATTCCCAGCTCGGCTCGCCCGGCTTGGCGGCTTTCCACAGCACGAAGTCCAGCGGGTCCTGCTTGGACTCGTCGACTTCGATGCGTGCGCCGATGCGCAAGTCTTCGATTTTCTTGCGCGACAGCTTGCCGTAGCCCATGAACTTGCCGACGCGGTAGTACACGTCGCCATTGCCCGGGGCGTAGGCGTACCCCTTGTCGATCAGGGTCTGGATCATCGCGTGCATGCCCGGGATGTGATCCGTGGCACGCGGCTCCATGTCCGGCTTCTTGATGTTCAGGCGCGCTTCGTCTTCGTGCATCGCCGCGATCATGCGCTCGGTCAACGCTTCGAACGACTCGCCGTTCTCGTTGGCCCGATTGATGATCTTGTCGTCAATGTCGGTGATGTTGCGCACATAAGTCAGGTCGTAGCCGCTAAAACGCAACCAGCGGGTCACCAGGTCAAAGGCGACCATGCTACGGCCGTGGCCGAGGTGGCAGTAGTCGTACACGGTCATGCCGCACACGTACATGCGCACCTTGTTGCCATCAAGCGGCTTGAAGACTTCTTTGCTCTTGGTGAGCGTGTTGTAGATCGTAAGCACGTTATTTCCTTGAATCACTGGCCCCACGAATCACGCAGGGTCACGGTACGGTTGAACACCGGATGACCGGGTTTCGAGTCCTTGATATCCGCGACGAAGTAACCTTCGCGCTCGAACTGGAAACGGTCTTCCGGCTGTGCGTTGCCAAGCGAAGGCTCGGCACGACAACCGGTGAGTACCTGCAGCGAGTCAGGGTTGATGTTGTCCAGGAAACTGGCGCTGTCTTCGGCCTTCTCCGGGTTGGGAGAACGGAACAGGCGATCGTACAGGCGCACTTCGCACTCGACGCTGGCAGCGGCCGGCACCCAGTGCACAACGCCCTTGACCTTGCGGCCCTCAGGGTTCTTGCCCAGGGTGTCCGGATCGTACGAGCAACGCAGTTCGACGATGTTGCCATCGGCGTCCTTGATCGCTTCGTCGGCACGGATCACGTAGCTGCCGCGCAGGCGCACTTCGCCGTTCGGCTCCAGGCGCTTGTAGCCTTTTGGCGGCTCTTCCATGAAGTCTTCACGGTCGATGTAGAGCTCACGGGCGAATGGCAGGACGCGCACACCCATGTCTTCTTTAGGGTGGCATGCCAGTTCAAGTTTCTCGACCTGGCCTTCCGGGTAGTTGGTGATCACGACTTTCAGCGGACGCAGCACGCACATGGCACGCGGGGCACTGTGGTCGAGGTCGTCACGGATGCTGAATTCGAGCATGCCGAAATCGACCACGCCGTCGGAACGGTTGGTGCCGATCATTTCGCAGAAGTTGCGAATCGATTTTGGTGTGTAGCCTCGGCGACGGAAGCCCGACAGCGTGGACATGCGTGGATCGTCCCAACCGTTGACGTGCTTTTCATCGACCAGCTGCTTGAGCTTGCGCTTGCTGGTGATGGTGTAGTTCAGGTTCAGGCGGCTGAATTCGTACTGGCGCGGCTTGGCCGGCACCGGCAGGTTCTCCAGGAACCACTCGTACAGCGGACGATGGCTTTCGAATTCCAGGGTGCAGATCGAGTGGGTAATGCCTTCGATGGCGTCCGACTGACCGTGGGTGAAGTCGTAGTTGGGGTAGATGCACCACTTGTCGCCGGTCTGGTGGTGATGAGCGTGGCGGATGCGGTACATGATCGGGTCGCGCAGGTTCATGTTCGGCGAAGCCATGTCGATCTTGGCACGCAGCACGCGTGCGCCGTCCGGGAATTCACCGGCCTTCATGCGGGCGAACAGGTCCAGGTTCTCTTCGACGCTGCGGTCGCGGAACGGGCTGTTCTTGCCTGGCTCGGTCAGGGTGCCACGGTATTCCTTGGCCTGTTCAGGGGTCAGGTCGTCGACATAGGCATTGCCGGACTTGATCAGCTCCACCGCCCAGTCGTGCAACTGGTCGAAATATTGCGAGGCGTAGCGCACTTCGCCGGACCATTCGAAGCCCAGCCATTTGACGTCGCTTTCGATCGCGTCGATGTATTCCTGGTCTTCCTTGGCCGGGTTGGTGTCGTCGAAACGCAGGTGCGTGACGCCGCCGAACTCCTGGGCCAGGCCGAAGTTCACACAGATCGACTTGGCGTGGCCGATGTGCAGGTAGCCGTTGGGTTCAGGCGGGAAACGGGTAACGATTTGCGTGTGCTTGCCCGAGTCCAGGTCTGCCTGGATGATCGGCCGCAGGAAGTTGACCGGCACGGCAGGGCCGGTCTTGGCATTCGAGGTAGGGTCGACAGTGGGCTTGCTCATAGGATCCTTGAACGTACAAGTGCGTGGCCGTAATGAAGGCCGGACAAAACAAAGCCGCTATCATAGCCGATGCCGTCAAGTACCTGACAGAGCGCGCTCTGTAAACCGTCGCATTTAATAGGCTGTAAATGAAAAAACAGCCTCGAAATTCGTGCCTGTCACGCTAAACTGCGCACCTTGGCCAGCGCTGGCCAAACCGGTTGGGGGCCGTACTGCCCCGAAACCCACGAATTCCTTAAAGAGTAGCGATCATGACTCAAGTCAAACTGACCACCAACCACGGCGACATCGTCCTGGACCTGAACGCCGAGAAATCCCCGATCACCGTGGCCAACTTCATCGAGTACGTTAAAGCCGGTCACTACGAAAACACGGTTTTCCACCGTGTCATCGGTAACTTCATGATCCAGGGCGGCGGTTTCGAGCCTGGCATGAAAGAAAAGAAAGACAAGCGCCCAAGCATCCAGAACGAAGCCGACAACGGTCTTTCCAACGACAAGTACACCGTCGCCATGGCCCGCACCATGGAGCCGCATTCGGCTTCCGCGCAGTTCTTCATCAACGTGGCTGACAACAGCTTCCTCAACCACAGCGGCAAGAACGTGCAGGGCTGGGGCTACGCGGTATTCGGTAAAGTGACCGCCGGCACCGACGTCGTCGACAAGATCAAAGGCGTGGCCACCACTTCCAAGGCCGGCCACCAGGACGTACCGGCAGACGATGTGATCATCGAGAAAGCCGAGATCATTGAGTGATACTGCTGATTTCAGACTTGCATCTGGAAGAGGAGCGCCCGGACATTACCCGGGCGTTTCTGGATTTACTCGCCGGGCGCGCCCGCTCGGCGAGCGCACTGTACATTCTGGGCGACTTTTTCGAGGCGTGGATTGGCGATGACGCCATGACCCCTTTCCAGCGTTCCATCTGCCAGGCCCTGCGCGAATTGAGCGACAGCGGCACGGCCATTTTCCTGATGCACGGCAATCGCGATTTCATGCTGGGCAAGGCGTTCTGCAAACAGGCCGGCTGCACCCTGCTCAAAGATCCGAGTGTCGTGCAGTTCAACGGCGAACCCGTGCTGCTGATGCACGGCGACAGCCTCTGCACCCGCGACGAAGGCTACATGAAGCTGCGGCGCTACCTGCGCAACCCGATCACCCTGTTCATCTTGCGGCATCTGCCGTTAAGCACCCGGCATAAGCTGGCACGCAAGCTGCGCAGTGAAAGCCGGGCGCAGACGCGCATGAAGGCCAATGACATTGTCGATGTCACGCCCGAAGAGATTCCACGGATCATGCAGCAATATGGCGTGAAAACCTTGATCCACGGGCATACCCATCGTCCGGCCATTCACAAGTTGCAGATCGGCGATCTGGCAGCCAGGCGTATCGTGCTGGGGGATTGGGATAAACAGGGTTGGGCGTTGCAGGTCGACGACAGCGGGTTTGCCCTGGCACCGTTTGATTTCCCCTCTTCTTGAGTTGATCGTTCCCACGCTCTGCGTGGGAATGCAGCCCGGGACGCTCCGCGTCCCTTCCAGAGCCGAACGCGGAGCGTCCGTTGAGGCATTCCCACGCAGAGCGTGGGAACGATCTGTCCGCTACATCAATGGCCGGATGCTTCAGGCCCAGCCTTCGCCGCAAACGGCGGTTTCGCCAGCCATACGATCAGGATCAACCCCATGAACGCCCACCCCAGTAACGTGAAGTAGTCCACGGTGGAGAGCATGTACGCCTGGCTGGTCAACACGTGGTCGAGCTGCGCATACGCCGGGTTGCTCGCACCACCCAGTGCATGCAGGGCCTCGCGGGTTGCGGGCTCGTAGGTGCTGATGCTTTCGCTCATGTACGCATGGTGCTGGTCCGCACGGCGAATCCAGATCCAGGTGGTCAACGACGCGGCAAAGCTGCCGCCCAAGGTCCGCAGGAACGTCGCCAGCCCCGCGCCGTCCGCGATCTGGCTCGGCGGCAGGTCCGACATCAGGATGCTCAGGGTCGGCATGAAGAACAACGCCACGCCAATGCCCATGAACAACTGCACCAGGGCGATGTGCTGGAAGTCCACTTCGCTGGTAAAGCCGGCACGCATGAAACAGCTCAAGCCAATCGCCAGGAATGCCAGGCCTGCCAACAAGCGCAGGTCGAACTTGTGCGCGTATTTGCCGACAAACGGCGACATCAGGACCGGCAGGATGCCAATTGGCGCCACCGCCAGGCCGGCCCAGGTTGCCGTATAACCCATCTGGGTTTGCAACCATTGCGGCAGGATCAGGTTGATCCCGAAGAAACCGGCGTACCCCAACACCAGCACCAGGGTGCCGATGCGGAAGTTGCGGTGGGCGAACAGGCGCAGGTTGACCACCGGGTGTTGGTCGGTCATTTCCCAGATCACGAACACCGCCAGCGCAATCACCGAAATGGCCGCACCGATGAGAATGAAGCTCGATTCGAACCAGTCCAGGTCATTGCCCTTGTCGAGGATCACCTGCAACGCCCCGACGCCGATGACCAGGGTGATCAAACCGACGTAATCCATCGGCTGATGGCTGGTCACCACCGGCCGCGCCTTGAGCTGCGAACGCACGACCATGACCGCGAAGATCCCGATCGGCACGTTGATGAAGAAGATCCACGGCCAACTGTAACTGTCGGTGATCCAGCCGCCGAGGATAGGCCCTGCAATCGGCGCGACCACCGTGACCATCGCCAGCAGCGCCAGGGCCATGCCGCGCCTGGCGGGCGGATAAACGGCGATCAGCAGCGTCTGGGTCATCGGGTACAACGGTCCCGCCACCAGGCCTTGCAGCACCCGAAAGCCGATCAGCTCCGGCATCGATGTGGAAATACCGCAGAGAAATGAGGCCAGCACAAACAGGACGGTCGCCCACAGGAACAGCTTCACCTCGCCGAACCGCCGGCTCAGCCAGCCGGTCAGCGGCAACGCGATGGCGTTGCTCACCGCGAAAGACGTGATGACCCAGGTGCCCTGCTCCGAACTCACCCCCAGGTTGCCGGAAATGGTCGGCAGCGCCACGTTGGCGATCGTGGTGTCGAGCACCTGCATGAAGGTCGCCAGCGACAGGCCGATGGTGCTCAGCACCAGGCTGGGGGGCGTGAATGACGCGTTATTGCTCATCGCGAATCCTTTGATACTCGGCTGACGCCGCTAACCCTGTGGGAGCGAGCCTGCTCGCGAAGCGGTATCCCATCCAACACTAATGTTGACTGACCGGACGCTATCCTCGGAACGCCGCCCGGAGCAGACTCGCTCCCACAGGGGTTGGTGTGATGGCAGATTGGCGAGTCAGCGACGCGCGGTCTTGCTCACCGCGGCGCTGTTGTCGTGGATCAATTGCGTGATCATCGCATCGGCCTCGGTCAACTGGCGGTCATAGATGGCGGTGCTGAACGAAGCCTTTTGCGGCGGCTGCTGCGCCAGCACCGGGCCGCTCTGGTCACGCAGGTTCACATCGACCACGGTCGACAGGCCAACGCGCAGGGGATGCTCGGCCAGCTCCTGGGCGTTGATATGAATCCGCACCGGCACCCGCTGCACGATCTTGATCCAGTTGCCAGTGGCGTTCTGCGCCGGCAGCAAGGCAAACGCGCTGCCCGTGCCAGCGCCAAGGCTGTCGATGTTGCCGCTGTATTTCACGCTGCTGCCGTAGAGATCGGTTTCGATCTCCACCGGCTGGCCGATACGCATGTCGCGCAGCTGGGTTTCCTTGAAGTTGGCGTCGATCCACAATTGATCCAGCGGGATCACCGCCATCAGCGCCTCCCCCGGCTGCACGCGCTGCCCCAGTTGCACGCTGCGCTTGGCCACATAGCCGGTGACCGGCGCGATCAGGGTGCTTCGGGCGTTGTTGAGGTAGGCCTGACGCAATTGCGCAGCGGCGGCCATCACGTCCGGGTGCGATGAAACCACCGTGTCATCGACCAGTGCGGCGGTGGTCTTGAGCTTTTGTTGGGCGGTGGCCAAGGCGTTTTGCGCCGAGGTCAGGTCATCACGGGCGTGGGACAGTTCCTCTTGGGAAATCGCCCCGCCGACGGCAAGATTTTTCCGTCGGTTAAAGTTGTCCTGGGCTTTTTGCACCTCAGCTTGCTGGGCGTTGACCTGGGCTTTCATGCCGTCGACGTCGCTGTACAGACCGCGAACCTGACGAACAGTCCGGGCCAGATTGGCCTGGGCGCTTTGCAGACCGACTTCGGCGTCGTTCGGGTCGAAGTTCACCAGCACCTGGCCTTCGTGGACCAGGTCGCCATCGTCGGCGCCGATACTGACGACGGTACCGGTAACCAGCGGGGTGATTTCCACCACGTTGCCATTCACATAGGCATCGTCGGTGCTTTCGCTCCAGCGTCCGTAAAATTCGTGATAGGCCCAGACGCCTGCGCTGCCCAGCGCGACCACCACCGCCAGGGCCAGCAGCATGAACTTGCGCTTGCCCGAATCGGGATTGGCCGGGGTGTTTTCAGTGGTTGGCGTTGTATTGGCAGTGGCCATGACAAATTCCTTGAATTATTGGGTCAGCGTGGCTGGCGCGGTATTGGCCGAGGCCATGGCCTCTGGCTGGAAACCGCCGCCCAGCGTCTGTATCAGCTGGATCGACAGGTCGATCTGCTCGGCATTCAGGTTGGCCAATTGGCGCTGGGCCTGGAGCAACTGCTGCTCAATACTGAGCACGTCCAGATAGTTACCGATGCCGGAACCGTAGCGCTGGACCACGGTGTTGTAAGATTCCTGGGCGATGTCGGTGGCGTGTTGCTGGGCCGCGATCTGGCGACCGATGTCACGCAACTGATTGATGCTGTCGCTGACGTCGCCCAGCGCCCTGACCAGGATTTTGTTGTACTGCGCCACCGCCAGGTCGTAGTCGGCGTCGCGGGAATCGAGGTCGGCGCGCAGTCGACCACCGTCGAAAATCGGTACGGAAATCGTCGGTGCGACATTGAAGAAGCGGCTGGCCGAACCAAACATCGCATCGCCCAGCAATGATTCGGCACCGGCCGCGGCGCTGAGGTTCAAGTTTGGATAGAACTGGGTTTTGCCAGCATCGATATTCTTGCTCGCCGCCTCGACCCGCCAGCGCGCAGCCACCAGGTCCGGACGACGTCCGAGCAGTTCGGCTGGCAGCACCGACGGCAGGGCCACGGCACCCGGCTTGAGAATGTTCGGTCGAGCGACTTCGTTGCCGCGATCCGGGCCTTTGCCAAGCAGCACGGCCAGCGCGATTCTGGCGCTTTGCAGGCGCTTCTCGGCATCGATCAAATTGGCTTCGGAGGTGGCTTCCAGGCTTTCGGTCTGCTGGAACTGATACTGGCTGTCGATCCCCGAACTCAGGCGGCGCTGGCTCAGATCAAGCATTTGCCGGGTACGCTTGAGGTCTTCGGCGGACAGGTCATGGACGATGTGCGCCTGCCCCAGGTCGCTGTAGGCGCGGGCCACGTCAGCGGACAAAGTCAACTGCGCGGCTTGCTGGTCGACCTCGGCGGCACGGGCCTGCCCCAGCGCCGCTTCCCAGGCATCACGCTGACCGCCCCAGAGGTCAAAGTTGTAATTGAAGATGGCGCTGATGTTGCGCACCGTGGAGTAATTGCCACCCTGCCCCAGCGGGTCCTGGTCCCGGGCCAGACGCGAACGGCTGACGCCGGCGCTGGCATCCAGTGTCGGCATCCGCGCGGCGTCGGCGGCATAGGCCGCGGCGCTGGCCTGATGGGCGCGGGCGTCGGCGATCTGCATGTCGGGGCTGTCGCGCAGGGCTTCGCGGATCAGACCGTCGAGCTGCGGATCGCCGAGACTTTTCCACCAGTCGCTTTTCGGCCAGGCCGCCGGCGACAGCGTCACGCCGCTGAGGGATTGCCCCGCCTTGAGGTTTTTTGCATCAAGGCTGACACCTTCGGTGGTCAGGCCACTGTAACTGGCGCAACCGGCCAGGCCCATGGCCAACAGAAGCAGGCTGACGCCGGTGCGCAAGGTTTTCACGTTCATTGGTCACCTAACCGCTGCAGGGTGATCGAGTCACCGGCCGCTACCAGGATTTTCTTGAGAATGGATTCCAGGGTTTTCAGTTCTTCCGGCGTGATGGCTCCGGCCAGTTCATTCATGGCTTCGGTGCCGATGCCCGGCAGAAGATCGGCGAGTTTCTGGCCCTCGTCGGTCAGCACTAGCTGAATCTGCCGACGGTCTGCCTCGGAGCGCTGGCGGGCGAGGAAACCTTTCTGTTCCAGGCGATCGAGCATGCGCGTCATCGAACCGCTGTCCAGGGACAGGTACCGGCACAGCTCACCCGGCGAATCGACGCCGAACTGGGCCATGATGATCAGCACCTTGAACTGCGCCGCGGTGATGCCGTGGGGTTCCATGTGCGTATCGATGATCCGGTCCTTCAGCAACGCAGCGCGCCCGAGCAGGAGGCCGAGGTGGCAATTATGGAAATCGTCTGGCGTGAAATGCTTCATCTGAATACCGATTAGCTGCCTAGGCAGTGAATGTATGTCGAGATATTACTGCCTAGGCAGCCAATGTCAACGTAATAGTTAGGTTGCTTAGTAATTAGTTGACCAATGGCGTTGGTTATTGAGCGACCGTTTATCGACGTCATCGTCCGCAAACCGACGACACAACTGGAAGCAAAACTACCCAACTGGTTAAGCTATGCCGCCGCGGCTCAAGGAGCCTGACTGAAGATCACGGGGACACCACAGTGGCCGCTCGACCACCCAAGCATTCGCGACTCACACCGCGCTGGCCGGCGCTGCGCAGCCTCTTTGGCAAGGTAGCGACCGGGCCTGACCGCCACTGCATGCATGCGAGGGTCATTCATGACCACTTTCATCGCCAGGCCTGTTCCCAGGGCTATACCCTTAGCCATAGCCAGCAACGGGTCATCGACTGCATGGCGCAGCACGCATCAAAACTGTTGGGTACGCCAGGCAAGACACTGCCCGGGCTTTACCTGCACGGTGCAGTTGGCCGTGGCAAGAGCTGGCTGCTAGACGGGTTCTTCCAGGCGATCCCCCTTGCCCAGAAGCAGCGCCTGCACTTCCACGTTTTTTTTGCCCGCCTGCACGAGGGCATGTTCAGCCATCGCGACCAACCGGATGCGCTGGCGACCACGCTGGATGAGTTACTGAGCGATTGTCGGGTGCTGTGTTTCGACGAGTTTCACGTCCACGACATCGGCGATGCGATGCTCATCTCGCGACTGTTCAAGGCGCTGTTCCACAGGGGGATCCTGCTGCTGCTCACCTCCAATTACCCGCCTGAAGGCCTGCTGCCCAATCCGCTTTACCATGCACGCTTCAAGCCCGTGATCGACCTGATCAATGCGCGCATGCACGTCATGGAAGTCGGCGGGCCCCACGACTATCGCAGCCAGGCCAGAACCCATGCGCACCAGCTGTTCACCCAGGGCCGATACGTCTGGCCCGCCACACTGGCGCAACGCCAGGCATCGAACCTGCCGGCGCCGAACGGACCGGCCATTGCCCTGGCCGTCGGCACTCGCCATCTATCGGCCCGCTTCTGCAAAGGACGCGCCGTCGGTTTTACTTTCAGCGACCTGTGCGACCACCCCACAGCGGTCATGGATTACCTGGAGCTGTGTCGCCGCTTCGATCACTGGATCATCGACGAACTGCCCGACCTCGCCGACTGCTCGATTGCCGCGCAGCAGCGATTCATCAACCTGGTCGACGTCTTGTATGACCAGGACAAGCACCTGACATTGCTCGGCCAGCGCTCCCTGCGCGACAGCCTGGGCGGTGACGCTATAGACCTGGCGCGCACGCGTAGTCGGTTGGGGCAATTGGTGGAGGTAAGGGAGGGGGTTTGAGTTGGGGCAACTTGCTGCGGGGTTGAAGAAAAAGATCGCAGCCTGCGGTAGCTCCACAGGGGAATGCGTTCACCTGAAATCAGGTCGGCCGCCTCGCTTTCGCGTTTGATCTTGATCTGGCTTTTGATTTTCTTGCCCCCCATCGGAGCCTCTACCAACTTTGGTCCATGCCGGGTCGAAGCTTGTGGGAGATTGTTTTCTGAGTACATATCCGTTGCTGCGGTAACGCCCACTTATGGTTTCGCTCTTACAGCGACTCCCTTTTTCAAACGCCAAAAAGGAAGCAAAAGGCTTTGCCCCACCACT
>NZ_JBXAHO010000037.1:0-66594 GCF_058795195.1 Pseudomonas sp. GW823-FHT06B06 | reverse complement strand
GCCGAGGGAGTTCAGGCGCTTGGCAGCAACATCAATTTAACGGGGAGTTGGTGTCCAGTTTGGTAGGGGCAAGTCCACCCCGAGGTCGAAGACCAACAGGCCTATCACGATGCTGATAAAGACTAGCCACAACCAAGTGGCGGTGCCGAGGAACTCGGCCAGGAAGAACGGTTCTAGGGCAGTCATGAGCCCCTCCTCTAAGTGTCGAAGTTGTACAAACTGCAACTCCGACATGGCAGCGGGTAGCTGTCAGAGGGGCCCGGCATTGCGACATCAAATCTAGAGAGACGCGTGCGGTTTCTCAATCACACAAGAGTTGCAAGTTATTTCATTCTGGAAGGCCGCATCAGAAGTCGGAATGCCGATATGCAAAAATGATATCTGCATCCAGAGAACCTTTAATAGAGCCTGGCTCCCTGGCTTTTTTTGTTGCCGAACTTAGCGATTAAATGAGCCTGAACATCCTATTAGCATCTCAAGCTTGCGGGGACTCAGTCATCGCGACTCCTCTTCGCCCCAGTTGTTTAACGCCATACATGGCCTGATCCGCTGCCTTAAGCAATGTATCGAGACTATTGCCATGGATAGGACAGAGCGAGACACCAATACTGCACGATATTGAAAGCTCTCCCGCACTGGTCACGACTGTCTGCTCGATGGTTTCGAGCACTCTCGCCGCCTTCAGTTCCGCACTCTCGGGGTGGGTAATGCCTGTAACCAGAATCACGAACTCATCCCCGCCGTAGCGTGCGATGGTGTCACACGAGCGAGTGGCTTGAAGCATGCGATTTGCGACCGCTCGGAGAACCTGATCGCCGACCTCATGGCCGTACTTATCGTTGATATCCTTGAAGTGATCCAGGTCGATCAACAGCACGGCAAACGGAACCCCGTTCACGTTCCAATCGGCGAAGGCCTGTTCAAAGCGATCGGCGAAAAGGTAGCGATTAGGCAATTGGGTGAGCACGTCATGAGTTGCGAGATAAACCGAGCGTTCGTGTTCAACCTCTGCTCTTTCGATCGCTTTGAAATGCCGAGTCAACACCACAGGCACAAGCACGAACGCCCCCGCGAGAACCGCAAGGATGATCAATGTTTGCGCTGTCAGAATATCCTCCAATCGCAACTGACGCTCAAACAACAAGGTCATCGGTTGCGAAACACTCCTGATCTCGACCCGGTCAGATAGCGCCGGTAATAGGAAGCGATCCAAGATACAGGCTTGCTCGGTCTGCGTTGAAAAAACATTGCTTTCAGATCCTGCAGCGGTTTTCAGGGCCGCACTGACGCGAACCAGGGGATCCACGTTCGCATAACTCACAGCATCCTTTAGCGAATCCGTCTTGATCAAAAGCAAAGACACCATCGTGCTGCCAAAGAAATTGGGGCGAGTGTTCTCTCGATCCTGTTCAGGACGAATGACTGACTGCATCAGAATGTAAGCGTCACCGCCCTCATACATTGAGAAAACAGGCGATACGACCGGCTTCTGATTATTGTGTGTTCGAGCCAACGCATAGGAGAGATAGGCGACGGTTTCTAGCTTGACGCCATAGATCGAACTCGATTCAGGGAGTAAGGGGTACATGAACAACACAGGCCAAGTCTCATTGAGATAGACCTGATGTTGCGCAGGTTGGTGAGTGAGACTCGGAAAATCCTTGAGTTGAAAGTCTGGACGCCAAGTACGGCGCAACAGATCTTCAAAAGCCGCCTGTTCGGCGATGGGTACCGCCCGCGCCGCCTCAAGCATATAAATATGAGGGTAAGCGGCTAAAACGACAGCTGCATACCGGGCCGCAGCTTCCGTATCGCTCTGATCGACGGCCTGAAGAAATGCCGAGAAACCCGCCAGCACAGCCTCATTAGTATCAAGCTGATTTCGCACGATACCTGAAATATTTTGCACGTATTCCGAGAAACGCTTTTCTCTACGCTCAGTCTCAGACTTCAGCAGTAACAGAGCTGAAAAACCGACCAATCCGACAGCGAGGATAATGAAACCTGCCAGGGAGCGGCGCCGCCTGGTAAGCATCACTTTAACTTTTCCAAGGCGCAGAGTGAGAGCCGAGCCTTGGCAAGCACCGTTGAAGCTAAAAGAGATCGCGGGTGAACGAACGATAAATGCCGATTTGAAGGTCGCTGAGCATTGAAAAAAATTCCCAAGGAATCAGATCCGATACGATTTGTGCTCTGCACTGCGACTCCCCCTTTCGCATGTGCTCGAAAGAAAAATTTTCGAGCTCCATTTGCTGCTTCCTCGATGGTCACCACTGCAACGAGACTCACTATAGGGCAATTTGCCATCATTCGCTGTGTCGTGTGCAATACCTTCGGTTTGAGCTCAGGCGTTTATAAGGGGAAACTCCAAGTGAAAGCTCGTTCCTGCGTCACTGCTATCAACGGTTATACAACCGCCATGCAGTTGCATAATCGAACGAACGATGGCCAATCCCAGACCACCTGAATCGTCGGGTTGATTGCGTGATGGGTCACACCGGTAAAAGCGCTCAAACAATCGTGGAAGATGTTCTGCCGCAATCGGCTCGCCGTGGTTGTGCACCGTGATGTTGAGACGGTGCTCCAAAACCCTGCTGCAGATCGTCACTGCAGAGGTAGGAGTTGCATAGCGCAGCGCATTCGCCAGCAAGTTAGCCAGTGCTCGACGGATCAAGCCTGGATCCCCCAGCAATTGATCCTGGGCCTGGTTTATCAGCTGTACATCTCGTTCTTGCGCTACCCCTTCGAAATACTCACAGAGCTGCTCGATCAGATCGTGCAGGTTGATTTGCTCGAATTTTACGCAAGCGTTTGGCTGCTCGGTGCGAGCGAGAAACAGCATGCTGTCGATCATGCGGGCCAGCCTTTCATACTCTTCCTGATTGGAAACCAGCAGGTTCTGATAGTCCTCTATAGAACGACTGCGCCTCAGGGTTTGTTGGGTATGTCCCATCAGGTTGCCTAGTGGGGTTCGCATCTCATGGGCGAGGTCTTCGGAGAAACGTGAAAGCTGGGCGAATCCGTCCTCAAGGCGTGCAAGCATCTGGTTGAGGGCATTACACAGCGGTTTGAGCTCATTCAGCTCACTGAACTCATCCAGCCGCAGATGCAGATGCTGCACATCGATTCCGGCAGCGCGCTTGGCCAGCAGGCGCACAGGGTGCAGGCCTCGTTGACTAACCCACCAACCGAATGCAAAAGCCAATAGCGCTCCGACTGACATGGCCAACCAAAGCCTGAGTCGGTAAACCCCCAGCATCTGCTCACGCTCAGCCAACAACTTGCCAGCGATCAGGGTCAAGCCGCGATCACCCTGCATGACATCCTGCCAGGCAAGCCGCACAGGCTCGGAAGAGTGATCCTCAACAAGGCGCGCCTGGGGGGCAGCCGGCAACTTTGGAAAAGTCATACCCACCGGGTTGATTTCGATCAACACCTTGCCGGTGTCATCGACAATCCATAGCAGACTGTCGCGATTGCCCAGCATGTTTTCGTAAAGCTTGGGCCGACCTCGCAGTTGCTCGATGCTGTCGCTATCGCTGATCAATGCTTGCATTCGCTCCAGGCGACCCAGCAGGGCCTGGTCATCGCGCCAGGCAATCTCTCGCTGTAACGATTGATAAAGATAAAAACCAATCGAGCCCAGTAACACTGCGCTGACCAAAGCGAACATGATCGCCAGACGCAGGCTCAAGGTGCGCGGAAACAAATTCAAGGTTGCACCTCAAGCATGTATCCGATACCACGCACTGTGTGTATCAACTTGAGCGTGTATGGATCGTCAACCTTGGCCCGCAGTCGACGGATAGCGACATCCACCACATTGGTGTCACTGTCGAAATTCATCTGCCAGACCTGAGAGGCAATCAGCGAGCGCGATAGAACCTCCCCTTCACGACTCAGCAACAGATGCAGCAGGGAGAACTCCTTGTTGGTCAGGGTCAGACGCTCTCCGTTGCGCGTTACCTTGCGTCGCAACAAATCCAGGCTCAGGTCGCCAGCCACAAAATGCTCCACCTCGCGAGGCGGGCCACGGCGCAGCAAAGTGCGTACGCGCGCCAACAGCTCGGCATAGGAAAAGGGTTTGACCAGATAATCATCGGCCCCCAACTC
This sequence comes from Pseudomonas sp. GW823-FHT06B06, assembly GCF_058795195.1. Classification (NCBI taxonomy): domain Bacteria; kingdom Pseudomonadati; phylum Pseudomonadota; class Gammaproteobacteria; order Pseudomonadales; family Pseudomonadaceae; genus Pseudomonas; species Pseudomonas sp. GW823-FHT06B06. The sequence continues at coordinate 62,481 of NZ_JBXAHO010000037.1, read as the reverse complement.
CAGCCCTTTGACCCTATCATCAACCGAATCACGTGCGGTGAGAAACAGCACCGGGGTCTGCCACTTACGGCGGATGATTTGCAGCAATTGCCAGCCATCCAACCCCGGCAGCATGACATCCAGAATGATCAGATCGTACTCACTCTCCTGCGCCAAATGCTGGCCATCCAGCCCGTCAAGGGCGATCTCTACGACATAGCCCGATTCAGTCAGGGCTTTGCGCAGGTAATCCGCCATTTTCGTTTCATCTTCAACCACCAGGATACGCATTTTTTCCTCCAGGACTGGAGCACAGGCTAGCCCGCTTCGCTGATTTCTCACATTACATATTGGTAATCCGCAGGCAATCATTCTGACGGGGTGCGCTGTTCATGATGTCTGGCAATGACTCAGACAGACTCAACCCACCAAGGAAACAGCATGCGTAAAAGCCTATCGACTTCATTGCTGATCCCACTCGCAATGAGCTCTGCATTCGCCGTTGCAGCCCCGGATCAAGTTGCGCAGCGCAAGGACGTGTCACTTGCAATGGCCAACGATTTGCTAAATGCCGCGCTGACGGCCTGTCACGCCGATGGCCGCACAGCCGTTGCCGCAGTTGTCGACCGTGGCGGCAATCTGGTTGCCGTGCAACGCGATGACAATGTCGGCCCGCACAACACCTTAGCCGCACAACGTAAAGCCTATACCGCCCTGTCGACCAAGACTTCGACGCGCGTGTTGGCGGAGCGTGCTCGCGCTATTCCAGATGCTGAAAACCTCAACACCCTCGATGAGTTGTTGCTGCTGGGCGGAGGCGTGCCATTGAAATTCGATGGTCAGGTCATCGGCGCCATCGGAGTGGCCGGTGCAGGGGGCGCTGCAAACGATGAAGGTTGTGCAGAGGTCGCTATCAACAAAGTTTTACCTGCCGTTAAAAATTAAGGACATCCCCATGAATGTATTGAAAAGTTTCTTCGCTGGCGCTGTATTGAGTGCCCTTTCAACCCTTGCATCAGCGGCAACAAATCCATTGAGCGTGCATGTACTCAACTTGCAGGATGGCCTGCCCTCCCCTGGAGTCAATGTCACGTTGGAAAAACAGGATGGGAAAAACTGGGACATGCTCAACAGCGCGGCAACCAATGAGCAAGGTCGTATTACCGGGCTGTATCCGGAAGGTCGGGGTCTGGAGAAAGGTACGTACCGTGTCACCTTCAAGACTGGCGAGTGGTTCAAGTCGCACAAAACATCCAGCTTCTTTCCGGAGGTACCCGTCATTTTTGAGGTGGACGGTACCGTTCCTCACTATCACATCCCGTTGCTTCTGAGCCCTTACGGTTTCTCCACATACCGAGGAAATTGATCGTTAAGCGTTACTAAAGGATACCGTTCGAAGGAGAAGACAGCCGCCCCTACTCAAAAGGGCGGCACTGTCGCTTAACTTTTCGGCATCAAAACCTTCAGCGATGACCACGTTCACGCCTTAGGCTTGGTTCACGTTACAGGGGTGATGCCGGTGACAGCGCCTTTCTGATCCTTGACCATAAATTGCAGGCCGCTGATAACTCGACCCGATTGGCCATGCCAGACAAGGGAATGCGGCGGACTTCAAGGTGCAAAGCATAGCGTCCATCATCAGTGTGTACCTATGCGTACTTGATGCAAACCTATACAAGACGCTGTCATTCGCACAAGACTGATCAGCAGTGGGTGACGCCTTCCTTTGTTGATGGATGCCCGTTCTGAGCTCTATACATTAATGACCTGCGCAGAGGGGACAATGAGCCCCAACCCTTGTTTATTAGCGTCCGCTGTGATCGGCTTGAACCTGCGCCTGGGAGCTATAGTTAATTTTCGGCGCTCAGTCCCCTGCCCGATCAGCGCATTACCCGCGATCAACATGCTTCTCTCGTGCTCAACCTCGAATTTTCTTGTACAGTTTCTACTGCGCTGTATAGGATTTGTGTTGGCTTAATGAAAGCGCCATGGAGTCCATAGCCACTGAGGTACGTATGTTCAACTCGAAAATCAAAAAAGAACTGGCCATCAGTAAGCAGCGTTTCGCTGACTGCGAAGCCACCCTCGCAGCATTAGGTGGTTCCATGGCTCTGATTGAGTTCCAACCTGACGGCACGATCCTCGGCGCCAATCACTATTTCCTCAGCGTAATGGGCTATCGCCTTGAGGAAATTCACTCCCGGCATCACCGCATACTTTGCACACCGACCTACGCAAACAGCGTCGCTTATCAAGGTTTCTGGTCACGCCTGAGTAATGGTGAGTCCATAAACAACCGCTTCCTGCGCCTGGACAAAAAGGGGCATGAGATTTGGCTGGAGGCCAGCTACAACCCTGTTCGCGACGCCTCTGGGCGGGTGATTAAGATCGTCAAGATTGCTACTGATGTCACTGCACGGGTGCAGAAGGAACAAGAGCAGGAAAGTCAAATCAACGCGATTAACCGTTCCATGGCAACCATTGAGTTCAGCCGGCAGGGAGATGTCATCAGCGCCAACGAGAACTTCCTTGCAGTGATGGGTTACCGCCTCGATGAGATTGTTGGAAAGCACCATCGTCTGTTCTGTGAACGTAGCGAAAGTGAATCCAACGAGTATCGCCAGTTCTGGGAGCACCTGAATAAAGGCGAATTTTTCTCCGCTAACTTCAAGCGCCTCAACCAACAGGGACAAACGGTCTGGTTACGTGCGTCTTATAATCCAGTGTTCGACGCCAACGGCAGCCTTTACAAAGTAGTTAAGTTTGCGAGCGATATTACTGCTCAGGTTCTCCAGCAGGAAACTGAGTCACGAGCAGCACGCATGGCCTATGAGACTTCACTGAAAACCGACAATACAGCACAGGAAGGCGCCCGGGTGGTGCAGGAGACCGTGGATGTCATGCAAAGCCTGGCTGGCGAATTGAATCACGCAGCCGAAGGTATCAATGATGTCAGTCAGCAGTCGGAAGTCATCAGCAGCATCGTGCAGACCATCCGTGGCATCGCCGAACAAACGAATCTTCTTGCGTTAAACGCCGCCATCGAAGCGGCTCGTGCCGGAGAGCAGGGTCGCGGTTTTGCGGTGGTCGCTGACGAAGTGCGCAATCTGGCTTCGCGCACAAGCCAGGCCACCATCAAAATTGTCGAAGTGGTGCAGCACAATCGTTTATTGGCCCAGGGGGCAGTAGCGAGGATGGAGGCGAGTAAAGACAAGGCGGAACAAGGAGTCAAATTAGCCGGAGAGGCTGGTCAAGTGATTATGGATATTCAGGATAGTGCTCGCCAAGTCGTACACGCGATCAGCAATTTCTCGTCGACATTAGCTAGATGATTCAGCCTTGCGGCTTGAACAAAATCCTGATGTGACAGACACATTGATGCGTAATTGAAAAATAGGTTTTGAATGAACGAAAAATCACAACCAGTCCCTACTTGTAGGGCCTGCAGGGATGGCAAAGAACTGGGTTTTGAGTTCAGTATGGCGTTCCAGCCAATCGTAGATCTGCGCGACAACAGTATTTTTGCCTACGAGGCTTTGGTACGTGGTTGCGATGGCAGTGGTGCCGCTGCCATTCTTGGAAAGGTGAACGAACAGAACCGTTATGCCTTTGACCAAGCATGTCGAGTCAAGGCTGTGGAGCTTGCTTCACGCTTACAAATACCCTGCTTTGTCAGCATCAATTTCTTACCCAATGCGGTATATCAAGCAGCCACGTGCATTCGTGCAACACTTGAAGCCGCACGCAGATTTGGATTTCCCACCGAAAGACTGATTTTTGAGATCACCGAAAACGAAGAGCTGGTGGATAAGGAACATCTAAAAAGTATCATTCGAGAATATCGTCTTAAAGGCTTCAAGACAGCGATAGATGATTTTGGCGCTGGGTACGCGGGGCTCAATTTGCTGGCAGAGTTTCAACCCGACATCATCAAACTGGACATGACCTTGGTACGTAGCATATGCACTGACCCGGTGCGACAGGCAATCGTCCAAGGCATTCTCGGTGTATGCAAAGCGCTCAATATTGAAGTGATTGCAGAGGGCGTAGAGACCAATGCTGAACTACAGCAGTTACTAGCCATGGGCATTAACTACTATCAAGGCTATCTGTTTGCAAAGCCCGCATATGAAACGCTGCCAAACGTCACATGGCCGCCTCAGAACATTGACTAGGAATAGATGCCCTGATTTTTCATAAATCGAGGCGATCAATACGCTGAGTCTTTTGCGCATAATCTGTTTGCTCACAGTATTACTCGGATTGCCCCATCTCCTTTTCTGCTCACCTGGATACCGCACGGCCTTGATCGTCGACGTTGAGCACCCACGGTCATGGATCCGTCTTATAACGGATCAAATCTGACGGTTTAAAGCTGAACAAATACTCAGCTCAAGCGCCCAAAAGCCGTTTAGTCGTGGCCATCGACGTGCGCAAGGATTGCCCCGTATGTTGTAACTTATTGAGCAAACTTGCACCCAACCAAAGTTGGTATCGCGTCTCAGGCACGTAGCGTGCGTCGTCGTTAGGCAGGCAGCTGCGAATGGTTGCTTCTCGTTGAGAGCCGGCCTCGCGAAATCGAGGCCGTTTCCAATTCGCGCCAATGCTCCGGATCCATCACGTCAGGCCACCGTCGATAAACTCTGCCGTCAGTTGCTTGAGCTGGGAAAAGAAGGCGTGCAGTTTGCGGTTTTCCCGGAAACCGTGGTGCCGTACTACCCCTATTTTTCGTTCGTGCAGCCGCCATTTGCCATGGGTAAGCAGCACCTGTTGCTGCTTGAAGAATCCGTCACTGTGCCAAGCGATGTAACCCGGCAAATCGGCCATGCTTGCCGCGAGGCCCAGATCGTCGCCTGCATCGGCGTCAACGAGCGCGATTGCGGCACAATCTACAACGCGCAGTTGCTGTTTGACGCCGACGGAACTTTGATCCAGCACCGGCGAAAAATCACGCCCGTTAGGGGCCAATCGTCCAAGCGCGCAGGCACTTCGCATGCATTGCCAGACATCAGGATGGACACTGAGCGCTCATGAAACACCGGATACGCAGAAAGCCGAGACGCGGCCTGCGGTACAGCAGATCAATGGTCAGGCAGTATGTGACCGCCAACGGCAGAACCTTAAACAGATGCGGGCCAAACGTGATGAGTCTGCTGTACGCGCTCACCTTCGTGCCCTTGTCGAAGGCACTCGCAATGACCAGACCAACTTACTGGCACTTTGCATTGACGCCATGAGCGCCCGGGCTACCGTAGGTGAATGCATGGCTGCTCTTGCACAGACTTGGCCCCGGCAACAGCACACACCGAAGTTTGTAACCGAAGTCTACGACTCGCTTCGCACTCCTTGCCCCGACTGGCAGGCTTTGTGTGCAAGAGTTGAAACGTTCAGACATTTTCTTGGACGCAGGCCCCACGTGCTGCTGAGCAAGCTGGGACAGGATGGTCATGACCGTGGCATTCGTCTCATTGGATTTATTAGGGTTTCCGAATTCTCACACTCCAAAATGGCCAGTGGTATTAGGAGGAATCATTCCCGAAACGGATATTCCTCGGCTAATGGACTTGGGAGTAGATGCCGTATTTGGGCCAGGAAGCGATGTGCTCGACATGACGGCCAAGCTTCTGCAACTGATAGAACGGCGGCATGCTGCCATTGAGCCCGACTCCCCAAACAAAGAGCCGAGGCCGCAGATAAGCCTGTTGGTATCACCCCCTGATTGAGGTGACATGGTCGGGCGACAAACTCGCCATGGAGGCACAGCCCATGTTCGCAAGTGTGCGATCCATCTCGTCCTTGATAATGCTCAGCACCTGACTAGCCCCGTCCTCGCCAGCTGCAGCCAGACCGTAGAGCAGTGGCCTGCCTAGCAGAACGCCACCGGCACCGAGCGCCATAGCTTTAACAACGTCAGAACCACGTCTGAAACCGCTATCAACAAGCACCTTGCCCGGATGAGCATTGGCAATTTGCTTAAGAACGGACATAGGCGAGCAGCTCGAATCAAGTTGCCGCCCGCCATGGTTTGAGAGGATTACGCCGTCAGCTCCGAGCGCTATACAACGCGCAGCGTCTTCAGGGTGAAGGACTCCTTTGACTAACAGCCGGTGTGGCCAGAGCTCTCGCAATCTTTTAAGTGAATCCCAGTTGAAACTGGCATCCATTTTCCTCGACAGTAGCGCAGCTTGAAGCTCTACGTTGTTGGCGTCCTGGTTGGCGAAATTTGCCATCTGCGGCATCCCACCTGTAAGCAAGCTTATAGACCAGCGCGGATGGAGCATTCCATCGAGCATTACCTTCGGCGTGTACTTGAAAGGCAGGCCAAAACCACTACGTAAATCACGCTCACGCTTGCCGTTCACCGCAACATCAGTGGTCAGCATTAGCGTTCGGTAACCTGCCGCCAGTGCACGAGCTACGAGTTGATCAGCAAGTGATGGGTGCACTACATAGAGCTGGAACCACAATTCCCCTCCCGCTTTTTCCGCGACCTCCTCAATGGACGCATTGGCCGCCGTGGACAATATAAAGGGGATACCGGCTTTCCTAGCCGCCCTTGCCAGAGCGATATCGCCCTTCGGCCAGATTGCCCCATTAAGCCCCGTTGGAGCTACCATGAGCGGCAGTGGCTGAGTAGCACCGAAGACATTGACGCTCAGATCACGCTGGGCGACATCAACCAAGCGCCTTGGGATGAGCTCCCAATGGTCGAACGCGTCCCGATTACGCTGCAGGCATTTTTCATCATCGGCGCCGCCTTCAAGATAGTCGAAGACCATTCTGGGAAGGCGCCGTTGCGCCAGTGAACGAAAACCTTCAACGCTAAAAGCTAAGCTCATGGTGTCCTCACGGCAGTACGAGAATACAACGTAAAGACCCCACTCTATTGAGCGGGGGCTGATTGATCAAATCGATACTATCCAGGCCTTGTATAGATCACGCTTATTCAGAAGTAACCGGGAGTGGTGAGGACGTGACTCGATTGGTAGCAGCACCTGGTGCGGTTTCGATCAGGAACAAACCAGTGACAGCCGCTGCAAGCGATACCGCTCCCACTACCATCATGGGTAGCGCCAAGCCGTATAAATCGGCCAAACCACCTGCAATCACAGGCATCAATACTCCGCCAATTAATTCGCTTACACCCGTTGGCACACCAACTGCTGCTCCGGTCATATTGGAAGGGACGGACTCGCTAGGAATCACGGCCAAGAACAATGGTCCGATGCCAAATCCGAAGATGCCGGCGACAAACAGGATCGAAAACATCACCCAAGGGCCGGCGTGGCTTAGAGCAAATGCGAGCATCAGCAGACCGTAAATAGTGGCGCAAGTCACCAGCACAGGTTTACGCCCCCATCGATCCGACAAGGCGGGTACAGCGATCATTCCTATGAAGCCACCGAACCCCCAGCCCGAGACGATCAATCCCGTCGTGCTCAACGACAGCCCCACCACTTGAGTGAGGTAAAGCGCGACGAAGGTCGAGAATACGAACAAACCCGTCTGAAACAGAGAGCCGATGACTGTGGTCACCCAGATATTACGGAATTTGAGCACGCTGGTGAGAGGAGCGCTTTTGTGTGCATCGCGCTCGACAGACACCTTCCTGGGTTCGCGCATGAGCTTCGCGAGCAACACCGTCAAAATCAACCCAGGAATCCCGAGCAGAAAGAACACCCACTCCCATGGCATATACAAACTTAATTGAGTCGCAATGATCGGGCCCAAACCGATGCCCAACAGCGGAAAGAATGCTTGGTGAATGCCCATATTGAGCCCTCGCCGTTTGGGCGTCGATATCTCTGCGAGCGTCGCGACACTTGCACTGAAAACCCCTCCTTCACCTACGCCAAGAAGGCCTCGAACGACCAGCATTCCAGTGAAGCTTTTTACAGCTCCCGTCATCCATGTCATGAGTGAGAAGAAAATGCCGGAGTAGATCAACACCTTCTTCCGACCGTGGCGATCACTCACGCCACCAAGAACATAAGTAGACAGCGCCCATGTCAGCGCCAATACGGAAGCGATTGCACCGGCTTGGGTATTACTCAACCCCAACTCTGGTATCAAGATTGGAAACAAGTACACCACCACTAACCGATCCAGGCCTACGATGCCAAACAGCACCGCTAGCAGCCACACCATTTTCCACTCGTAAGCTGAATCACCAAGCGATTTATGCTGCATGTTATGCACCCATCAAAAAGGGATATCGATTAATTGGCTTCAAGGTCTTCAACAAGAGCGAGCTTGTCATCCGAACCGATTGATGCGTCCTCTGTAACGGGCCTGCGTGGCTCGCTGTTAAACAGCAGTCTTGTTACATCGCTTCGGGAGTAGTGGCCCACCGGATCTGCTGCAACTTTGGCCATCGTGACGGCGTCAAGGTTGATGTCCCCGTACAGCAGTCCTTCCTGGTCTGGCGGTAATGGAGTGGCCAAATCGGCGCCGTCGGGCCCATAGATGCGCGCGAAGCCTCCCCCGACCTTTAGCAAATTACGTGCTTCATCCGTTTGGCATAGCAACTCAACAACGTCCTCGGAAACCATCCCGCACGGGGCGAGAACGAAACACTGGCCTTCTACGGCATATGTGCGGCTTACGGCGTTGTTAACCTCTCCACCAATTGCCGGGGTGACGTCCGTATAGAGGGAAAAACCTGGCCATGCGGCGACGTGCACTTGCTCATGCTTGCTGTACATCGCGAATTTGGTCAGTGGCTGAATATGCTCCCAGCAGCAAAGTCCCCCGAGACGACCAATGTTGGTTTCATGAACTTGGATATCACTACCGTCGCCCTCCCCAAAGACCATGCGCTCTGCCACGGTTGGTTTGAGCTTGCGTCGGGTTGACAGGGTACGGCCCTGGTCGTCAATGAAAGCCTGCGCCATGTACAAGCTGCCATTGGATCGCTCGGTGAATCCGAGGCACACGAAGATTTCATGATCGGCTGCCGCTTGCTCCAACCGACGATAGTCAGGGCTATCAATCACCAAGGCCTGCGCGTGATATTGCAGCATGTACTGCATTGCCCAAGCTGGTGACCCCAGCCAGAAAAACCATGGGTAACCAGGAATGAAGTTTTCCGGAAACGCGATTGCCCGAGCACCGTTGCCAGCTGCCTCGGCAATCAACTGAATGCACTTATCAACCGTCGCGCTACGATCCATGAAGACGGGTGCTGCCTGTACCACTGCGACTCGATACGAAGTTGAAAAAGACATAGAAACCTCAAAAAAAGATGGCACGCAGCCGTTGCCTGCATCTTTGATGAAAATGCCCGATTGGAATGTGCTGAAAGTCTTGTCAGATTTGCTCTAGCTTCTCCATGCCATGGGTGGAGGGCACCCAGGCATGAAGAAAAATGGCTTAGCGGCTCACGACGGGATCTGCGAAATCCTGCTTGGGCAGATCTACATGCTGCTGGGCAACGAATTCTGTAGCGCTATGGCCTAGGCCCAATGCATACGCTCCTGCCGTTACAGACCAGCGCTGTGCCTTAACGTCAAAGTCGGCGAGGTAGGTGAGTCGGGGCAAGCGCGTCACAGAGCCAACGCCCCACACTTCTTGCGAGAGATTTGGAAGTGAACCCGTGCGAGGGTCGTTCACGCGAGTGTTTGTAAGTAACTCATGGTTGTTTCGATTAGTTACGACGAGGCTGAATTCTCCATCCACACCGAGTTTTTTACTCAAATCGTAGTTAAACAGTGCCGTGGTCTGATCACTTGTTTCCAAAGCTGTCTTTTGGTCATGCCCACCTCGCACGTTCGTAGCCAGTTCATTTACGTGGAACAGCCCAAGGGAAAACCCTTGCTCACTAAGCTCATTGCGTTTCCCCGCCCAATTACCCTTCAGCCATGGCGAGTCTGATGCTAAAGGCTCAGCAGCAAGGGCGGGGATTCTGATTGACTCTACGAGGGCTAAACCGCCAGCTGCTATACGTTTTTCAATGCGAGTGCTCCATTTGTCGAGCACGTTGAGAACTATCGCAGGGCTTTGGAGTAAACCGCCGCCCTCCACTTCCTGAGGAAGTTGCCTCTATTTCTTAAGGTGGAGTGCGTCATCAGACGGGTGCGAAAATCGACGCCACGCTCTGAAATGAGGCGAGTGGCGGTGGCGAGAAAGCGAAATGAAGGCCTTCCTGTACTCCGCTTCCAACATTACTGAACTGTGAATCTCAATTCGATAAACCTCGGTGGGAGAGGCACCTTATTTGCTTGCTTTTTAGGCAAGCAGCCAGCGCAGGACACTCACCATGCACACCACACTCTCAACAAGGGCAATACCCGAAGGTGACCGCCTACCTTTTTGGAGGGAAACAATTGGGAAAATGTTTATGCCTCTGGAGTGCGTTGCCGGCGCGGGGACGTCCTTTAGCGCGGATCTGCAACATGCGTCCGTGGGGCCAGTAGACTTAATGGCCATGACGGCCAGTCCGCATCAGGTGACCCGAAGCGCTCGTTTAGTCCGCAGCTCTGACGCTGACTATTTTATGGTCAGCTATCAAGTTTCCGGACAGGGGTTTCTAAGACAGTGTGATAAAGAATCCCAACAGAGAGCTGGAGATTTCGTTCTCTACGACAGCACTCGGCCATTTGAAATGAGATATTGCGAAAACTTCAGCAAGTATATCCTTAGAATTCCTCGCAGCCTTCTTAGCGCTCACGTGAGCAGCCCTGATCGCCTATGCGGTTTGACAATAGGCGCCCAATCAAGCCCTAGTATCTTGCTGGGCGGCATGCTGCGCTCTCTTGCAGAAAGCAAGGCTGAGATGGCAACAACCGTGCTGGATCCGATAGCCAACGCTTTGATTGAGTTGGTAGTTGGAGGCTTGCAGTCCTTACCTCAGGCTCAACAAGGCGAAGTATCTAAACTTCAGACCTTTCATCTGTCCAGGGTAAAGAGTTACATACTTCAGAACCTGGGAGATCCGAGCCTGAATATCGAGAGGATTGCTTTAGATCTCAAGATGTCGGTGAGTTCTCTATATCGAATTTTTGAGAAAGAAGATCAGCCACTTTCTCAGTGGATCTGGACTCAACGGCTTCAGTTTTGTCAACGCGATCTGAAGAGTCCTGTTTTGAAAGAAAAGAATATTGGTGATATCGCATTTGATTGGGGGTTCAGCAATTGCACGCACTTCAGCCGTGCATTCAAACGCGAAACCGGAATGACTCCCAAGGAGTTCCGTAAGCAGCACCTGATTGGATAGATGATCCAGGGGGCCGCGTAACTCCATCATGCTTCGACAAGGACAAAGCACTTTGCCGCTTTTTCTCGACAGATCTTTCATCCTTATCTGAGCACGGAGGCACTCCGATATGCATGTCTGCCTCTTAGAATTGATAGGTGTAGGTAGTGATCAGGCGATTCTCGTCATAGTCCGCGCCAGATAGTCCTCCACTACCGAATCGAGTCTTGACATCGATGTGACGCCATTCAAACCCGACATTTTTAAATAGGCCACTTTGGATGACATAGCTCAACAACAGGTTGCTTTCGCTCTCGACATTCTTATCCAGTGCATTGCTGCCCCGGTCGATTCCGGTACCGCGCATATACCGGGTCATCACCTTCAGCCCTGGAATTCCCATGGCAGCGAAATCGTAGTCGTACCTGATCTGCCAAGAGCTTTCATTGGGTTTGAAAAATCCAAGCGTTGACCAGTTCACCAAATAAGGCTGTGGAGCATATCCATTAAACAGTGGGAACGCTGACTCGCCGAGCATGCGCTGATAGCCGATCCCAAACGCATGACCAGACTTTTTCAAGGTCGTCATGCCGCCATAGGTTTTATTATCGATTGGTCCATAGAGTGCACTACCGTCTTCATTATTGTGATAATAACGAAGATCGGCCTTCAACGAGTAACCTCCTCCCAGCTCAACAACATCCGTAAGCCCGAGGTAATGCTGTTTGTAGATATCTTCAAGTTGCCCATAAAAATAGGTACCAGAAAGCCCGGGTGTGAATTGATAGGTCGCACCTGCGAAATTCAACCCATCGCTACGGCGTTTGATATCAGGGCCATTCATCAAGTAGATTTTTTCGTGGTTGGAGGAGTTACGGGCTGCAATTTCAGTGATACGCCCTCCGGTAAGCGTCAGACCCTCCCATTCTTTCGACTCCAGTAGTGCGCCCTGATAAGTTGTAATCAGCTGGCGAGAATCGTCGAAATACGCAACGGGCAGCGTCGGGCGTAACTCACCGATTTTAAGCTCTGTTTTGGAGACGCGAATTTTTCCCGTGACACTCGAGCGCCCATATTCTCTGACCTGCTCCCCACGGGTTGCATCGTAAGGGATGATGCTGTCAGGGCCTCGACCACCTCCCCCGTCCAGCCGGTACGCCCATTGGGCGTTACTATCAAAACCGAACTGGATTGGGCCATCGGTATAGCCAGAGATGAAACGCAAATCGAAACCCTGAGTCCAACTGCCAACCCTAGATTTGGGTGCATCGTTTTGTTTAAAGTCACGATCTATGTAAGCGTTACGCAGCCCCAACGTAACTTTACTATCGTCAACCCAGTCCGCCTTAGCTGATAATGGCGGGATCAAGGTCACGCAACTTATTGCGAGTGCACCGCACTTTGACTTTATGAAAGCTTGCATAAGTTTACCATTTTTATTTTTTTGGATGGCGATAGCAAACCGCCCTTTAGAGAACCAAAGGGCAGATATTGCTAAAATTACGTAGACGGGGTCTAACTTTAAGAGCGAATATAAATTACTTAGAATGGATAAGTGCGAGGCGTCATTTGGACACTAATCCAATGGTCGGTAGTAAATTCTTCGATAGCCCATTCACCATTGAATCTTCCGAGCCCGGAGTTCTTCTCTCCGCCAAACGGGGCGTGCGCCTCATCATTAACGGGGATATCGTTGACGTGCGTCATGCCCGCCTTAATCTGCCGAGCGAAGCGTGCTCCGCGCTCCAGATCTTTGGTGAACACAGCACTGGAAAGGCCATACTCGCTGTCGTTAGCCAGCGTCAATGCGTGGGCTTCATCGCGAGCGCGCTGGATGCCTACGAGGGGGCCAAAGATTTCTTCCCGTGCAATCTCCATATCCGCAGTGACATCGGCAAAAACGTGTGGTGGAAGTAGATTCCCTTCGGCCTCTCCTTCGACGACGGCTCTAGCACCTTCTTCCTTGGCTCGAGAAACCTTGATTAACAGCCCTTCAAGCTGTTTGCGATTGATGATAGGGCCGATCACGGTGTCAGCATCCTTGGGATTACCAACCTTCAGCGTCCTGACTTTCGCCGCATAGAGCTCTACGAAACGATCATAGAGGGCGTCTTCGACGATGATCCGGTTAATGGCCATACAAATCTGGCCTTGATGCAGGAATTTTCCCATTACCGCCGCAGCAACGGCCTGATCAAGGTCTGCATCAGCCAGCACTACAAATGGGCTGTTGCCACCGAGTTCCAGCGCCACATGTTTAAGATGCTTGCCACCGCTCGCAATGCGCCCAATGTTCAGCCCTACCGGTGTAGAGCCTGTAAACGAGATAAATTTCGGAATGTGATGCTCTACGAAAGCGTCGCCGATCTGAGCACCGGAACCAACCAAGACGCTGATTACACCTTTGGGTACGCCGGCTTCTTCGAAAATTCTCGCGGTGAGCAATCCACCGGTGACTGGAGTATCACTCGCCGGTTTGATGACAACAGCGTTGCCCAGCGCAAGTGCTGGAGCCACAGATCGTTGGGTCAGGTGCAATGGGAAGTTCCAAGGGCTAATCACTCCGACCACGCCGAGTGGTTCACGATAAACGCGATTTTCCTTACCAGGCACATTGGAGGGCAGGATTCTACCGTGAACACGAGCAGGAAATGAGGCCGACTCTTGGGTGATGGCACGAGCCGCTCCCCATTCGATTTGAGCCTTGATCCGCGTGCTGCCGGACTCGCGAATGATCCAGTCGACGATTTCCTCACGGCGTTCATCAAAGATTTGAACTGCTCTTAGCAATATCGCGGAACGTTGTCCTGGGCCCATGCAGGCCCAGGCTGCCTGAGCCTGTTCAGCAGCGATATAGGCTTGATCAAGATCATCGCGATCAGCCTGAACGATCTCTAACAAGGTCTCGCCAGTGAACGGATCAGTAACTTTAAGCAGGTTGCCGCTGCTGCCCTTACGCCACTCTCCTGCAATCGGCAGCAGTTGCATTTCTTGGTAAGGCATACGGTTGGCTTGGCTCACGTGATGTCTCCTTAGGCTGTGATGCTTAGAATTCAGGAATGCGCATCGATCGGCTTGGACGCCATTTCATTTGAATGCGCGGCTCGCCGCTTAACCATCGCGATAGCAAAAATTGCGATCAATCCTGGTATCGCACAGCAGATGAAATTCAGTTGAAGCGGCAGGTTCAGGCTCAGCATTAGCCCGCCCAAAGCTGGGCCAGCGACGCCCCCAAATCGACCTATGGCCGAACACCAACTGACGGCAGTCGAGCGCATTTCGCTTGGGTATTGCTGAGCAGCAAAGGCATGGATGACCGCAAGAGTGCCGATGGTAGTGGCACCGGCAATCAATAGCATGACGTTAAGTAGTATGGGCCCTGGCTTGATCCCCAGGGTGCACAGCGAAACGACAGCCAATGCGAAGAACAAGATTAACGTAGGCTTACAGCCCCAACGATCTGCCAACCAGCCACCACCCAGGGCACCTATCGTGGCGCCAAGATTCAATGTCACCAGAAACATGAGGCTGGAGCCAAGAGGATATCCCCCAGCAACCATGATCTTCGGCAGCCAGGTATTGAGACCGTAAACCATCAACATGCACATGCCGAAACCGAGCCAAAGAAATACGGTACCAACCCCTCGTCCCTCTTTGAAAAGTCGGGAAAGAGGTGTCGATGATGAGGTCCGTACAGCCGGCTCAAAACGAACAGACGAGATATCGATGCCTGGAACGATGCGCGTCAGGAGGACAATGGCAGCACTCTTGTCCTTCGACAGCAGAAAGGGCAGAGACTCGGGGAGGTAACGATACATCCAGGGAAGGCAAAGCAATGGCAGCCCACCAATGAGGAAGGTCGCCTCCCATCCAAACTTCGGTATAACGAGCATGGAAACCAGTGCCGAGATCATCGCACCAATGGAATAGAAGCTGAGCATGATGGTAGTCAGCGTACTACGTCGCGTCGTGGGCGACAGATCGCTCATCAGCGCTACGATGTTCGGAATAGCGCCACCGAGCCCGACTCCAGTAAGGAATCGTAACGCTGCGAAGCTTTGCACATCCCATGCGAACGCGTTTGCAAATGCGCTCACGCTTGCAAGGGCGATGGCCCCGAGGATGATCTTGCGGCGACCAAAACGGTCTGCGAATGGTCCAATAGCGATTGCACCAAACATCATGCCAAATAAAGCGGCACTTCCCATCCAACCCGCTTGTACTGGAGGGATCGACCATTGCTCCATCAAGCGGGGAACCACAGATCCATAGATGACCAGGTCGTATCCATCAAACAACATGATGAAAGAACACCAGAATAAAAGACCGCAGTGAAACTTGCTCAGCGGTGCTTCGCCCGCTATCTCTATTGCATTTTTTTGAATCATGATTAGGTCTCTTGTTTTTGTTATACGGGGACTTCCAAGAGGCCCATTCGGGCCCCCGCCTTTCATCAATGAGGCTGAATCGTCACAGTTGGAACCTCGATCACGGTAGGTTCAGTTGAGTCCAGAGCAGCTCTGAGTGCGGCTTCGAAGCTCTCACGCGTGTCGGTGTGCATAGCCTTTACCCCGTACCCCTTGGCGATCGCGCAGAAGTCGAGTCCAGGCACATCCAGACCGGGAGCGTTCGCAACGTCCAGCACACCTGCGAACCAGCGCAGAGCACCATAAGTTCCGTTTTTCAGGATGATGAACACCACCGGGATGTGATACTGCGCAGCCGTCCAGAGCGCTGTGATCCCATAGTTGGCAGAGCCATCTCCAATCAACGCGACGACTCTCCGGTCAGGCTGAGCCAACTGCACACCAACAGCTGCTGGCAGACCAAAGCCTAATCCGCCGGCAGCAGGAAAGTAGTAGCTGCCGGGGTGGCGCAAATTCATTCGTTGCCAAAACGCGGTGGTCGTGGAGGTCGATTCCTTAACGTAAATCGCATCTGAGGGTGCGACTGCATCAAGAACATCGAACAGCGTTTCCGGGCGCAGGTGATGAGGTTCGTCCTGCATGCTTGGTAGCAAAGGGAGGGCCGCAGGATAGGGCTTAGCCTTCTCCTGAACGCCCTCTGCCAGTAAGCGTAGAGTCACTGCAATATCGCCGATCAGGGCGTCCCCCATAGGAGCGCGAGCTGCTTCCTGAGGATCGGACGTGATGTGCAAGAGCCGGGCTCCTGCTGGAAGATACTCGCCTGGTGCGAACTGGTGATAGCGGAAAACCGGTGCGCCGATGACGATGATCAGGTCGTGGCCAGCAAGCGTCTTGCTGATCCCTGCGATGGCGGCAGGCAATACTCCACGGAAGCCAGGATGGCGAGTCGGGAACGGGCAACGTGATGCCGATGGAGCAACCCAGACAGGCAGTTTCAGTTTATCGGCCAAGGCGACGGCGTAATCGTTGGAACGGGTAGCATCCACATCAGGGCCGAGAACGAGAACAGGGTTGTTGGCCTCATTCAATTGCTTGGTCAAGGCTGCCAGCTGCCGCGCGTCGGGAGCACCCGCAGTCTGGACTTCTCTCTCAAGAAGATGCTCCACACCGAGCGGAGATGGCTCCTCCCAGTCATCGTATGGGATAGACAGATACACCGGCGCTTTGGGAGAAGTATTAGCAATGTGGATCGCCTGGCTCAGAGCCCGAGGAACATCCTGAGCCGTTGCGGGTTCATAGCTCCACTTGACCAATGGCTTGGGGAGTTGTGGTGCATCCACATTGGCCAGCATTGCTTCGACGCCAATCATCGAACGCACCTGTTGACCTGCCGTGATCACCAACGGGCTGTGTGAATACCAAGAATTGGTGAGAGCCCCCATGCCATTGCCCGTACCCGCTGCTGCATGGAGGTTTACGAAAGCAGGCTTACCGCTGGCGAGAGCATAGCCGTCCGCCATCCCCACCACAGCGCCTTCATGAAGACCGAGGACATACTGGAAGTCCTCCGGGAAGTCCTTCAGAAAAGGAAGCTCGTTGGATCCGGGGTTACCAAAGATGGTGGTCATGCCATGGCGACGCAAAAGCGCATATGCGGCAGAGTGAATTGTTTTCATTGGGTCATCTTCCAGGGTGTGTCCGATTGCTCCTACTGTAAAAATTCGATTAAAATCGATCAAATCAATATTTTATGACTACCACATAGACACCACTTATTTTTATAAAGGTCTACGGATGGCTCATTTCGATCTAAATTTGATCACCACCTTCGTCACGCTTTACGAAACGCAGAGCCTGACGATTACCGCCGAACGGCTGTTTGTCACCCAGCCGTCAATCAGCTACAGCCTGGGGAAACTACGTGAGCAATTCGACGACCCATTGTTCATACGCAATAGCCAGGGAATGCAGCCAACGAGGCTTGCTGCTCAGCTATACGTAGGCTTCAAGCAGGCTGCACGTTGTATTGAGGAGTCAGTGGCTGAGGCAAGAAGGTTTGAGCCTGGCCACTCAAGCAGGCAATTTCGGCTAGCGCTTTCTGACTTGGGGGAGATGGCGTTGCTGCCCAAGCTCATGGGTCAGCTGAATATCCTGGCACCTAATATCGAGCTTGAGATCATTCCGCTAGAGATCGACCAGGTGGGGACATGGTTGAACGACGGGCACATCGACGCGGCCATCTGCAGCCGGGTCATCAGCGGATCTGGGCTTGCATTCAAGAAGCTCCTGAGCGAGCGATACGTTTGCTTGATGGACGCGGATCATCCTCGGATTGGTTCAGAGCTGACGATGGAAAAGTTTCTCGCAGAGCCACATGTCTTGGTCACAAGGACATCGGGGCATGGCATGGCTGAAGACGTGCTTCAGAAACTCAGGGTCAATCGAAGGATCAAGCTCAGGATTCCTCACTTTTCTGTCCTTCCAAAGGTAATACCGGGCACCGAATTGCTGGTGATTCTGCCGTCCCAGATCGCGGACAGCTTTTGTGAAATGCCACTGGCCAAGCCGCTTAAAATGCTTGAACTGCCCTTCGATGTACCGTCCTTTGAAGTGACACTCCACTGGCACTCCCGGAGCACTCAATCAACGGGGCTTAAGTGGTTCTTCGAACAGATTCAGGCCACCCTAGGCGAGCCCGGCGTGGCCTGACGGATCAAGCTGGTGTCTGATATTCCACCCTGAGCGGCTGAGATCTAATTATCGCCCAAGCCAAGGATTTAAAGGCCGAGTTGAGCGCCCAGGTTATAAACTATCTGCAATCCGACGACGGCCCCATCGTTGCTAACCTCGGCCTGTGGATTGTAGAAGTTACTGGGGTTGAACACGTACTGCACGCTTGGCTGAAGTGCTAGATAAGGTGTCGCCTGCCACACCATATTGAGCTCCACTCGCGACTCCCCTTTTGACATTCCTTGGTCAACACCGGTGGCCAGCAACCGCTGGTCATGCTGATATTGAACTTGCTTGTCTCCCAAACGTAGGTAGCTCGCTTTCAAGCTGACTGAATCCTGAGGGCGCCCGAATGGGCCAACGCGAGTTATACCTGCTTCCAAGAAGTGTTCGAAAGGCTGCAGATCATCAGCACTCCAAGTCCACGCGCCGAATACTTGCCACGCTTTGTCTGGATTTCCGGCAGAGGAACCGCCTTCGCGAGATAGCGTTTGCATAAAGCGGTAGATTAAGCCGCTGCTACCACGACGGTTCGAGCCATCCAATACGTCGGTCTGTTCGGAGGTATTGTAAAAACCATTAAGTTCGTAGTGATAGGCCAAAGGAGTCTGCGCGAAGCTTTTTTGAGCGCCAACGCCTGCCAACCAAGTGATACCACTCGCGTCACCAGGATCCCAGTCCCAACCCTTGGTGCGTTTGATGTAATGGGCAGGATTGGACTCGAAAGCGCCAGCATGTATGTACTGACCATTGTCGAATGAGTAACGCGAGTAACCGCCCCAGCTTCCGTATGGGTAAGGTAATATTCCGGTGGTGTTTTCAATGATGGGGTCGTTGCAAGTAACCCAGTTCTCGCAGTTCATCATGTAGAAATGCTGCTTGGCATTGCTACGGCCAACGTCGAGCTCAAGACGGTTGTCCAACAGCATTTGCCGATATTCAAACTTCGACAGATATCCCTTGTCGATGTCGTTATGCATAGGTGCGCCACCTAGTGCGCTACCTGTAGCGCCTTGCCAAGCGCCTGCAGTTGGCTGACCTTCATTGCGCATCCACGGGAAGAATGTGTATTCAAACTGGAACGTGCCGCCTGGCAACCCCATGAGCTTGGACATGTCAAAATCGGCGCCGGCGAAAATGGCGCCAGCGTTGGCGAATGTATGGGGACGAGGGCCAGTGTTGAGGTTCTCCAGCATCAGATCGGTAACGATCAGGTGCGCCTTGACTGGACTACTGTCTGTAGGCACCGAATCGGCCCATGCCGAGCTCGCCATACTACCCAAAGCCACAACAGCGGTTACACAAAATCGGCGCGCAGAAGTACCTGCGACGAGTGGGATCGCGTTCATTCGGTTAATCCGAGAAAGGTTTTTATTCGCGCAGCCAGGGCAGCTGCGCTTAAGGTAAGAACAGCC
The DNA here is from genome assembly GCF_058795195.1 of Pseudomonas sp. GW823-FHT06B06. Lineage (NCBI taxonomy): Bacteria > Pseudomonadati > Pseudomonadota > Gammaproteobacteria > Pseudomonadales > Pseudomonadaceae > Pseudomonas > Pseudomonas sp. GW823-FHT06B06. Next base: position 42,796 of record NZ_JBXAHO010000037.1, on the reverse strand, counting down.
GATCAGCGTGCGAGGGGCGGAAGTGGGCCCGGCCCCCAAATCGACTCAAGCGTGCGACCGATTGCCAGAAGTTGGTCGTCCGTTCCAGGCAATCCGTCAATCTCCATACCTACAGGAAGTCCGGACTCTTTCCCAACACCGACGGGAATACTGAGACCCGGCATCCTCACGTTGCTGCTCGGATCGGTATTTCGAATAATCCGACCAAATTTTTGAGGCGTTCCGGCGTCAGGGCGGTCTTGATTGCCACCTCTGGAACCGTGGGGAACAGAAGAGCATCGAGCTTGTTGTCCGCGAATGTCTTCTGATACAGAGCTAGCAAGGCTGGGACACCCGTCTTGATCGCTTGCTCATAAGCTGGGCCGCCAGGAATCATCTTTCCATCAGGCCCAGGGACATGACCAGGCACGACCATGGCCGAGAAAATACCTCGGACGTCAGGACTCGAAATTTTGGCGGCCAGGGTTTCGAATGACACTCCGGTGGATTGTGATTTCAGGTAATCCGTCAGGGCCTTGCGCGCTTCCATGATCGCGATTGGCGTTGCCACAGCTGATGCCAATTGACCGATACCCGGCATGCTGACTGAGACGACTTCAACGCCTGAACTGCGTAGCTTCTCGACTGCGGCGCTGGCCTGTGTCAAGACTTCCGGTTCCAAATCTGCCCAGAAGAAATCTGGAATGCCCAGTCGAATTTGGTGGGCCAGTATTGGCTTCAGAGGCGAGACACCGCTAAGAATCGAATCCAGCAGCACGACATCTCCAACAGTATTGGCCATTGGGCCTGCCGTATCGCGACTGGTCGAAATAGGTGTGATGCCTACACCGCTATATCGACCAACCGTTGGGCGGAAACCAACACAGCCATTTAGCGCGCAAGGCTCACGGCTAGAGCCACCTGTATCTGTCCCCATAGCGATTGGAATCAAGCGAGCGCCCAGAGCAGCGGCACTCCCTGATGACGAACCACCGGCAATGCGAGTGTTGTCAAAGGCATTGCGCACACCGACCAACTGTGGAAGATGAAAAGCGGTGTTGTAGCCGGTAGCGCCAAACGCAAGCTCGTGCATATTGGTCTTGCCGACCACAATGGCGCCTGCGGCCTGGAGCCTATCGATAATCGGGGCATTGGCTTTCGGAAAGAAATTACCGAGCGCTGGCGTGCCTGCTGTGTTCGTGAAACCAACGACCTGAATGTTGTCCTTGATCGCTATAGGGACGCCGCCCAATGGAAGGCACTGCTCACCCTCTGCGAGGCGCGCGTCTGCAGCACGAGCTTCGCCCAAGGCTCTCTTTGGGTCTAAAGAAATGAAGGCATTAAGCTCAGGATGCGCTTCAATACGGGCCAGCCAGTAGCCGACAACCGATTCGCTGGAAACCTTCTTTTCGCAGATGGCTTGTGCCGTCTGCTCAGCACTCATCAGGTAGAAGTCTTTCGGTACGTTCGACGCCGATGCGCCAGCGCTTGCTGCCAAAAGGCCAATCGCTAAACAGGAGAGTCTGGTCTTCACGGATATTCCTTGAGAATCAGTCGATCCCCACTGCAGGTCTCGATGATTCATTTACGCACATGGAAATATCCGGCAAACATCCTCATTAATGAGGAGGTTTAGTGTATTCCCACCCGCATGGCGAGCTCGGTTCGATTGCTCGAATTGGTCTTGGCCATGGCGTTTTTCAGATGGGTACGTACCGTTGTGAAGCCAATGGACATGAGGCGTGCGATCTCCTTGTCACTGCGCCCAGCCGCTACGTGCTCGACAACAGCACGCTCTCGCGGACTCAGGGCACCGTTTAGAGGCAGCTCAACCGATAGCGCTTGCTGGAAGTAAGGCGTGAGGGCGTTCAGCAGAGTGAGCTCTCTGGGGCCAAACGCAGGTTGGTCAGCACTGCGCCATATGCGTAGATCCCCCACATCCCGTCCCTGGTTGAAGAAGAAAACGTTCACTCCATGGTGCATCCCACACGGTCGGAGGAAGTCGGCGTAATGCTCACTGCGCTCCAAGGTAGGCCGACTGATAACATCATCCACACAAGCAGCTTGCCGCTGGGCTCTTAACACCGGTGTTACGGTATCGTGCATGTGAATCTGGTCATCGTATTGCCGCAGCATACGTGTATCAATATTGACTGCAGCGCAGCGCGTGGATCGCCCCCTTGAGCTATCCCAAAGGTAAGAGGCTCCGAAGTCAGATCGAAGCAGCTGGGTAACATCACCGAGCACCTGCTGACGAACTTCATCCCCCGCACCACCCGTGCGGAGTCGCCAGACGATCTGAGCAAAAAGGCCAAGCTCAGAATTCGTCATGTCCATTTGATTGATATGCATGGGCCTGCTCCCAGTTTTTCACACGAGTCTCCTAGCAATTTCCGAACCTGAATTAGGTGGCTTGTTCTGTTAAACGCTTCAAAAATACTGGCATCTATCGCTAACAGTCGTGTAGAGGCAGGTGCTAGAGCACTTGAGACAGTGAAACTGTTCCTGGAAAATAGTCCGTCCAAGGTACTCTCTGCCAGGTACCAGATTGGTTGGTAGCTCTGCTAGATAGGTCGAATATTCACGGTGAGTATCGTAAAGACATTAGGAGCCTGACTGAATCTGTAGCCGGGGCATCAGCGGCCCAGGACTAGCCTCCAAGAGACTTGTGAGCGAACGCTATGTTTGCCTGCTAGACGCAGGTCACCCTCGGATTCACGATGATTTGTCGATGGTGCATTTCCTTGCGCAACCGCATGTCCTGGTCACAAGAACATCGGGACATGGAATGGCCGAGGACGTACTCAAAAAACTCGATGACAAGCGTCGAATCAAGCTCAGGCTTACACACTTTTCCGTCCTACCAAAGGTAATCCCTGGTGCTGAGTTGTTGGTCACACTGCGCTCGCAGATCGCGGAGGTTTCTGTGAGATGCCCCTGACCAAGCCGCTTATAACTCTTGAGCTCCCACTCAATGTACCAGCGTTTGAGGGCACCCTTCACTGGCACTCCAGAAGCATTCAATCACCTGGCCTCAGCTGGTTCTTCGAACAAATTCAAGCCACTCCAGGTGAGACCGGAGTGGCCTGATTTGATATGGCGATATTTACAGCGCCACGGCGGGCCAGTGCTTTACCTTCCGATCTTCTCGAGGCAATGATTACCACTGTTCAGAGATACGCGCCCTCAATGAGCTTGACCAAGCTGTGCAGCGATGAAAGCACAGGGGTGTCGATCCCATGCTCGTTGGCTCGCTCAACAACGGCGCCATTGATGAAGTCGATTTCAGTTTTTCGCTTTGCCTCGACATCCTGCAACATCGACGGCTTGTGCTGGTGATGATTGGCAAAGGCGTGATTAACGGCATCCTCTACCCGACTGGCTTTAGCATCCACTCCGAGAGCATTAGCGACCTCTACCGTTTCTCGGATAACACCTGCAGTCAAACTCCTACCATGCTCAGAATCCCCAACGCCTCCCACGGTTTGGCGTGTAATCGCGCAGACCGAGTTCAAAGCAGCGTTGAAAGCTACCTTCTCCCAGATGGCAATTTGAACCTCTGGATCGGCCCGACACGGTAACCCGGCTTGCTGGAAGGTCTCTGCGATATCCCGCGCTACCGATTTATCCTCACCATTCCATGGCCAAAGATTTACATGGCCATCACCATGGCTGTGGACGACACCTGGTTCAACCAGATCAGCGGGCAGATTGGTCATACCCACAATAATGCGCTCTGCAGGGACGACTTTGGAGATCAGCTCGGCGTTGCCCAAGCCATTTTGCACAGATAGCGCCCAGGTCGTAGGCCCGACAAGATGTCGCACCGACTCAATAGCAATGTCCGTGTGAAAGCCCTTAGTAAAAATAACTACCAAATCGAAGGTTCCCGCGAATTCCTTCGCCCGCCCAATAGGAACCATCACGCGCTCCGTTGCCGAAGGCGTCACGAGCTGCAGGCCTTTGCGCTGAATGGCCGCGATGGTGGCTTCAGAGGCTTCAACAAAGGAGACCTCTTGCCCACCCAGCGCTAGGCGCGCACCAAAAAGCCCTCCCATTGCACCTGCGCCGACAATTGCGATTTTCATGACTATATCCCCGCCTAATATCTGGTAACTGTAGAAAAAGGGCCAGCAGTCACACAAATAGATACCAAGCCTACTTAAGATAAATACCTTCTATTTTGGTATCGGCCCCTCCCGCGAACGCAACTCACAATCGTTCAGTGATGATGCACAATCCGCGTTCGACTTCCCGGCGAAACCAATTGAAGCGATTACTCTGGTAATCCCAGTGGGTCTGCCCTCCTCGTTGCATGAGCGCCGCCCTGACATTGCCGCGGCGGGGCGAGTAATGGCAGCCGCCAACTCCCGGATCGGGGTAGCCAAGTCGGCCTACTTCCCCTCACTGACTCTGATGGGTACGGCAGGATTGGGCAGGCAAACTGCACGGCGAAATCATCCCTGTTCCGACCTCGCAACCCAGGGGTGTTGGCAGGTACGAACGACCTTTACTGCGCGCAGGCGGAAATCTTAGGGCCGGTGGCGATTCCGTTCAAAGACGAAGCCGATGCGATCGGCATTGCCAACGATAGTCGCTTCGGCTTGGCCGGGGGTGTCTGGACTCGCGACGTCGGTCGTGCATACCGAGTGGCCAGACAAGTTCGCGCTGTTATAGGCATACAGGACACTACGCATCAATACGTAGGAAAACGTCGTGAATGCACATCGTTTTCTGACAGCACTTTCACGCGATACGAGGTAGATCCCAATACTTCATATGGAGGTCGAGCGCTGTTTCCTTACCATATCAAGGAATGGACGCAGGATGGGCGACGGATTGGGCTCCAAGTAGGCTAAGGCGATACCCATCGACAGCTTTCTGAACTCGGCTTTCAACGTCCGGAAGACGACACCTTGGCGCTTGACGTTTTTTAACGACATCGGGATAAGTGCAAAGCCGTTCCCCTCTGCAACCAGCCCTAAGAGAATGTGATGATCCGGCGGTTCGGGGGTGATATTGGGTTTGAAATTATTTTGTTCAAAAAACGCCTGGCAATGGTCGTAGAACCCTGGATTAAGTCGGCGCTCGAACCAGAACATCGTCTCGTTACATAGATCGTCAAACCCAAGCTGGCGCTTTTTGACCAGCCGATGATCAGCGGGCAAGACAACAACCAGAGACTCTTCATGGACGATTTCCACCGTCAGTCCTTGAGTTTCAGTGTGCAATTCGATGAACGCCGCATCTACTACGCCATTCTTGATGTCTCGAACGAGGCTTATCGAGTGTTTTCCCTTGGTAACTAGCCGCCAGTTTGGGAAGCGTTGACGAAAACCTTCAGACACATCGGGGATCGAACTGCGGTCGAAGACGGTCGTATAGCCAACGACAAACTGTCCACCATCGGCGCTTCTTGTCGCCCTCGCCACGGCAACTGCTTTCTCCGCCTGAGCCAGTGTACGTCTCACTTCCGGTAAAAAAGCTGCTCCGGCTTCCGTCAGGGTTACCCCTGCGTTGTTTCGGTGGAACAACTCTACACCCAGTTGATTCTCTAACTGCCGGATTTGCCTGCTCAGGGGTGGCTGCGAGATGTACAAGCGCGCCGCAGCGCGCCCGAAATTCAGCTCTTCGCTGACGGCCAGGAAATAGCGAAGCTGCCGCAGGTCTATAGGGGTAGTCATACCGAAAAGGTATCACGAAAATGGTATTGGATGCGTTGTCGTGTGGGACATAGGGTTGACCCACCCCATACATCAACACTCCAAAAGGTAATCGGGCATGGACAACGAACGTTATTTGCGCGGCTGGGCGAAGCTCAAGGAAATCGACGGAGAAGCTGGCGAGCAGGTCATCGCGAATTTGAGCGATATTGCGCCTGACTTTGCAACGCTGCTCATTGAGTTTCCCTTCGGCGATATCTATTCAAGGCCTGACCTAGATCTTAAAACGAGAGAACTCGCAGTAGTGGCGGCGCTCACCGCATTGGGCAACGCTGCGCCCCAGCTGAAAGTGCACATCCATGGCGCACTGAACGTAGGGGCCTTAAGGGAAGAAATCGTCGAAGTCATTATGCAAATGGCTGTTTATGCAGGTTTCCCTGCGGCACTCAATGGCTTGTTCGCAGCAAAGGAAGTTTTCGCCAACCGAGTTGAATCGTGTGGCGACTAAAAAGAGGAGAACGCGTTATGAAAACTATTCTTCGCGTGCTTCTTACTGGAAGCATCTTTGCCCTTGGCACGACGCCATTAACCTCTGTAGCGACGTCGCCTGCAACTGTGACCGAACTCGCAGCTACACCTGCAAGACTGTAATCCAAGGCTTTGGCCGTAGCCGAGCCTTCGGGCACAAAATCGCGTTGGGCCAGCATCCGTTCACTTGTTGGGATAGCGGGACAACAACAAATCTAGAAATCATCTTCAGTCGCTCTCCTATATTGTATTGCAGCTTGGTGGTCACCACGGTGATCGGAAGGCATTCCAACATCGATTTGACGTGGAGCAGCAACGCTTGGAATTAAGACAACTGCGTTATTTCGTAAAAATCCTCGAACACGGCAGCCTGGGACGCGCAGCGCTTGAACTGGACGTGGGCGTATCAGCCCTTAGCCAACAGATCGCGAAACTTGAAAGTGAACTGTCAACCCGCCTCCTTAATCGCACCACCACTGGCGTCACACCGACCAGCTCCGGTATGGCGTTCCTGCACCATGCCCAGCTGTGTTTGCGGCAGGCCGACAATGCGATCATGGCGGCTCACCGTGGGCGAATGAGTGGGTATGTCACCGTCGGAATGGCGCCCACGACTGCCACTGTTCTCGCCCTGCCATTGATCAACGCGATGCGAGAGCGCTACCCGGATATTCAATTGCACCTGGTCGAGATGCTGTCCGGGCATTTGGCCACGCAACTCAATGCTCGCCAGATCGACCTGGCCATTCTGTTTCAACTCGAAGGGGGTAAGCGCTGGAGCGTGACGCCGCTGCTCGACGAGAAACTATTTGTCATCAGCTCACCTCACCTGCTCCACGCCCCCCAAGGAACCAGCGTGCAACTGGCGGATCTGGGTCAACTTCCACTGGTGATGCCGAGTGTGCAACACGGTTTGCGTTCTACGCTGATGGTTGCGTTTGAACGTTCGGGATTGGCGCCCAACATCATCATGGAAGTGGATGGTCTTGCCGTATTGATGAACGCCGTACGCGCAGGTCATGCCGCCACCATCCAGCCCGGAGCGGCGGCGGCGCTTAAAGGCGAGTCGGGACTTTCCGTGGTGGAAATTTCCGATGCTCACGTGGGTCGACGAAACCTGTTGGCGACACTGCCTGATGATGAACTGGCTCCCGCAGCCCTGGCGGCGCGGCTGGTCATCACTGATGTCGCGCGACAGTTGGTGATTGATCATCAGTGGCCGGGCGCTTCGTGGATCGAAGACGTCGCGCCATGATCTCTATGCCCCCTACCCCGGCTTTACGGTGAGCGCCAACCGGCAAAGCCTTTACGAAAACTAAACACCCCAACTCATTTCGCGCCTTTCGACAATAAGCTGACAGCTCTACCTTCTCCCCACTCGCGAGGAGCACTTCGTTCATGCCTCCTTGCGATTGAGGAGTGATGATGATCGACGTATTAGTAATTGGCGGTGGCAATGCTGCCTTGTGTGCAGCGTTGATAGCTCGAGAGGCCGGCGCTAGCGTCATGTTGCTGGAAGGTGCACCAAAAATCTGGCGCGGCGGCAACTCGCAACACACCCGAAACCTGCGCTGCATGCACGACGCGCCGCAAGATGTACTGGTCGATGCCTATCCCGAAGAAGAGTATTGGCAGGATCTGCTGAAAGTCACCGGTGGGATTACCAACGAAAAGCTTGCTCGTATTGTCATCCGCGCCTCGTCGAACTGCCGTGACTGGATGCGCTCCCATGGTGTGCATTTTCAGCCGTCGTTGTCTGGAGCCCTACATGTTGCGCGCACCAATGCGTTTTTCATGGGCGGCGGCAAAGCGTTGGTTAATGCCTACTTCCGCAGCGCCGAGCAGCTGGGCGTCAAGATCCGCTACAACGCACAAGTCACTGACATTGAGTTGAAGGGTGGAGAGTTCGTCGCGGCGTACATCGGTGAACGTGAGGTCGATGGTCAGCGTTTTCCCGCCGAGCGTATCCAGGCCAAGGCCTGCGTTCTGGCCGCTGGCGGATTCGAATCCAACCGCGAATGGCTCCGCGAAGCCTGGGGTCAAAACGAGCGCGGAGAATGGCCTTCAGACAACTTTCTGATTCGCGGGACGCGTTTCAATACCGGCGTACTGCTTCGGCGCATGCAGGCCCTGGGCGCCGATTTCATTGGCGACCCGACCCAAGCGCACATGGTGGCCATCGACGCCCGTGCGCCCCTGTATGACGGTGGTATCTGTACCCGTATCGATTGCGTATCGCTGGGCGTGGTGGTTAATCGCGACGGTGAACGCTTCTATGACGAGGGCGAAGACTTCTGGCCCAAGCGGTATGCGATCTGGGGGCGCCTGGTCGCGGGTCAACCCGGTCAACAGGCTTACTCGATCATCGACCAACAAGCCCTCGGCCGGTTCATGCCGCCTGTGTTCCCGGGCACTAAAGCCAACTCGCTGGAAGATCTGGCCCGCCAGTTGAAGCTTCCCGTTACTCAATTCGTCAAAACCATCGAGCAATACAACGCGGCCTGCCGCGTCGGCACGTTCGACCACACCGCCCTGGACGATTGCCACACCGAGGGTTTGACGCCCGCTAAAACCCATTGGGCCCGCCCGCTGGTGAAGCCACCGTTCTGCGCCTACCCACTCAAGCCCGGCGTGACATTCACCTATTTAGGTCTCGCTACCGACGAAACCGCCGCCGTTCACTTCAACGACAAGCCTAGCCCCAACCTGTTTGTTGCAGGAGAAATGATGGCGGGCAACGTATTGGGCAAGGGCTATACCGCCGGCATCGGCATGGCCATCGGTACCGCATTCGGTCGCATCGCCGGTGTGCAAGCCGCGGCTGCGGCCGGCTTCCTTACCCCTTCATTCACGGAGCCCCAACATGCAGCTGTTTGATCCCCAGGCACCGGGTCAATTGATACCGGTACTCAACCTTGAAGAAAGTGAAGTCCAGCGACAAATGACCGTTTGCAATGCCTGTCGTTATTGCGAGGGCTTCTGCGCTGTATTCCCGGCCATGACAAGGCGTCTGGAGTTTTCTCAGGCAGATATCCATTACCTGGCGAACCTTTGCCATAACTGCGGTGCGTGCCTGCATGCCTGTCAGTACGCTGCCCCTCACGAGTTCGAAATCAATGTGCCCAAGGCCATGGCCAAGGTCCGCCTCGACACTTACGCCGAGTACGCCTGGCCACAGGTGATGGGCAAGTTGTACCGGCGCAACGGACTGACTTTGGCGCTGGCATCCGGTGCAGGGCTCGCGCTGTTTCTCTGCCTCACGTTGTTGGCGATGGGCAATCTGTTTACCGCAATGCCCGGGGGAAATTTCTACGGGATCTTCCCGCATAACACCCTGGCACTGATGTTCGGTGCGGTCTTCGGTTTCGCGGTACTTGCTTTGACGATTGGCGTGCGGCGCTTCTGGCGCAACGTTTCACCGGCGGATGCGCCCCGCCAGGAAAAGACAGCCGCTGCGCTGGAGGCCACGGCCAACGTCGCCCAACTCAAATACCTGGACGGGGGTCATGGCGAGGGCTGCAATAACGCCGATGATCAATTCACCCAGTGGCGGCGGCGCTTCCACCACTTCACCTTCTACGGCTTCATGCTGTGCTTCGCCGCCACCGGTGTCGCCACGCTCTACCATTTCCTGTTGGACTGGTCGGCGCCCTACCCCGTCCTGAGCTTGCCGGTAATGCTGGGTATCACCGGTGGACTCGGCCTGCTGATCGGCCCCGCAGGCCTGTTGTGGCTGAACCTGCGTCGCCACCCCGAGCACGGCGACGAGAATCAGAAACCCATGGATCGCGGCTTTATCGCGCTGCTGTTTCTAGTTAGCGCCAGCGGCCTCGCACTTCTCGCGTTTCGCGACACCACTGCCCTGGGCCTGCTGCTGGCGATCCATCTCGGCCTGGTCATGGCGTTTTTCCTGACCATGCCCTACAGCAAATTCGCCCATGGCATTTTCCGCAGCGCCGCGCTGCTCAAATACTCCATCGAAAAACGCCAACCGAACCCGATCAACGCTGGAAGCGACTGATCGTTGAGCCATCCATTCCAAAAACAATATTGATCACCACGGTAGCCATGATGAAAACAACAACTCAAGACACCCGATCCAAGGGGTCGAAACTGGGCGCCATCCTGCGTGTCACCAGCGGCAATTTTCTCGAACAGTTCGACTTCTTTCTGTTCGGGTTCTACGCGACCTACATCTCGCAGACTTTCTTCCCTGCCACCAGCGAGTTTGCTTCGCTGATGATGACCTTCGCCGTATTCGGCTCGGGGTTCCTGATGCGTCCGTTGGGCGCTATCGTGCTGGGGGCGTACATCGACAAGGTGGGACGGCGCAAGGGACTGATCGTGACGCTGTCGATCATGGCTGCCGGAACAGTATTGATCGCCTTGGTGCCCGGCTACGCCAGCATAGGCATCGCAGCGCCGATATTGGTGTTGCTCGGGCGACTGTTGCAGGGATTCTCCGCGGGTGCGGAAATGGGGGGTGTTTCCGTGTACCTGGCTGAAATCGCCACGCCCGGACGCCGGGGTTTCTTTACCAGTTGGCAGTCGGCCAGCCAACAAGTGGCAATCATTCTTGCGGCTTCGTTGGGTTATGCGATTAACGCGTCCATGGACGCTGCGGACGTTGCAGCCTGGGGCTGGCGTATCCCATTCTTCATTGGTTGCCTGATTATCCCGTTCATCTTCATCATTCGCCGCTCGCTTCAGGAAACCGATGCTTTCAAAGCGCGCAGCCATCACCCAAGTGCCAGTGAAGTCTTTCGCTCGATGCGCGACAACTGGCGCACGGTACTGGCTGGTGGTCTGTTAGCGTCGATGACCACCACCACGTTCTATCTCATTACCGTCTACACCCCGACTTTTGGCCGGTCTGTACTGAACCTGAGCACCAGCGACAGTCTGGTGGTCACGCTCTTCGTCGGCCTGAGCAACTTCATCTGGCTGCCCATCGGCGGTACGATTTCTGATCGCATTGGTCGCCGCCCCTTGTTGCTGGCGGTCAGCTTGCTGTGCATCTTCACCGCCTATCCCGCCATGCATTGGCTGGCCGCGGCGGCAAGCTTCGAACGACTGCTCGCCGTGCTGCTGTACTTCTCTTTTTTCTTTGGCATTTACAACGGCGCGATGGTTGCGGCATTGACCGAGGTAATGCCGCAGAACGTACGAGTCGTAGGATTTTCACTGGCATTCAGTTTGGCAACGGCTGTGTTTGGCGGTTTTACACCCGCCATCTCAACAATCCTGGTACAGGCAACAGGAGACAAGGCGTCGCCCGCCTACTGGCTGATGTTTGCTGCGGTGTGTGGGTTCACAGCGACGACGATCCTGTATCGCAGGCAAAAAGCAGTGCCAGTCAACGCTTGATCAAAGATAGGTTTCGGCGGAATTCAGGGCTTTGCGCTGAATAGATATCGCGCCCTGGCCTGCATTGAGTCCTCTTCGTCTCAATGCAGGCCAACAACCTACCTATCCTTTCCAGAGCCCTGCTCCACGGTGCCCAAACCTAAAACCAGAGCAAACAACATCACGGGTGCGCGAGGCCGCGATCAGGGGATCACCAAAGAACGATGTCGTAGGTAAAGTAGACCCGGTTGCTGTCTCGGCCACGGGAATAATCCGAACGGTAAACGTAGTTACGCAACCGCACACCCAGACCTTTGAAGGTGCCTTGCTGTACGACGTAAGCCAGTTCGGCATCACGCTCCCACTCTTTTACCGTGGTGTTGGATTTACCGTCGTTGCCGCTCAAATAGCGGGTGGAGAACGTCAGGCCCGGCACACCAACGGCAGCAAAGTTATAGCCGTAATTGAGCATCCAGGTTTTTTCATCTTCCTCGACGAACTTGCCTATCCCGGCGTTGCTGAACGAGTAAACCGTAGCGCCACTGATAAAGGGCAAACCAGCATCACCACTCAGGGTCTGGTATCCGCCACCGAAGGTATGGCCGGAGATGGCGTAGGACAGTTGCCCGCTCAGCATGTTGTTGTCGATCTTGCCGCTGTAGGCAGAACCAGTATCAACACTGTTGAAGTAGCGCAAATCACTGGTCAGCACGCCGCCGCCCAACGGAAGATCGTGCTGGATACCCGCAAAATTCTGACGGTAAAAATTTTCCAACTCGCCGTAGAAGTAACTCAAGCGAATGGTTTTCCCCAGCTTGTATTCGGCCCCTGCGTAGCTGAAGTCGCCTGATTTATCACCGCCATAACCGTCGGGCACAATCGGCATGCTGTCAGTGGAATCACGCTGTTTGAATCGATCCAGGTAGCCCCCGGTGAGGGTGAGGTTGTCGATGTCGACGCTACTGATCTGTGTGCCCTGGAACGTTTGCGGCAATAGTCGCGCATCGTTGTAGATCAGCACCGGAGTCTTGGGTAACAAGGTGCCGTATTTGACCGTGGTCTTGGCCAGTTGGGCCTTGGCGGTCATGCCCAGGCTTGAAAACTCGTCAGCCGCACGTCCGTCATCATGGACGGGCAACAAGCCAGTGCCGCTGCGGCCCCGGCCGGAGTCAAGCTTGACCCCGAGCAGGCCAAGGGCATCCACACCAAGCCCGATGGTGCCGGGGGTAAACCCTGACTGGTAATCCAACAGGAATCCCTGGGCCCACTCGGTTCGCTCGCTCTTCGCCGTCCTTGCCGATTTGGCACTCAAACCATGCTCGTCGCGGAAATTTTCATTGAAATAGACATTGCGCAGTTGCAGCTTGAGCTTGCTGTCATCGATAAATCCTTGCGCACTGGCACTGGCCAGCGGCATCAAACAAAGAAGTGGAAATAGCGCCCGTTGGGTGTGCAAAGTGGTCATGACAAGCTACTCATTGTTGTTTTTTTGGAGTGCAGGACAGCGCGCGCCTCACTGGCGAGGCGCGTCAGGAAAAAGCAAGTGGTATTGGGGGAATCAGGTGAAGAGACTGATCGCCCCGGTCAACAGCGCTAGCGCGGTAATCACCAGGGAAGTGAGCACCGCCCATTTGACGGTGGCTTTCTGGAAGTCGCCGATATCGCGATCAACCATTCCCACCAGCAACAGGGTTGAAGCTACCAACGGACTCATCAGGTGTACTGGCTGGCCGAGAATCGATGCGCGGGCGATCTCCACCGGATCAATGCCATACGCCGCAGCGGCATTCGCCAGGATGGGCACCACACCGAAGTAGTAAGCATCGTTGGACAGGACGAAGGTCAGCGGCATGCTGGTAATCGCCACTACCAGTGGGAACAGATGCCCCCAAGACGGTGGAATCCAGTCAACCAGGGTTTGCGCCAGCGAGTCGACCATCTTGGTGCCGGAAAAAATCCCGGCAAAGATACCGGCGGCAAACACCAGGAGTACGACTGTCATCGCGTTGCCCGAATGGGCAAGGATGCGTTCCTTCTGAATATCCAGTTGCGGATAGTTGATCATCAGCGCCAGTACGAATCCGATCAGGAACAGGATCGCGGAATGCATTATCCCCATCACCAGCGCTACCATCACCACGATCACCAACAGCAGGTTGACGTAGGCCAGTTTCGGGCGCTTGTGCGGAGTATCTTCAAGAATCGCCTTGATGTAGCAATCACCGCCGCCGCTTTCCAGTTGGATATTACCGATACGCTTGCGCTCGGCACGGCCCAGCAGGAAGGCGGTGAAGACCACCCACATTGCACCGCCGATCATGGTCGGCAGCAACGGCACGAAGTAGGCACCGGCATCCAGGCCCAGCGCCGCGATCGCTCGGGTCGCGGGCCCTCCCCAAGGGGTCATGCCACTCATGATGCTCAGAGAAAGCATGGCAATGGTCGCCAGGATCATTGGATTCATCCCGATACGTTTGTACAGGGGAAGCATTGCCGCACAGGTAATCATGTAGGTGGTGGTGCCATCACCGTCCAGGGCTACCAGCAGCGAAAGCAACGCTGTGCCGACCGCGATTTTCATCGGATCGCCGTTGACGCGCTTGAGGATCTTGCGAATCAGTGGGTCAAACAGGCCGGCGTCGATCATCAAGCCAAAAAACAAGATCGCGAACAGCAGGAGCGCGGCCGAAGGCGCGACCATTTTCAAGCCGTCGAGCATCATCTTGCCGGTAGTGCCTCCAAAACCGCCAATGACGGCAAACACAATCGGCACCACTGTCAGGGCGACAATCGGCGACAACCGTTTGGTCATTATCAGCACGGTGAAGACCACCACCATGGCCAAGCCAAGCAATGCGAGCATAGGTAAGTTCTCTTGTTCTTATGAGTAGCGTGGCCGACGCACAGACGCACGACCCCGTGCCCGCCAGATGGCACGATCAACGGTACCTGGCGGGGGGTGTTAATTGAAGTATTGAAGGGGGCTCAATTCAGCCGTGACCGGTTAGACGTGTTCCGTGACCTTCAGGCCGTCCCAGTCCGGCGTCTGGACTTGGGTAGAGGCCACCGCGGGCAAAGGTGTGCCGTCCAGGGTGCGCATCAAGGTCTCGCGGTCGCAGGCGTTCTCCGAGATGGACATCACCACGGTAGCCACCGCGTTGCTCGCCAGACTGGTCAATGCCCGGGCTTCCGACATGAAGCGGTCGATACCGATCAGCAGGGCGAGGCCGGCCAGGGGAATATCATGGATCACGGTGAGTGTCGAAGCCAGCGCGACAAAACCGGCGCCGGTGACACCTGCGGCCCCCTTGGAGGACAAGAGCATGATCGCCAGCATGGTCACGGTCTGGGTCATGCTCAGTTCGATGTTGCAGGCTTGGGCAATGAACACTGCTGCCAGCGAGAGGTAGATCGCCGTACCGTCGAGGTTGAACGAGTAACCCGTTGGCAGCACCAACCCCACCACACCTTTCTTGCAACCCAGGGCTTGCAGCTTTTCCAGCATCCGCGGCATCACAGGCTCAGTGGAAGAAGTCCCCAACACCACCAGGAATTCTTCACGGAAGTAGCGCAGCAGCTTCCAGAGGCTGAAACCATTGGCCCGGCAAATGCTCCCCAGCACCACAAAGACGAAGAACGCGCAGGCGATGTACAACGTCATGATCAACTTGGCTAACGAGCCCAGCGATGTAATACCGTACTGGCCTACGGTGAACGCCAGGGCTCCGAAGGCACCGATCGGAGCGAAGCGCATCAGGTAGGAGAAGATCTTGAACACCATGTGCGAGGCGGATTCCAGTACATCCAGCACCGGCTTGCCACGCTCGCCGATCGCCGAGAGTGCAAAACCGCAAAGCACTGCGATGAACAACACCGGCAGTACTTCACCTTTATTGAAAGCACCGATGAACGTGTCCGGGATGATGTGCATGAAAAACTCGACCACTCCCAGCTTCGCGGCAGAATCGGTGTACTGCGACAGGCCCTTGGTGCTCAACTGGGTGGGGTCAATGTTCATGCCCACACCGGGCTTGAACAGGTAGACCGACACCAGGCCGATGATCAAACTGATCACGGTCAGCGCCAGGAACAGCAGCATGGTCTTGCTCAACAGGCGGCCGAGGGAGCGTTTGTCGCTCATGCCGGCGATGCCGGTGACGATGGTGCAGAAAACCACCGGAGCGATCATCATCTTGATCAGCTTGATGAAGGCATCACCCAGCGGTTTCAAGGCAATGGCCTGTTGCGACCAAAAATGTCCGACCAGCACGCCCAACAGCACGGCGAGGAGGATCTGGAAGTAGAGCGATTTTACAACTTTCATGGCATCACCCATTTTTAGAATTGTGCTGATGCAACAACGGCAATGACTGGGGGAAATTATCCGGCGAGTCGTTGGGAAGCCGCGGCGTAGACAAAACCGGAGAACAGTCGACGCGATGTACGTACCACCGAGGCGCGAATGGTCTCACCCTGATCGCCGGTGTAAGACAATACGACATCTATTCCACCACTTGGATGTTCAATGCGTACTTGCTTCAAGCGCGGCTCGCTAACCCCGCCAAGCAATTGCGCGACCACACTGCCTGGCGTGACGCAAGCGGTGGCCAGGCCGATGGAACCGGTGATCGCCAAGGCCCGGTGGCAGTTGTGGGGCATGAAGTAGCGCACCTGGATTGTGCCGCCGGCCTTGGCCGGAGATACCAGTACGGGCTTGGGAATCACTTTATCGCTGACATCACCCAGGCCCATTGCCAGGCCCGCTTGCAGTCGCAAGGACTCCAGGCGACGCAGGAACTCTTTATCGGCATCCAGTTCAGCAGGGCTTTCATCACCCTGTTTACCCAGTTGGCCGGCTTCGACGATCATCATCGGCATTGCCATGTCGATGCAGGTCACGGGGATACCGTCGATTAAATCCTGCGTTTGCCCCGTCGGGAAAAGTTTGCCGGTCTTGCTGCCCGCAGCATCCAGGAACGTCAGTTGCACAGGAGCGGCGGTACCCGGCACTCCATCGATGGCGGTGTCGCCTTCATAGCTGACCGTGCCACCGGGGGTCTGTACCTCGGCGTTCACAAAAGTCCCGGTATTGAGGTTGCGAATACGCACACGGGTCAGGTCTTTGCAGGCTTTGACCAGCCCCTGCTCGATGGCGAACGGGCCAACGGCGCAGAGCATGTTTCCGCAATTGGGCGCGGTATCGACTCGACGCTGGGAGACCATGACCTGAACGAACAGATAGTCGACATCCGCATCAGGATGCAGCGACGGGCTGACGATCGCCACCTTGCTGGTTTGTGGGCTACCGCCACCGATACCGTCAATTTCCAGCTCATGCCCAGAACCCATAAGGTTGAGCAACAGTTCATCACGCTCTGCGATCGCAACAGGTAAATCCCAGGCGAGGAATACCGGGCCCTTGGAAGTACCACCGCGCATTAGCACACAGGGAATTCGTTGCATGAATACTGACTCTTGTTGATCAATGGGGGTTATTGATGTCTTGTGAGCAAGAGTCGCAGGCTTTCAAAATTGTTTCCAATGCAAATATCAGCCTGATTATTGCGTTTGACGAATGATAAACCTAGGATGACTGGGCTGACCAACGCTCCTCTGAGGGGATAAAAAAAGTGAATTATGAGCTCAATGACATTCGATCTTTCGTGAAGATCGCAGAACTTGGCAGTTTCCACGAAGCTGCCGATGCATTGCATCTCTCTCAACCTGCGTTGAGTCGCAGAATGAAAAAGCTTGAAGAGGGATTGGGAACAGCGCTCCTCGATCGCACGACAAGAAGGGTAAGCCTCACCAGTGTCGGGCGAGACTTCCTGCCCAAGGCACGACGCTTACTGGATGACTTCGACGACTCGATACTCAACATCCGGGAGCTGGCAGAGCGCCAAAGCGGCCGGGTAACCCTGGCCTGCATCCCCACCGCAGCCTTCTATTTTTTGCCATCGGTCATCCGTCTCTACAACGAGCGCTATCCACAAATTCGCATTCGCTTGCTTGACCTGAGTGCGAACGAAGGGCTGGAGGCTGTCCTGCGTGGCGAAGCCGACTTTGGCATCAACATGATGAGCGGCCAGCACCCGGACATAGAGTTCGTGCCGTTGGTCAACGAGCCTTTTGTACTGGCGTGTCGACGCGATCATGAGTTGGCCAAACGAAGCGCCGTCACCTGGTCTGAACTCAGCAATTACCGCCTGATCGGGGTCGGTCGCCTGAGCGGCAACCGAATGTTGCTTGACCACGCTTTGTCGGGCTTGAGCTGGCGCCCGCAGTGGTTTTATGAGGTGCAACACCTGTCTACATCGCTGGGTCTGGTAGAAGCTGGATTAGGCGTTTCGGCAATGCCGAGCCTGGCAATGCCTGCAGTGGATCATCCAACGTTGGTGAGCATCCCTTTGATCGAGCCTGTTGTGAACCGATCGTTGGGACTGGTTTACCGACGAGGCGCCTCCCTCTCCCCTGCAGCGGAAAAATTCGTCTCCATCCTACTGGAACAGTGGGAGCAATGACCCTTGAGTTCCCGCTAGCCTAAGTTGAGAGAAAGGCCGATCGGCTTGGGCGGCTTATCCAGCAAAACGCGCCGGTGCATCAAATCAATGATCACATTTTGGCGCGTGTCAGCCGTAATCGGGTCGCCTCCTACCTGTGACACTCAGCCGCTTACGAATAACACTCGCAGAAATCTAAGCGACTGGATCGTCCGGCACTGTTTTTATCGTACACCCCTTCGATCCTTGGTCTTTACTGCCAAGCGGACAGGAGCGCTCGATTTCGACCTGTCCTTAGGACTTAGTCAACGCCATCTAGGGAATGATCGATGAAGTGCATCCAGTTGAAAGAAAATCATCCGGGAAAAATGCCTAAAAAACGCGTTGCATTTCAATGGACAGCCATTGGGATGTTGGTATTCAGCTTTCCGCTCAGCGGCCTCAGCGCTGCAAAGGCGGCTACTCAAGTCGCAGACACCGTCTATTTCGGCGGCTCTATCTTGACCATGGAAGGTGATAATCCAACCTATGCTGAGGCGATTTCCGTGAAGGACGGAAAGATTCTGTCTGTCGGAAACAAGACTGATGTCCTGAAGGGTCAGGGAGATCACAGTCGCCTTGTGGATTTGAAAGGTAAGGTACTTCTTCCGGGATTCATTGATGCGCATGGCCATGCCTGGACAACGGGCTTTCAGAAACTGTCCGCTAACCTGCTGCCACCTCCGGATGGCGGGGGCAAATCCATTCCAGCGGTGGTAGCTGCGTTGAAAAGCTGGCAGCAAAAAAACGCTGTCGCTATCGATAAGGTTGGCTGGATTGTCGGATTTGGCTATGACGACTCTCAATTGGTGGAGCAGCGCCATCCCAACGCAGATGATCTTGACCAGGTTTCTACCGAGCTGCCTGTTGTCATTATCCATCAGTCAGCCCACCTGGCAGTGATGAATCATAAAGCACTGGAAATGTCCGGCATTTCGGCGCAGAGCACCGACCCTTCCGGCGGCGTGATTCGTCGTACAAGCGACGGTAAAACCCCTGACGGCGTGCTGGAGGAAATGGCGTTTTTCGCCCCGATCTTCAAACTGCTGGCCACTTTTGACCCTTCGGTGAATGAAAAAATTGCCTTGGCCGGTGCCGATTACTACGCACAATACGGATTTACCACGGCCCAGGAAGGCCGAGCCAGCAAAGCGCAGGTAGAGACCTGGCAAAAACTGGCCAGCCAGAAAAAGATGAAGATTGATGTGGCAGCCTATCCAGACCTTCAGGCTGAGCAGGCTTTCATGAAAACGGTTTCTCCGAGTGTCGAGTACGACAACCACTTCCGGATCGCCGGGGTAAAGCTCAGTTTGGATGGCTCTCCCCAAGGACGCACTGCTTGGCTGACAGAACCGTACAAGGTTCCGCCGCCAGGCCAGGCAGCCGACTACAAAGGCTACCCTGCAGTTCCCAAAGCTGAAGATAGAGAAGCGCTTGTCAATCAGGCATTTGAGAGTAACTGGCAGGTGCTTGCCCATTGCAATGGTGATGCTGCATCCGACGCATTCATTGATGCGGTGACAAAAGCCGAAAAAAGGTACGGCAAAGGTGATCGTCGGACGGTGATGATTCATGCTCAGGCTGTTCGTGAAGATCAGTTGGACAAGATGAAATCGCTGGGCATCATCCCGTCTTTCTTCGGCATGCAGACCTTCTATTGGGGGGACTGGCACCGCGATGTGACCATGGGCAAAGAGCGTGCATTTCGTTGGGATCCTGCCGCCTCTGCCATCAAACGCGGAATGCTTTTCACTGAGCATCACGACGCGCCAGTCGCCACACCTAGCGCAATGATGATCGTCTTTGCCTCAGTCAACCGCACCAGTCGCTCGGGAGAGGTGATTGGACCTGACCAGCGCATCAGCCCATACGTGGCTTTGAAGTCCATTACGGCCTCTGCGGCTTATCAATATTTTGAAGAACGGAGCAAAGGAACCTTGCAGCCAGGCAAACTCGCCGACTTCGTTATCTTGAACAAGGATCCTACCAAGGTTGCCCCTGAAACAATCAAGGACATCCAAGTTCTCGAAACGATCAAAGAGGGCGACACTGTCTATCAGGCAGTAGAAGGATAACTATTTCTAGAAGTCGCGGCTTATCGCGGTGTTGGAAGCCGGTAGGTGTGTTTGGCAAACGCTTACGCATGATGCGCGGACAAGGTGAGGCTGCCGAGAACATACGCGGGGCCCTGGCTCCCAAACAGGTGAAGGGCGATCCAACCGCATGGCCGGATTATCACGCCCTGGAATCCACCATTACGCTGATGCCTCACTCAATGCAGCGCGTTCGGCCACATGCCGTAAAGAGTCGAAATTGATATTGGCACCGGAGTCGATGGCAATCAGTGTCTGATCCCGCACACCCGTTCGTGCAACGTATTTCTTGATGCCAGCAACGGCCAGAGCGCCAGAAGGCTCTGTGATAGAGCGTGTATCGTCGTAGATATTCTTCATCGCGATGCAAAGCTCATCGTTACTGACAGTCAGTACCTCATCGACGCAAAACCTGCACACCTCAAAGCCGTGGGCGCCGATCTGCGCGACCGCCACACCATCGGCAAAGGTGCCCACACTTGGCAGCACCACTCGATCATCGGCCTGGAGGGCTGCATTCAAACAGGCTGAATGTTCCGACTCGACGCCAATGATGCGCACCTCTGGCCGCAAGTATTTAACGTAAGCCGCGATGCCGGCGATCAAACCGCCACCGCCCACCGGAACAAAGATGGCATCCAGCCCCCCTTGATGCTGACGCAGTATTTCCATGGCGACCGTGCCCTGCCCGGCAATGACATCTGGATCATCGAAAGGCGAAACAAAAGTTTTGCCGGTTTGGCTTGCCAGTTCTAGTGCATGAGACAAGGCAAACGGAAAGCTTTCGCCGTGCAGCAGTGCCTGGGCGCCACGACTACGGACTCCTGACACCTTCAACTCTGGCGTCGTGGTGGGCATGACAATCATGGCGTCGATGCCAAGTTGCCGTGCTGCCAATGCCACACCCTGGGCATGATTACCCGCTGAAGCGGTGATCACTCCGCGCTTCTTTTGCGCCGCGCTCAAGTTGACCAGTTTGTTGTAGGCGCCTCGGATCTTGAAGGAAAAGGTCGGTTGAAGATCTTCGCGCTTGAGCAGGATCTGGTTACCCAATGCCAACGATAATGCAGGTGCCGGCTGCAGGGGCGTATGCACGGCCAGTTCGTAAACCGGCGCGGCGAGGATCTTTTTGACGTACTGCTCAAGTAGGGTGTGTTGGGCGAGCGTACTGGGCATGATCGTCTCCTGACATTGATCAGAGCCCCGAGACAGAAAATGAAAACCCGCCTCCAGGGCGGGTTGGGTGCTGCAGTCGTGAGCTAGCCCGCCAAATGAGGAATGGCGGTAATAATGCTTGGCTGGCAGCGCAATACGATGAAAGTCATGCTCGGAAATTAGCCGGGCGCCGACGGCAAGTCAACGGCCAATTTCCAAATTCTTCGGTAGCTGATTGGCAACGCCTCATTTACGTTTGCTTGGCGGCAAAAGCATCGGACTTTGCAGTGTTCCGTAACGCAGTTGCCCCTTTATCTGAAACATTGCAGTGGATTAGACCGCACCAACTCAACAACGGACTGGCTCCAGCTAAGGCCGAGAAAAAACTTAACGTCGTGTCCGGGATTAGTTGCCCACTACAGAGCGTCCATTCTGAGTGACTGAAGAACTCGACCTTTATCGAACCCTTGCCGAAGCGATAGGTCTGCTCTTGTACACGTCCACGGAAATAATCGAATGTCCGCTCAACACACCCTTGTCGTCCTCGCTCGGGGCGGATATGCCGCTCGAGGCGTTCTGTATCTGATCATTGGTATCTTCGCGCTGCTGGCAGCTCAAGACTCAACAAAACCGAAGGACAGCCAAAAAAGCCTTGAAGCGTTGTTGAGCCAGCCATTCGGATATGTCCTGGTTGGGCTAGTGGTGGCCGGTCTACTGGCCTTCGCAGGGTGGCGAGTGCTGCAAGCAATTGGCGACGTCGATCATCACGGTACGAAACTAAAGGGGTTGGTGATTCGTGCGGGTTTGTTGGCAGGAGGTTTACTCAATGGTGCTCTTGCGTTTTTTGCCTTAGGGCTGCTCATTAGCGGCGTCAGAAGCTCAGGTAGTGCCGGAGGTGGGGAGACGAAGGATCTACTGGCGCATCTTTTGTCCTGGGATCACTCAAACGTGGTCGTCTACCTCATGGCGCTCGTTCCATTAGGCGTAGGAATTGCTCACATCATCAAAGGATGGAAAGCGTCGTTCGAGAAGTATTTTGAGGCTGATGAGGACGTGATGCGATACGTCCGTCCGGTGGCTCGTTTCGGGCTCATGGCTCGCGGCGTGGTGTTTCTCGAGATAGCCCTGCTCCTGGCGATCAGCGGCTCCCGTTATCAAGCCACGGATCCACCCGGCATGAAGGAAGCGCTCGATGCTCTTCAGAACCTGCCTGTTGGCGGTTTGATTCTGATGGTGATGGCATTGGGATTGATCGCCTTTTCAGCTTACAGCTTCTCCGAAGCCGCATGGCGCAAAATAAACATGGATGTGCCTGGGGTAACGAAAACATAGACGCGTGGCAGGAGCCATCGCCAAGGCGGAACCCTCAGTATTAAATTAATTTGAACCGCTTTGAGACGTGCCCGCCTAATGATCAGCTTGTGATGAATTGCACAGGCAATGTGCCAATAACGGCATACTCCGAGAGGTGATCGACGTGGCTAAAGACGATAAGAAAAGCAAAGGTGACGCTTCGAAAGCAAGCAAGGATTTGAAAGACAAAAAGGCATCACCGGCGAAGAAATCAGCTGCGGCCTCGGCTCTTTCGAAGTCTTCCGAAAAGAAAGACAAGAAAAAAGATGCCGAACCAAAGAAATCTGCAAAAAAAGCTGATAGCAAGCCAGAAAAGGCTAAGAAATCAGAGAAAGCAGAAAAGTCGACGAACAAGAAAAAGTGACATCCTGGTATTTGCTAGGGCTTTACGCCCTAGCTTACTCAGGCCGAGTTGTTCGCAACCGCGATCAGTACCTTCGCCATGAAGGTGGAGCATTTGGACAATCTTGATTGGGTTCAATGGCCCGCGATGTTCGTCACGGTACTTGCGGCGTGGCTGATCGGATCTCAGCGCCCAAGAAGGCGAATGACCGGGTTCGTATTGTTCAGCTTGAGTAACGTGCTATGGGTGATTTGGGGCATTTATGCGCAAGCTCATGCCCTTATCGTGTTACAGATTTGCCTGTTCCTGATGAATCTCCGTGGGTTCAAAAAGAACTCTAGAGCTCCGTAGCATCAGGATCCTGGGATACCCTCGAACCCTTGAGATTCTTTCTGAAACCCCGGGCGTTCATCCCTAGAAGCACACACTCAAGTACGATCAACGCATAAGCGTGCGAGTGAAGGCCCCAGACAACCCACAAAGCATTACTCGCGATGAAGCCCCAAAAAGCGATCATCCGTCGGCGTGGTCGTTGGGAACCGACGAACCAGGCCGAGATCACCGTGACCACCATAGCGGGCCATTGCACAAAATCGATGTAATCCAAGCCAGCCCCCCCTCGCGCTACAGCCGTATTCAATGTGCAGCACCAGCACTCGCCAGCGAGTTGGGAGTTGGCAGTCCACTCAAACCGTGGATATGGAGAATAGGTGATTCAGGCCATCGGCCCGGTAGATGTAAGGGTCTGGACACCGCTGCACAGCTCAAAGTTCTAAGCGAAGCCTTCGGGTTACGGTTTCGTTCGCTAATCGCACGACATCTCCTGCCAGGACACCCGCCTGCGCCCATTGTTTGGCACCCTATGCACATCGTTGCAGTAACCATGAATTCATGCGGTTTGGCGTCAGAGCATTCTGTTCGGCCAACTTGAAAACAGGAGTAAGCCTTGATCAATAAAACATTTGAATCCGTCGCTGCTGCACTGGACGGTATTGCCGATGGTTCGGTCATCATGGTGGGTGGCTTCGGCACTGCCGGGATGCCGTCGCAGTTGGTAGATGGCGTCATCGCTTCGGGTGCTCGCGATCTGACCATCATCAGCAACAATGCCGGCAATGGTGAAATCGGCCTGGCCGCATTACTCAAGGCCGGACGCGTTGCCAAGGTCATCTGTTCGTTTCCGCGCCAATCCGATTCCTATGTATTCGACGAACTCTACCTGGCGGGAAAGGTGCAGCTTGAGGTAGTGCCGCAAGGCAATCTGGCCGAACGTATTCGTGCGGCAGGCTCTGGAATCGGTGCGTTTTATTCGCCAACCGGATATGGCACGTTGCTGGCCGAAGGCAAGGAAACCCGAGTAATCGACGGTCGCAATTATGTGCTGGAAATGCCGTTGCACGCTGATGTCGCATTGATCAAGGCCGAAAAGGGCGATCGCTGGGGCAACCTCACCTATCGCAAAGCCGCGCGAAATTTTGGACCGATCATGGCGATGGCAGCGAAAACGACAATCGCCCAGGTCAACCGGATCGTCGAGTTGGGAGAGCTGGACCCCGAACACATTGTCACCCCGGGGATCTTCGTTCAGCGCGTGGTAGCAGTGCCGCTCGCCCCTATCTCGAATGCCAACGTCAACTGAGGCCCGCCATGACTGTCATGAAAAAACTATCGCGTAGCGAAATGGCCCAGCGTGTGGCCGACGATATTCTCGAAGGCTATTACGTGAACCTGGGCATTGGCGTGCCCACGCTGGTGGCCAACTACCTGGGTGACAAGGAAGTGTTCCTGCACAGTGAAAACGGTGTACTGGGCATGGGCCCGAGTCCTGCGCCGGGCGAGGAAGACGATGACCTGATCAACGCGGGCAAACAGCATGTGACGCTGCTGCCCGGTGGGGCCTACTTTCACCACGCCGATTCGTTTTCGATGATGCGCGGTGGGCACATCGATATTGCCGTGCTTGGCGCCTTCCAGGTTTCGGTCAACGGCGACCTTGCCAACTGGCACACCGGTGCCGAAGGTTCCATTCCCGCAGTGGGTGGCGCAATGGACCTCGCGACAGGCGCACGCCAGGTATTCGTCATGATGGATCACCTGACCAAGACTGGCGAAAGCAAATTGGTGCCGCAATGCACTTACCCGCTGACCGGCATTGGCTGCGTGACTCGGATTTATACCGACCTGGCTATTCTGGACGTGACTGCGCAAGGCTTGAAGGTGCGGGAGATTGTCGCCGATATCAGCTTTGAAGACTTGCAAGCGCTCAGTGGCGTGCCGCTGATTCGATAACGGATCGAGTTTGCGTGGCCACGCAGCCATGTTGCCGGACGACTTCAAGCGTGTCCGGCAACATGGCTGCGATGGGTTGCTTGTTCGCTGGCGGCCGGACGCAGGCTGAACTGAACGTCATCTCGACGTTGTGGCCCTGGGTCGAACTGGGAAGAAGAGTCAGCCTGTTCAGGCCGCTATCCGGGTTGCCTGCAGTGCCAACTCGTGCAAACTGGCCAAACGCTGCATGACGCGCTCGACCACTTCCAGCCTGGCCACCGCACCACTGCGCAACTCCCCCATCGATTGCAAGGCGACCTCGGCCTTGTCCAGCCCCAGGCGCGTTGAATCGGTAAGCTGTTCAAGCCCCTGACGGGCATCTTGGGCCGACTTTTCCAGGCCTGTGGCGATCTGCCGGATTTGCGCACTGGAGTCCGCTGCCTGGCGCGACAGATTACGGACCTCGTCCGCCACCACTGCAAAACCGCGGCCATGATCACCGGCCCGCGCGGCCTCGATCGCGGCATTGAGTGCCAGCAGGTTGGTCTGTCGGGCGATGTCCTGGATGCTGCCGACAATCGCACCGATGCGTACCGACTGGCTGCCCAGCTCATCGAACACCTGGTCCAGGCGCTGCAGATACTGATCCAGGTCCCCAAGCACCGCAGCCGAAGACTGCATGCTCACCGCACTGGCCTGTACCCGCTCGCCCGCGCCTCGCGCCAACTGGTTGGCGAAGCGCATGTCTTCTTCAGTTTGCAGCACCACTCGGGTCAGGTGTTCAAGTGCCACCTTTACTTGAGCCCCCGGCCAAGCGGGCTCGGCCACAGGCAACGACACAAGCGGGACCGGCGCGTTGCAAATCATCGGTTCCGGCTCCTGCTGTACAAGCACTTCAACCACCCGCACTGGCTGACGGTGATAAAGCACCGCCGCTGCCAGCAGCAACAGGTCGATGATGCCGGCATATATCAGGTGCAGGCCGTTGCCGGCAGCGAGCAGCAACACCGCGCTGCCAGCGGCAACCAAGGCCAATCGCGCCAGAATTTTATTGCTCATACTTGTCTCCAGGTCACTCACAGCAACGTCCAGGTGAAGCTCAGGATCAGTGTGCTCTTATTGTTGTTATGAACGAGGCAAGGCGTGGCGTCAGCATTGTTGCGCGCCATGTAAAGCACCGTCACGCAGGATGCAAGTGGAAGGTATTGAGACGGTGAGCGTGGCAATATCCGCTTTGCGCTTATCGCTATCCGCTTTGTGCAAGGGCACGACATAGATGCTGATCAGCGCGCGTACCGATTCTGCAAAGACCGAAGGCAAAATCAATGACGCCAACGTACCGATCAAGGTGTTCTGAACAGCATGAGCGCGCCCGGTTCAACCGGGTCGTGAAATACCGTGCTGACGCAGTTTGCGATAGAGCGTATTGCGGCTAATCCCCAGGCGTGCGGCAACATGGGCGATATGCCAGTGTTCCGCCTCAATCAACGTCAGCAGCGTCTGCCGTTCGGATACCCCAAGCGGATCTTCAGCCAGCGCGGCGGTCGCTGGCGGTTCCGGCAGCAACTCTGCCAAGTCGTCCAGGGTGACACGTCCCTCCAACGCCAACGCTACCAGTGTGCGCAAACACGTACGCAGCTGCCGGACATTGCCCGGCCACGGTTGTTTCAGCAAGCGTTCCCTGACGCCCGCCTCCAGCCGAATCCTTGCACCTTTCGTCTCTTCGCGTAGCAGCAGGTCGAGCACACTGCCTTTGTCTGATCGTTCGCGCAACGGCGGGAGCTGCACGGCGAATCCGGCGATGCGATAAAACAGATCTTCGCGAAAGCGCCCTTCGGCCACACAGGTCAGCAGATCCTGGTGGCTGGCACTGATAAGGCGTACGTCGAGGGGACGCGCCGTCGCGCTACCTAGCGGCACCACTTCACGCTCCTCCAGCACCCGCAGCAGGCGAGTCTGTAACGCCAGTGGCATATCGGCGATCTCATCGAGAAATAGAATGCCGCCATGGGCCTGTTCCAGCTTACCGATCATCCCGTCCTTGCGTGCACCGGTGAAGCTGCCGCCGCGATAGCCGAACAGTTCGCTCTCGATCAGCGTTTCTGGAATGGCCGCACAATTGATCGCCACAAACGGCTGGCTCGCCCTGGCGCTGGCGCGATGCAGCGCCGCCGCAAAGGCTTCTTTGCCGGTACCGGTTTCGCCCTGCAGGAACACCGGAACGTCACGTTCCAAAACACGCAATGCGCGAGCAAAGCCGCGTTGCAGGCGCGGGTCTTCCAGGCACACGCGCACATCGTTGATCTTGGGGATAGCAGGAGTGACCAAAGGCACCTGGCGCAGGGGTTCTCGCAACTGCCCGTAGAGCAGGCGCCCGTCCACCAGCCGCATTGGCCAACAGACACTCGGCTGGGCGCTGGCCTGACTCATCACCTGATCGATAGGTGTTTCCAGCAGCATCGTCAAAGATTGCCCGATCACTTGATCACGGCTGAGGCCCAGCAGATCCAGCGCCGCTTGATTGACGGAACAGATACGGGCGCCCTCGTCGAAACTGAGCAGTCCTTCACCCAGCAGCCCAACGAAGCCCGCCTCAGGATGGAAGCGCAGCAAGTATCGCTGCGGATCATGCCCCAGGAAAAAACAGTTCTCGATCAACTTGGCTGACAGGTTGGTCAATGCCATGGCCTGGAAGTGTTGCTGAAGACTGTGGTCATCCCTTGCAGAAGAGAGGTTGAGCACGGCAAGCAACTCTCCACCGGCATCGAATATCGGGCTGGCCGAACAGGTCAGGCCGACGTGTTTGCCACGGAAATGCTCATCTCGACGGATGGTTACATGCCGTCGCTCGACCAGACAGGTCCCGACACCGTTGGTGCCCTCACAATCTTCACTCCACACCGAGCCGAGCCACAGCCCGGAGCGCTGGGCATCGGCGCGTTCCGATTCGTTGAACACACTGTCGATCGCCACACCGCGCGCATCGGTGAGTAGCACCACGTGGCCGTCACGACCGAGTTGCTGGTGCAAATTGCCCATCTGCCAATGCGCCACAGCGATGATGTGTTCCAGTGGCCCGCGGTGATCCTGCAAGCGTGCTTGTTCAACCACATTAGGTGCGCGGCGGCTGGCCGGATCGAGCTGATACTGATCCAGGCATCGGCGCCAGGATCGCGTGATGGCCAGGTCAGCAACAGGACTGTGGCTGGCGATAGTGCCCTGCACAGCTTGTAGCACTTGTTGTGCATGGGCGTTGATCAAAGCCGGCTTCATTGTTCTTGTTCTCCGCTACGGTCAGGACACGGGGCTGCTTGCAGCTTATATGAAAAGACGGCAACGAGCGTTTTTTGCACCGAGTGACACTCTGTCACCCCCCATTCCCGGATTCGTGACATAGATCCGCATCAAAGCCTGTCCAATACTGCGCCAGCCGCTCTGCAACGAGGCTTTCATGAAGATGGCCCGGGCCTTGCTCTAGTGCAAGTCGTACAAAAACAACAAGATCGGAGATGCCCCATGAACATCGCTGTTGAAACACCTCTGAACACGCCCACTGCTCAGCTCGCGACCTGGGTCGAAACCCTCGGCGAGCGCCTCGCCCAACGTGATGTGGACGGCGCGTTGGAATTGTTTGCCGAGGAGTGTCACTGGCGGGACCTGCTACTTTTCAGCTGGAACCTGGTGACCTTGGAAGGCAAGCCTGCCATCCGGGATATGCTCGAAACGCGCCTCGACCAGACTCGTCCCGGGCGATGGATACTGGAAGGTGAGGCGACGCTGAACAACGGTGTGCTCGAAGGCTGGATCAGCCTGGAAACCGACGCGGCGCGAGGTAAAGGCTACGTGCGCTTGAAGGAAGGCTTGTGCTGGACGCTGCTGACGACCATGCGTGAGCTCAAGGGTTATGAAGAACCCAGCGGCCGCCGTCGCCCAATGGGGGCCAGTCATGGTCACGCCCATGCCGACAAACGCAACTGGCTGGAGCGCCGTCGTGATGAAGAAGCCGCGCTCGGTATCACCAGCCAACCGTACTGCCTGATCGTGGGCGGCGGCCAGGGCGGGCTGGGGCTCGCAGCACGGCTCAAGCGAATGGGCGTGCCAACCCTGATCGTCGACAAGGCCGAACGGCCTGGCGATCAGTGGCGCGGTCGCTACAAGTCGCTGTGTTTGCACGACCCGGTCTGGTACGACCACATGCCCTACCTGCCCTTCCCCGATCACTGGCCGGTCTTCACCCCGAAAGACCAGATTGGCGACTGGCTGGAAATGTACACCAAAGTCATGGAGCTCAATTATTGGCCGCGCACAGAATGCGTGAGCGCCAGCTTTGACGAACAAAGTGCCACCTGGAAGGTTGAAGTGCAGCGCGATGGCGAGCGTCTGACTTTGCAGCCGACCCAGTTGATCCTCGCCACCGGCATGTCTGGCGTACCCAATGTGCCCAGTTATCCGGGTGCCGAGGCATTCAAAGGCCAGCAGCATCATTCCAGCCGCCATCCCGGCGGAGACGCCTGGCGCGGCAAGCGTGCGGTGGTCATCGGTGCGAACAATTCGGCTCACGACATCTGCGCCGACCTGGTGGAGAACGGCGCCGAGGTGACCATGGTGCAGCGCTCCAGCACCCACATCGTGCGTTCCGACAGTTTGATGGAGCTCGTCTTCGGCGGGCTCTACTCTGAAGACGCCGTGGAATCGGGTTTGACCACGGACAAGGCTGACATGCTGTTCGCCTCGATCCCCTACAAGGTCATGCCAAGCTTTCATCAACCCGTCTTTGACGCGATCAAGGAGCGTGACAAGGACTTCTACGAGCGCTTGGCCAAGGCCGGCTTCATGCTCGATTTCGGTGACGACGAGTCCGGCCTTTTCATGAAGTACGTACGCCGTGGTTCTGGTTACTACATCGACGTCGGCGCCTCTGAACTGATCGCCAACGGCACGATCAAGCTCAAGAGCGCGCCTGGCCTGGGTGTCGAACGCATCGAAGCGGATGCCGTCGTGCTCAACGATGGCAGCCGGCTGCCGGCAGATCTGATCGTCTACGCCACGGGCTATGGCTCAATGAATGGTTGGGCGGCGAAGCTTATTTCCCAGGAAGTCGCTGACAAGGTCGGTCGTTGCTGGGGCTTGGGTTCCGGAACCACGAATGATCCGGGCCCCTACGAGGGCGAACTGCGGAACATGTGGAAGCCAACCCAGCAGGAAAACCTCTGGTTCCACGGCGGCAACCTGCATCAATCAAGGCATTATTCGCTGTATCTGGCGCTGCAGTTGAAGGCGCGCTTCGAAGGGATCAATACATCCGTCTACCGCCTTGCAAAGAGTCACCACACCGGCTGAGTCCAATGGCGCCCAGCCTTGGCTGGGCGCCTCTGCCTTCCCCTCAGTGGGGTCTTCTCCTTCTCCATCCCTCGCCATCGAGTCGTGCGTATAATGCGTTTCCTTTCAATCGCTTAAGCTGTCCAATGAAAAAACTGCTTGCCATCGTAGCGCTGTCGCTCTCGATCATTACCCCCGCCTTTTCCAGTCCTCCATCGACCTTCTCCGAAGCCAAGGTCATCGCAAAGCAGAAGATCTACCTCGACCAGGCGAACAGCGCCATGGGCGAGTTGTATTGCGGCTGCAAATGGACGTGGGTCGGTAAGTCGGGTGGCCGTATCGATGCCGAATCATGCGGCCTGAAGGCCAGGAAACAAGAGAATCGTGCGCAACGGACCGAGTGGGAACACATCGTTCCCGCCTGGACGTTCGGTAACCAACGCCAATGCTGGAAGAACGGCGGGCGCGAGCACTGTGTAGACGATGATCCGGTGTTTCGGGCAATGGAAGCAGACCTGTTCAACCTCTACCCATCTGTTGGAGAGGTGAACGGCGACCGGAGTAATTTCAACTACGGCATGGCCGCCGGGATAGCGCCGCAGTATGGCCAATGCAAGACGCGGGTGGATTTCGACCAACATGCTGCGGAACCGCGTGACGAGGTCAAAGGACTGGTTGCCCGAACGACCTTTTACATGTTCGACAGATACAAACTGAACATGTCACGTCAGCAGCAACAGCTACTGATGGCTTGGGACAAGCAGTACCCGGTTTCGTCCTGGGAGAAAGAGCGGGATCGACGCATTGCAGCGATCATGGGGCACTCCAACCCATTCGTAACGGGCGAGCGTCGATGGTCGCAAGGATACAAGGCAGTGGGTGATGGGGTGGTTAGCGCCATTCCTGTCAATCCTCCGCGAACAGCAGCCCAGCCAACCTTGGCCAGCGCGACCGGCGCAGGCTTGATCATTGGCAACCGAAATAGCCAGGTCTACCACCTCTCCATCGGGTGCCCTGGGTATGCTCAGATGTCCGCGAAAAATCAGATCTCCTTCACGTCAGAATCTGAAGCTCAGGCGGCGGGATATCGAAAGGCAGGCAACTGCAAATAGTGGATTTGCCGCCCCCGGCAACGTCAAGATAACGGCCTTTCCAGCAAAGGCCGTTCCGACCACTGATCATTTATATTCGTATTTTTCCCGTACTTCCGATATGCGGTCATAACTTTCGCGTTCCTCCGAGTCTTAACAAGCTGATCGTCGATGGAATATTGGCGTGCGCTGCGGTTTAGCCTGTTACGGAGATAAGTTAATGATATTCAACGTACAAAATTTTGGCGCTAAAGGCGATGGAAGTACCGACGACACGGCGGCGATACAGAGTGCCATTGATGCGGCAGCTGCTGCAGGTGGCGGTCAGGTGTATATGCCAGCCGGAACCTATATCGTTTCCGCAGGCACGGAACCCTCAGACGGTTGCCTGATGCTCAAGAGCAACGTCTACCTGTACGGAGACGGCATGGGCGTCACCAACGTCAAGGTGGCCGACGGCTCCGACACCAAGATCACGGGCGTTATCCGCTCTGCCTATGGTGAGGAAACCCACGATTTCGGGGTCAGTAATCTCACCATCGACGGCAACCGCGACAACACCACGGGCAAGGTCGACGGTTGGTTCAACGGCTACATTCCCGGCGAAGAAGGCTACGATTCCAACGTCACCCTCGACAGCGTCGAGATCAAGGATTGCTCCGGGTATGGTTTCGATCCCCACGAGCAGACCGTCAACATGGTCATCAAGAACAGCGTGTCCCATGGCAATGGCCTGGACGGCTTCGTCGCTGACTTCCTGAGCGACAGCACCTTTGAAAACAACATCGCCTACGACAACGACCGCCACGGTTTCAACGTCGTTACCAGCACCCACGACTTTACCCTGACCAATAACATTGCCTACGACAACGGCGGCAATGGCATCGTGGTGCAGCGCGGCAGCGAGGACATCCCCTCCCCGAGCAATATCACCATTACCGGTGGCGAGGTGTACGGCAACGGCGCCGAAGGGGTGCTGATCAAGATGTCCAGCGAGGTGACTGTCAGCGGCGTCGATATCCACGACAACGCCAGCGCCGGGGTGCGCATCTACGGCAGCAATCACGTCGAGATCATCGACAACACGCTCAACAACAACTCCCTGGGCAACCCCGTTCCGGAAATCATCATCCAGTCCTACGACGACACCCTGGGCGTGTCCGGCAAGTACTTCAACGGCAGTGACAATACGATCCAGGGCAACATCATCAGCGGCAGCGACCTGTCGACCTATGGCGTTGCAGAGCGCAATGAAGACGGCACCGATCGCAACGCCATCGTCGGCAACACCATCAGCCACACCAGCAAAGGCGCGACGCTGGTCTATGGCGACGGCAGCTACGCCAGTGCCACGGTGCCGATGACCACTGTGCAAGGCACGGCTGGCAACGACACCCTGCTGGGCAGCACCGCCAGCGAGATCTTCTTCGGCGCAGCCGGGAACGACACCATCAACGGCGGAGCCGGTGCCGACATTCTGGTGGGCGGTTTGGGCATCGACAAACTCACGGGCGGTACCGGCGCCGATACCTTCCGTTTCTCCTCGCAGTCCGACAGTTACCGCAACGCCACAGCAAGCTTCGATGACACGATCACCGACTTCGACGTCACCCAGGACAAGATCGACCTCGCCGGCCTTGGTTTCACCGGCCTGGGCAATGGCCGTGGCGGCACGCTGCAGGTCAGCTACAGCGCCAGCAATGACCGTACCTACATCAAGGACTACGATGCCGACGCCAGCGGCAATCGCTTCGAGCTGATTCTTTCGGGCAATCTCGCCAGCACCCTGACCGCCAGCAATTTCATCTTCAATCGAGTAATCACCGGCACCAGCGCCAGTGACGCGTTGTCCGGCAGCGATTCGGCCGACACCTTGCTTGGCCTGGCAGGTAACGACAGCCTGGCTGGTGGCGCGGGCGATGACAAGCTTGACGGCGGCGCCGGCATGGACAGCCTTTCCGGTGGCGCCGGAGCGGACACTTTTGTCTTCTCCAGCCGCATGGACAGTTATCGCAACTACAACACTGGCGGCGCCAACCTCAGCGACGTGATCACCGATTTCGATATCAGCGCCGACAAGATCGACCTCTCGGCCATCGGTTTTACCGGCCTGGGCGATGGCAAGAACAACACCGTGTACCTGGCGCTCAACAGTACCGGCACCAAGACCTACATCAAGTCGCTGGCCGCCGACGCCGATGGTAACCGTTTCGAAGTGACGCTCACTGGCAACTACCTCGACAAGCTGACCAGCGCCAACTTTGTCTTCGCTACGGCGTCTACGACCAACCAGGCGCCGGTGCTGGCTACCCCCCTGCTCGATCAGAACGCCACGGAAAGCACCCCGTTCAGCTACGTGGTGCCGGCCACCAGCTTCACCGATCCGGATAACGACAGCCTCAGCTACATCGCCAAACTGGCCGATGGCAGCGCCCTGCCCGCCTGGCTGACGTTCGATGCAGCGACGCGTACGTTCAGCGGAACACCGAGCGATACCGCATCGGGCACTTACTCTATCCAGGTCACCGCGACGGATGGCAGCAACGCCACGGTCAGCGACAGCTTTACCCTCGCGGTGCAGGATGTGCCGGCCTCTTCCACGCAGATCAACGGCACGCCGAACAATGACACCCTGACCGGCACCGCTGCCAATGAACAACTGTTCGGTGGCGCCGGCAACGACACGCTCAATGGCGGCGCGGGCAACGATATCCTGGTGGGTGGCACGGGGGCGGACAAGCTCACCGGCGGCGCGGGTGCCGATGTGTTCCGCTACACCTCGTCACTCGACAGTTACCGCACCAGTTCCACCAGCGTCAGCGACCAGATCCTCGATTTCGACGTGACCGCCGACAAGATCGATGTGGCGGCGCTTGGCTACACGGCCCTGGGCAACGGTCTGAATGGCACCCTGCAACTGACCTACAGCGCCTCGACCAACCGCACTTACCTCAAGGACCTCACCGTCGACGCCAATGGCAACCGCTTCGAAGTGTCGATGGCGGGCAACCTGGTGAGCAGTCTGACGGCGAGTCATTTTGTCTTCGCCGGCCAGAACACCTCGAGCAATGTCGCGCCGGTGGTGACCATTCCCCTGCTCGACCAGAACGCCACCGAAAGCACGCCATTCAGTTACACGGTGGCCCGTGACAGCTTCACCGACGCCAACCAGGATGCATTGGTCTATACTGCGACCCTGGCCGACGGCAGCGCCCTGCCTGCCTGGCTGAGTTTCAACGCCACCAGCCTTTCGTTCAGCGGCACGCCGCTGAGCACGGCGTCCGGCAATTACAACGTCCTGGTCAAGGCCACCGATCCATCGGGAGCCTCGGTCAGCGACAGCTTCGCCCTGGCGGTGGCCGATGCGCCGGCCACTACCATCGCCGGCACCAACAATGCCGAAACCCTCAACGGCACGACGGGCGCGGACCTGATCCTTGGCCTGGGTGGCAATGACACCATCAAGGCCGGCACCGGCGCGGACATCCTTGACGGTGGCGCTGGGCGCGACTCGCTGTACGGAGGCGATGGCGCCGACACCTTCCGCTACACCGACGTGCTCGACAGCTACCGTGACTACGACACCGGCGGCATCACGGCCACCGACACCCTGTATGACTTCTCCGTGGGCGTCGACAAGATCGATGTGTCGGGCCTTGGCTTTCTCGGTCTCGGCGACGGCAGCAATGGCACGCTGTACATGACCCTTAACGCCGCTGGTGACAAGACCTACGTCAAGTCCGCCACAGCGGATGCCGACGGCAACCGCTTTGAGATTGCCCTCAATGGCAATTACCTCAACACCCTGACCGCCAGCGACTTCGTGTTCGGCGAGCGCGCGCAACAGGACATCCTCTATCTGCCCACCCTCGGTCAATCCAATGCGCGCCTGTTGCGCATGACCGAAGACGACGATCAGTCCGGCACCTCGATGCTGGTCAAGGACCTGGACCGCTACACGCCTTATGACGTGCGCAGCCAGTTCACCGATGCCGATGGCAACGGCATCGACATCGCGGTAGGTGGCAGTACGGTCAACGGCCTGTCGACCTTGGGCGCCGAGGAGCTCAAGTTGTGCTGGTGGTTGACCGACACCGACCAACCCGGGCCCGCGCTGTTGCGTGCCGTCGCGTTGCTGGGGGACCAACTCAGCGAACTGCAATCGATCGATAACGTCACTATGGGCATCATTTGGGGACAGGGCGAAGAAGCCGCCCAGGAGATCGGCCGCGCCACCGACAAAACCGCGGCAGCCGCGGCCTACAAGGCCGCAACCCTGAAGGTGTTTGATTACCTGCATACCCAGTTCGGCAGTTTCAGCGTGTACATGATGGAAACCGGCCACTACCAGGAGGATGCGGCGCGCGCCCGTGGTTATGCGCCAGAGAAGATTGCCGCCATCGTCGAGGGAGTCGGCTACGTTCGCGCAGTCCAGGAACAAATCGCCGCCGAGCGCGCCGACGTCAAGCTGGCGGTGGACTACACCGACCTGCCTTTGCGTTATGAAGTCGATCCGCTGGTGTATCCCGACGACGTCTGGCACCTGCATGAGGAATCGGCGGAAATCGTCGGCCAGCGCCTGGCCGACTACATCGCCAATGACCTTGGCTTCCAAGGCAACCCCAGCGACAACAATAGTGTTCAGGCGATTTTCGACAACGCTCAAAACCAGGGCGGCATGATCTCCGGTACTGACCAGGCCGATACCCTGGTGGGCAGCTCGGGCAATGACACCCTGGATGGCGACCTGGGTGCCGACACCATGACCGGTGGCGACGGCAATGACATCTATGTGGTCGATAACGCATCCGACAGCGTGGTTGAGACCAACACCTCACCCGCGCAGATCGATACGGTACAGGCCTCGGTCAGTTGGACCTTGGGCGCCAATCTGGAAAATCTGGTGCTTACCGGTGTGTCGGAGATCGACGGTAACGGTAATGAGCTGCGTAACTTCATCACCGGCAATGCCGCCGCCAACGTGCTCAATGGTGCCGCAGGGGCCGACAGCATGAGTGGCGGCGACGGTAACGACACCTACTATGTCGACAACGTCGACGACAGCGTGATCGAGGCCCAAAGCAATCCGGTGCCAGGAGGTATCGACAGCGTGCACAGCAGTTTGGCGGCCTACACCCTCAGTGCCAATGTCGAAAACCTGTATATCGATAGCACCGGGGCCGCCAACGGAACGGGCAATGCGTTGGACAACACACTGTTCGCCGCAGCGGGCAACAATGTGCTGGACGGGCGCGAGGGTAATGACACCGTGTCTTTCGAACGCGCCCTGTCCGGTGTCACCGTCACGCTCTCGACGTCAGCGCAACAAAACACCGTGGGTTCAGGGCTCGACACCTTGAAGTTCTTCGAAAACCTGACCGGCAGTGCCTACGCCGACAGTCTGTCGGGCAACAGCGCGGCGAACGTACTCAACGGCGGTGCGGGCAACGATACGCTGGTGGGCGGTTCCGGCGATGACCGCTTGATCGGCGGAGCAGGCACCGACACGCTCACCGGTGGCACGGGTGCGGACACTTACGCATTTGGTGCGCTGTCGGACATGGGTATTGGGGATTTGCGCGATGTGATCAATGGCTTCAAGACCACTGAGGGCGATCACCTGGATTTCACCGGCCTGGACGCCAACCCGTTGACCGCCACTGTCGATACCTTCACCTTCATCGGCAGCAACGCGTTCGACCCTGCCAACGCCACCGGCCAGCTGCGCTTTGCCGATGGCATTCTCTACGGCAGCGTCAACGCCGACGCCACCCCGGAGTTCGAGTTCGCACTGGTGGGGGTCAAGGAGCTGCACGCCAGCGATTTCACCGCATGAGTCAACACCTGTAGGCGCGAGCCCGCTCGTGAAGCGGTGGCAGATCCAGCATGGATGCTGACCGACCCACCGCTTTCGCGGGCAAGCCCGCTCCCACAGGTGGTTTGTCGTGCCCACAAATCCAAGGACAACCACAAATCAAAATGTGGGAGCGGGCTTGCCCGCTACCACAGGGATTTGCACTTTGAGGGGAGGCAGGCGTCAATCTTGCCCTTGCTTCATGTCTCAGAACAGGTTTTGCACTTGCTCCAGGACTGCCCGGTTCATCTGGCCGGTATGGGTGTGCAGGCTTACATAGCTTTGCAGCATGTCTAGCTTGGTATCGAGCAAATCCCGTCGTGCCTGGAACACCCGCTGCTGGGCATCGAGAATATCCACCGTGGACCGCACGCCACCCTGGAAACCTTTTTGAGTGGAGATCAGCGCCCGCTGATTGGACTCCACCGCCCGCTGCATGGCCTTGCTCTTGGCAAATCCGGCCACCACACCCAGGTAGTCGGCCTCGATATCCTCGGCCAATTGTTGGCGCTGTACATCATAATCGGACTGGGCGCCGGCCACCTGGGCCTCGGCCTTGGCCACCGACGCACGCACCGCACCGCCGCTATACAACGGGATATCCAGTTGAACCCCCACGTAATAGGCGTCCTGTCGCGGGTCTTGCTCCTGATACTGACGGTTTTCCCGGCGACTCAGCTGGCTGGTCAGCGACAAGGTCGGATAATGCCCGGCGCGTTGGCTGTCGGCCTGGGCCTCGGCGACTTTCACCGCCGCCAGCCGCGCTGCCAGCTCGGGGTTGGCTTCACGGGCAATGTCCGTCCAGTACGACAGATCCCGTTCCGGCGGAATCGGGGTGCCAGCGGGCAGCTCTTCGTCCATCGCCTGGATGTCATCGATGGCGACACTGGCGCGACCGGACAATGCCCGCAACGCCGCCACCCGACGAGCCTGGGCCTCGGCCTCCTGGGCTTCGACCAGGTCGAGCCGGGCCTGGGCTTCATCAACATCGGTGATCGCGCCCTGCCCGCCCTGGTAGAGTTTTTTGCTCTGCGTCACCAACCCGTTGATGGCGGCCTTTTGCTGGGCGATCAACTTGATCTCGTTCTCGGCCCGGGCGACGTCGAAGTATCCTTTCGCAACCCGGTCGTACAGTGTCTGGCCGGCAACGTCGAACAATTGGGTACCCAATTGCCCACGCGCCTTGCCCTCCTGATACGCCGCCCAGCGCCCCTTGTCGTACAGCGGTTGCTGCGCCGCCAGGGTGACATTGTTCGACTGGTAATCGTTACTGTTGACGTAACTGCTGTCATCGCCGCCATCGGTACGACCGCCGTAGCCGTAGCGCGACGTCAGCGACACTTGCGGATAGAGGCCACCGCGGCCGATCGCCTCTTCATGGGTCGACGCCTCAAAGGCATGGGCGGCCGATTGCACGGTCGGGTCGTTGACGCGCGAAGCATCGTACGCGGCGGTCAGGCTCAGTGCCTCCTGGGACGCCCAGACGGGACTGAATGCTCCCCAACCGGTACACAGACTCAGCAACAGGCGGGCGCTACAACGGAACCGTACGGTCATGCTCATTCCTCTTTGAAGGCTGCGAGCAAGCGTTCGCGCAAGGGTTTCATCAGGTAGTTCATCAAGGTGCGCTCACCCGTGACCACCGTGACGTCGGCCAGCATGCCTGGGCGCACCAGCAGGCCGGCGGTCTGTAGCGACACCACGGTGTCTGCGGGAATTTCCACCTTGGCGGAAAAATACGGCTGGTGGGTCTGTTCATCGATCAACTGGTCGGCCGACACCGTCGTCACCGTGCCGGTGACCGTCGGGGTGTCCACCCGTTGCAGCGCCGTGAAATGCACGTGCACCGGCAGCCCCGGACGCAATTTATTGGCCATCAACGGCTCGAAACGCGCGGTGATCGCCATCGGCGCATCCAGCGGCACCACCTGCATCAGGGTTTGACCGGCCTGCGCAACGCCGCCGACCGTATGAATGCTCACGTCCATTACCTGCCCGGACACCGGTGCCCGGATCGCACCGTTGTCGACTTCAAACTCAAAGGCATGGATCTGATCGGCATAGCCTGACGCCTCGGCCGAGACTTCACTGAGCTGGATTTCAGCATCGCGACGAAATTCCTGCTGCGCCTGCAAGGCCTTGAGCCGACTTTCATTGATCGCCTGGCGTGTCCGGCCGATATCGCCCACCCCGGAAGCGATTTGCCCGGCCATCTGGGCGGCGTTGCGCTCGGCCTCGAACAGCTTGTTGCGTGCCACATAGCCCTCGCGAGCCAGCTCACGCAGGCCTTCGAGCTCCTGCTGCTGGAAGCGCATCTGCGTGTCGTAGTTGCGCTTGACGCCTTCGTAGCCAAGCAATTGCTGCTGCAAGGCCGCGGCTTCGTGTTCGATGATCTGCAAGCGACTGCCCAATTCTGCGCGACGGGTCTCAAACAGCTGGCTCTGCAAGGCCATGGCGGCCTTGACCCGGGGCTCTTCAGCGTGGTCCAGCAGTTCGGCGGGCCATTGGATGCCGGTTGTGCCCAAGCGCTCGGCAATCAACCGCGCCTCGACGCTGCGAGCGTTGAGCAACTTGCCCCGGGTCACGTCGAGTTGTGACCGCGCTTGCACCGTGTTGAGCTGCACCAGCAACTGCCCCTGGTTGACGCGGTCGCCATCGCTGACCAACAGTTTTTCCACAACGCCACCCACCAACGACTGCACCGCTTTGCGTTCGCCCGCCACGACCACCGTGCCGCTGCCCACGACTCCCTGGTCGAGCGGCGCCAAGCAGGCCCATAGCAGGAAGCCGCCAAGCGCCAGGACCAGGAAACCCACGCCATAGCGCGCCACGCTTCCCGCGTCGGTATTGGCACCCGCCGGCGCCGGGTTTGCGCGCAGGATCGGTCGCTGCTCGCTGTACACCTGTGTGCCCGGAGTCAGATCATGCATCTTCGCCAGCCTCCTTGACCGCTGCCGGCCTTGGCGCCGCAATCAATGCCTTGAGCACCCGATCCCGTGGACCGAAGGCTTGTTGGGTGCCGTCCTTGAGCACCAGGATGTGATCGACCACCGCCAGTACATTGGGTCGATGGGTTATCAGTACCACGGTGCTTCCGGCCGCCTTGAGCGCACGAATAGCCTGGACCAGCGCCAACTCTCCGGCTTCATCGAGATTGGAGTTCGGCTCATCTAGCACGATCAGCGACGGAAGCCTGTAAAGTGCGCGGGCCAGCCCCAGGCGCTGCTTTTGTCCGCCGGACAAGCCAAGCCCGCCGGGGCCCAGCGGCGTGTCGTAACCCTTGGGGAACTTCAGGATCATCTCGTGAATGCCGGCATGACGTCCGGCCGCGATGATCTTGTCGGCGTCCTGCTCACCGAAGCGGGCAATATTGTCGGCCACGCTGCCGTCGAACAATTCAATGTCCTGTGGCAGGTATCCGAGGTAGGGGCCCAAGGCGTCGTGAGACCATTGACTGATCTCGGCGTCGTCCAGGCGCACCGATCCGCCCATCGCCGGCCAGATCCCGACCAGCGCCCTGGCCAGCGTTGATTTGCCACTGGCGCTGGGGCCGACGACAGCGAGCACTTCGCCGCTGGCCAGGCTGAAATTGATCCCGCGCAGGATCGGTTGCGAGGCACCGGGCGGGCCAACGTACACCTGCTCCAGACGTACTGCGCCGGTGGGTGGCGGCAAAGGCATACGCAGGCGCTCGCGCGGGTGTTGGGCAAGCAGCAGGCTCAGGCGCTGATAACTCTGACGGCCAGCGGTGAATTGCTTCCACGAGCCGATGGCGATTTCCACGGGTGCCAGGGCGCGCCCCAACAGCAGCGACATGGCGATCATCATGCCCGCCGATAACTGGCCTTCGAGCACCAGCAATGCGCCCAGGCCCAGGGCCAGCGACTGCCCGGAGATGCGCACGAAACGTGTCATCGAAGTGATCCGCGCGCTTCGGTCGCTGGCATGGGCCTGGGCGGCAACGATGCGCTGCTGCAGCAGGCTCCAGCGCTGGCGTAATGGCCCGAGCATGCCCAGGGCCTGGATGACTTCGGCATTCTGGAAGGAGCTGTTCAGGTAAATCGAGGACTGCACGCCGAGCCGATTGGCTTCGCCCAGAGGCGTTCGAGTCGCCAACTCGCCCCACAGGGCCAGACCGATCAGCACCAGGGCCAGCACCACCGTCAGCACGCCGAACCAGGGGTGGATAATGAACGCTACCAGCACAAAAATCGGCAACCAGGGCGCATCGAGCAACGCAATCAGGCCCTGGCCGGTGATCAATTGCCGTAGCGTCGCCAAATCGATGAGCACTTGCGCCGGGTTGGCGTTGTGTTCGCGAAGACTGCGGGCGAAAGCCGCGTCGAAAATCCGCTCACCCAAGGCATCGTCAAGCCCCGCGCCCATGCGAATCATCACCACACCGCGAACCCATTCGATCAGGGCGCTGAACATCAACAGGCCCAGGGCGATGAAGGTGAGCATGAACAACGTGGTTTCGTTGCGACTGGTGAGTACCCGGTCGTACACCTGCATCATGTAGAGCGACGGCACCAGCACCAGCAGGTTGATCACACCACTGAACAGCGCCAACGACCAGAACACCCGGCGGTAGCTTAATAGAGCGGCATCGATGTCGTGCCGTGGATCGAGAAGAGAACCCAATAGAATGTCGCTCGTAAAAGAATGAGTCGGTTCGGGACGCAATCCATCGCGAGCGTAAGCCCAAGGGGCGAAACACTAAATGCAGCCTGACGTGCCGCTATCAGAGACGAATCTCGTCGTTAGAGGCGCCAATAACTGACAACGTGACTTCGGGATAGTGCCGGTCATGGACATCGGGCTTTTAATTGGGTGACGGGCGGGTATGTTGCGCATCGGCACGGGCGCTTGTTGTTGGAGTACAGGTCCATTGCTGCGGTAGCGGCGGCTTAGGGTTTCGCTTCGCCCCACTGCCAGAACGAAGGCATTGCTCCGTGGGTCGCCCGCGATCAACAGCAAAGCGAGGCGGCCTTAAAGCCGACCTGACTTTGACGGGTGCACTTGGATCCCCTGTAGGAGCCAGCCTGCTGGCGATTGATCGTTCCCACGCTCTGCGTGGGAATGCCGCCAGGGACGCTCTGCGTTCCACTGACGACGCATTAATTGAGCCGTGCGCAACGGTGATGCGTAGCGTCACAGGAAGCCCTGTGTGAAATTTGCTGTCGGAGTACATATCCATTGCTGCGGTAACGGCCACTTATGGTTTCGCTTTTACAGCGACTCCCTTTTTCAAACGCCGGAGTG
>NZ_JBXAHO010000036.1:0-66911 GCF_058795195.1 Pseudomonas sp. GW823-FHT06B06 | reverse complement strand
CCGAGTGGTGGGGCAAAGCCTTTTGCTTCCTTTTTGGTGTTTGAAAAAGGGAGTCGCTGTAAAAGCGAAACCATAAGTGGCCGTTACCGCAGCAATGGATATGTACTCCGACAATAAATCTCACATATAGCTTCCTGTGACGCTTCGCATCACCGTTGCGCACGGCTCAATTAACGCGTCGTCAGTGGAACGCGGAGCGTCCCTGGCGGCATTCCCACGCAGAGCGTGGGAACGATCAAGAGCCAGTTGAGGGCATGCACTCAACCATAGAATTTCCCACAGGGATACGCGCCCTGCAGGAGCCGTCGCACGGATCAGAAATCGCGCTTATAAAAGATATCCAACGAACTGGCCACGCCACCCGCGGCCTCAAGGTAGACCTTCTTGCTCAACTTGTAGCGCAAGGCAATGGTGTTGGCCGGTTCGAACACACCGACGCCATAACGCAGGCTGAGCTTCTCGGAAAGGTTGCCGCTGGCGACCACGCTGGTGGCGTTGCCACTGCCCTCGGTGTCGAGCTGGAAATCCTCGATGCCCAGATTCTTCGCCAGGCCGCCGGTCACCCCGGAGCTGCCCATCAGGCCCAGGCCGAGCGCAGCCTGGGCGAGCATGTTGTTGTCCTCACCGTTGCTGCTCAGTGGACGCCCCAGCACCAGGTAGGACAGCGCCTGTTCCTGGGCCAGGGCCGGTTCCGAGAAAATCTGCGTGGTCGGTTGCTCGGCGCTGCCGCTCAAGCGGATGCCGGCGATCACATCGTCGGTCTGGCGGATCGCCTCGATGTCCAGGTACGGCTGGTCGATCGGACCTGCGAACAGCAACCGCGCCCGACGCACCGTAAGCCGCTGGCCGTAGGCGCGGTAACGGCCGTCGTTGAGCCATAGCTCACCACGGGTGTCCATGTTGTCACCGATGTGCACATGCCCCTGCACATTGGCAGTCAGGCCAAACCCTGCAAAGCTCAGCTTGTCTTCGCCGACCACCACATCGATGTCCATTTTCATCGCCAGGGGTGGTTTGCCCTCTTCGGTCTGCTGCCCGATGATCACCGTGTCATCGGACACCTTGACCGTCGATGGCGGCAATTCTCGAATGGTGATGTCACCCTTGGGCACCCGCACTTTGCCGGCGATGGCCAGTTCATCCCCCTTCATCGAGATTTTCAGGTCCGGGGCCACTTCGACCTTGGCGTAGGGTTCGACGCTGACCGGCAACTGCGAGCCCTTGAGCGCCAGGTCCACCACCAGCGCCTGGCCCCAGGCGACATTGCCATTCAGGCTGCCCTGCCCGGCCTTGCCGCTTTTCCAGTTGCCGTTGAGCTGCACGGATTCGCCCGCGATCAGCGCCTGCAATTGCAACGCTTGAATCTCCATCGGCAACTCGGCGCCGGAAACTTCACCATCGCTGAGCAACAGATTGCCATTGACCTGCGGCGCCAGCAGGCCACCGGAAATCGTGCCGCTGCCATTCAAGCGACCGGACAGCTTCTCGACCATGGGCACAAAGGGTCGCGCCACGGACACGTCCAGGCCATTCAAGCGGAACGTGCCGGTCATTGGCTTGTTCTTCGGCAACGGGTTGATCTGCGCCTGCACCCTCAATTCTCCGAGCTTGCCACCGACAAAATCCAGCTCGGTATCAATGCGCTTGGGCGTCAGCTGGCTGGTGAGTTTCAGCGTCTGGTAGGGGAAGTCCAGCCACTGATCTTTCTCGCGCACGCGCAACGTGCCGCCGCTGGCATCGATACTGATCACACCGTTCGGGCCGCTGGCCGGCAGGTCCAGTTGCACGTCGGCGTTGAGCCGGCCTTGCCATGCGAAATCCTTGGGCAACCACTGGGCGAGGCTGTCGATGGGGAATTGCTTGAGGTGGTAACGCAACTTCGGCTCGGGCATCAGGCGCTGGTCTTCACCGCACAGACTGGCCGGGCCAGATGCCCAGCAATGGGCGCCGAAATTGATTTTGCCGTCCGCCAGCCGTTCCAGTTTCGCCGGCCCCTGCAGCTTCCAGTCCTGGCCACCAGCCTGGATATCGCCGCTGGCCAGGCGTCCGCGCCAGTTGCCTTTGTCCAGTGCACCGTCGAGGCCAAGCGCGAGCTTGAGCTTGGGCCCTTGCAGGTCGAGGCTCAATTTCTG
This sequence comes from Pseudomonas sp. GW823-FHT06B06, assembly GCF_058795195.1. Taxonomy (NCBI): domain Bacteria; kingdom Pseudomonadati; phylum Pseudomonadota; class Gammaproteobacteria; order Pseudomonadales; family Pseudomonadaceae; genus Pseudomonas; species Pseudomonas sp. GW823-FHT06B06. The sequence continues at coordinate 64,779 of NZ_JBXAHO010000036.1, read as the reverse complement.
ATTCTTGATGTCGCCCTGCCCGCTGGCTGTCAGCGTGCCCAGCGAGGTATCGCCCGCCTGGATGCCGCTGCCCTTGAGGTCGATTTTCGCCCGTTGCGCGCTGTCGAGTGTCGCATCGAGGTTCAGGCTTTGCAGGCGGTTGTCCTGGAAAGCCAATTGCGTGCCTTGCAGCCCGAGCTTGCCTTGCGGCGCCTTGAGCGTGCCGGCGACATCGACCCGGCCATTGATCTGGCCGCGCAATTGCGGCCACAGCTGGGCCAGCCGCGCCAGCTTGATGTCGATCTGCCCGGTGAGTTTCTGCTGCAGGCTGCCCTTGCCGTTGATGCTGTTGTCGCCGAGGCGAATCTGCAGGGCCTTGAGGTTCCATTGCTCGCCACTGCCATCGGCCTTGGCTTGCAGGACGGCTGGCTGCCCACGCAACTTGCCCTTCAGGTCCAGGTCGGCGCTCAGGCTGAGCGTTTCGTTCTTCATCTCGCCTTTGCTGCGCAACGGTCCGGCCAGGGTGCCCGGCAGTTCCGCGACCCAGTACGCCGGGTCGATCGCGGAAAGATCCAGCGCGGTATCCCAGGCGATGCCGTCGGCGAATTGCAGGTTCAGGTGCCCTTCGGCCTTGCCCTGCCCTGCGACGAGCTGGATCTGTTGCAGGTAGATTTTCGTCAGGTCGCCGGCAAACGGGCTGGTCAGGCTGAACGCCCCGGCCGGGCCATCCAGGGTCGCATCGAAGTGCCCCAGGTATTTGCCGTCGGTGTAGGAGACGTCACCGTTGAAGCTGCGCAGGGCCACTTGGGGTTCGTCGATCAGCGGGTAAAGACGGTGCCACGGGAAATCCAGCCAGGCGACTTTGGCATCAGCGCTCAGGCCCTTGCTCCAGTCCAACTGGCCGGTAAGCTTGAGACTTTGCTTGTCGTTGGCGGTCAGGTCCAGCGCGGCGATTTGCGCGCCGTTGGCGTCGACCTTGCCTTGCAGCGCCAGCCCGACCGGACCTTGCTCGGCAGGCAACGTGGCCTTGCCGACTAATTGATAACCGTTTTTCAGGTCACCGGCGCCGGTCAGTTCAAGCTGATTGAGTTGCAGGGTGTCTGGCAAGTCAGCGCTGGGTTTGAAGCCGTCAGCGGAGATACGCAAGGTGGCCGGCAGGTTTTCCACCAAGGGTTGCAGTTGGCCGGTCAGTTGGCCACTGAGATAGCCGCTGCTGTCGGCTTTCAGGTTAAGGGTCTTGAGCAGGTCACCGTCAATCTTCAGCGCCAGCGCCCAGGGTCCGCTGCCGGGTGCGGGCAGGGTGAGCTTGCCCTCGGCCTTGAGCGGCCAGTTGCCGGTCGGTTGCAGCAGGCCAGACAAGTGCAGGCTCAGCTCATCGCGCTGCAATTGCACCGAGTCGATCTGCAAGCCGTTGGCTGTCCAGTGTGCCGCCAGTTGCAAGCCCTTGAGTTGTTCGCTGCCGTTGAACAGCAGACTGCCAACCTGGATATCCCCCAGTTCGAGCGCCAGGGGCAGTTTCAAGTCAGGAAGACTGATCGGCCCACTGCTCTCCTCTTGCGCGTCGGGCGGCAATTGCAGGCTGACCCGATCAGCCTTTAATTGCCCGATGCACAAGGTCATGCGCGTCAGGCACAGCGGCGACCAGGCGAAGATGACCTTATCCAGTTCGACCCGGCTGGTGTCTTGCTGCCACAACACATGATCGGCGCTCCATTGCCCACCCAGGCGACCCTGGAAATTGTCCAGGCTCAAACCTGGCACGAACCCGAGCGCCCAGCGACTGCCCGTCGCCGTGCCCAGCACCGTGGCCACTGTCAAAACCACCAGCATCAGCATCGCCAGAACGGCCAGCAGCGTTATTTTCAAGCCACGCTTCACAGCTCGGGCCCCATGGAAAAGTGCAATCGAATGCCGCCATCGTCGTCCAGCGCATGGGCCAGGTCGAGGCGGATCGGCCCCACCGGAGAGATCCAGCGCACGCCGATGCCGACCCCGGTCTTGAGGTTTGGCAGCTCAAGTGTATTAAAGGAGTTGCCCTGATCGACGAAGGTCGCCACGCGCCATTTTTCCGCAACGGAATACTGGTATTCGGCGCTGGCGGTGACCATGTAGCGCCCACCAATGCGATCACCCTGATTGTTCTCCGGGGACAGGCTTTGATAGTCGTACCCCCGCACGCTCTGATCGCCACCGGCGAAAAAGCGCAATGAAGGCGGGATCGACTTGTAGCCGTTGGTGGCACTGCCGCCGACCTGCACCCGACCGAGCAAGCGGTGCTTGTCGAATACCGTGGTCAGGCCTTTGACCAGCGCGGTGCCGTACAGCAGGTTGTTATCGGACCCCAGCCCTTCCTTGGCGACCTTGCTTTCGAACTGCAGGCGATAACCGTTGTGCGGGTCGATGCGGTTGTCGCTTTTCAGGTACGAGTAGCTCACACCGGGCATCAGTAGCGTACTGAGGCCGGAATCGTCGCCGAGTCGGTATTCCTCGCGCTGCCACTTGAGCGAAACCACCCGTTGCCAGCCGCTGGGCAACTTGCTGTGCCACTCAGGCCCCACAGTCAGCAATTTGCTGAGGCTGTCCTTGTCAGCGATTTCTTCGTTCTGATAACCACCGGCGAAGCGCAGTTTGTCGGTCAGCGGCGGGTCCAGGGGAATGTCGTAGAACACCCCGACGTTTTGCCGCGGCGCCGAGATTTCGGTCTCCCAGCCATAACTGTGACCCTGTGGGTTGACCCAGTGCCGAGTCCAGTTGGCCTTCACCCGCGGGCCGACGTCGGTGGAGTAGCCAAGGCCTAGCCCCATGGTGCGTGGCTTGCGGGTTTCGAGCTTGACGTCCACCGGGATCACTTCGTCCTTGGACGCGGTCGGCGCTGCGTCGACCCGCACGCCTTCGAAATAGCCGCTTGATTGCAGCGCCTGGTTGAGTTCGGCGATCAGTTCGGAGTCATACGGCGTACCCGCCTTGAAGGGCACCATGCGCTGCAGCAGGTCTTCGTCGAACGGTGTGTCGCCTTCGAAACTGACCTTGCCCAGCGAGTAGCGCGGGCCACTGTCGTAGACCAGCTCGATATCGGCCACGCCAGCGCGCGGGTCTACCGACAACTTCTGACGGGTGAAGTGGCCACTGAAAAAGCCATAGCGCGAGGCCTGGTTCTGGATCAGGCGCTTGGCGTCCTCGTACTGTCCGTGGTTGAGGACCGCACCGGTTTGCAGGGCATGGCTCTTGGGCACGCGAAAGGCCTTGAGGCTGGCCGCCGGGCCGTCGACGCGGATCGTGACGTTGCGCAAATGCACCGGCTCGCCGGGCTCGATGGTCAGCACCAGGCGCGGTGTCTTGCCCGCCTTCACTTCGCTGTCGATTTGCGGCTGGTAGTAACCCAAGGCCTGGGCAGCCTTGCGCGCCTGTTCCTCGGCGCCACGACTGAAGCGCAGCAAGGCCTCTTCGTCACGATCGCCGAGACTGCCGATATAGCCCTCTATATTGGCCTTCAGTGCATCGTTGGACGGTTTGATCCGCACATCCAATTCACTTTGCGCCAGCGCCGCGCAGCTGGTAATCAGCATCAGCACGCCACTGGTAATTCTTCCTGGAAACTTCATAGGCGCGGATGCTATCACGAGCGTGGAGCGTGATAGAGCCTGGCGTGCACGGAAAGTTCGACCTCAAGCTGTTGCGGAATGTAATACCTGCGGATTGGCGTGAAAAAACACGTGCTCGCGAATCGGCCCCACGGCCACCTCGCCGATTTCTTCATAGCCCTGGCGCTTATAGAAGTCCAGGTAACGAGGGTTGCCGGTGTCGAGAATCACGCCCTGGGAATTTTCATCCACCGCGCACCAGTTATGCACCGCCTGCAGCAGTTGCTCGCCAAAGTGCTTGCCTTGGAACTGTGGGTGAACCCCCAGCAACGGCAGCACGTGCACCGAGTCGTTCGGCACGCAGGCAGCGACGGCGTCGTGGTACTCAAGGTAGCGGCGGGTGCAGCGAAAACCGGTACTGAGCACCATGCGCAGGCGCCAGGCCCAACTTTCAGTCACACCCAGGCGCCGTTGCGGTGGCGCGATCAGGGCAATGCCGATCAGCCGGTCATTGACCAACAGGCCGATGGCCGGCAACTCCTGGAAAAAATGCTGCTTGACCAACTCGCGCACGGTGGCACGCACCCGTTGTTCATAGCCGGGACGCTCGGCTTCGAACAGATAGCTGAACGTCGGCTCGTGGCGATAGGCCTGGTATAGCAGCGAGCGGGCTTCACGGGAGTAACCACTGTCGAGCATGTGGATATCGGCAATGGCGGTCGAGGTTTCAGGCATGACGGTCGTTCTCCCTGGCGCAGCTCGCACGGCTGCGCTCTTGATGTTACGAGCTCATTTGGGCTGACGCAGTTCCTTGCTGATCGCAAATCAGTGTAGGCAATGAAATCCCGTTCGTCCCACCGCGCACTGGCTCCCGTTGCACATGTCAGCTAGCATCGCCTTTTTGCCAGGACTGCCGAGCATGAAGATCGTCTCCTTCAACATCAACGGGCTGCGCGCTCGCCCGCATCAGCTGGCGGCGCTGATCGAAAAGCATCAGCCCGATGTGATCGGGTTGCAGGAAACCAAGGTCCATGATGATCAGTTTCCACTCGAAGAAATCAAGGCTCTGGGCTACCACGTGTATTTCCATGGGCAGAAGGGTCACTACGGCGTCGCCCTGCTCTCCCGTCAGGAACCACTGGCACTGTACAAGGGCTTTGCCACTGATGAAGACGATGCTCAGCGACGCTTTATCTGGGGCACCTTTGCCGACGCCAATGGCGTGCCCGTGACCATCATGAACGGTTACTTCCCACAAGGAGAAAGCCGCGACCACCCGACCAAGTTCCCGGCCAAGCAGCGCTTCTACAGCGACCTGCAGGCGCTGCTGGAAAGCCAGTTCAAGAACGACCAGCCACTGGTGGTGATGGGCGACGTGAATATTTCCCCGGAAGACTGCGACATCGGCATCGGCCCGGACAACATGAAACGCTGGCTGAAAACCGGTAAGTGCAGCTTCCTGCCGGAAGAGCGCGAGTGGATGCTCAGGCTGAAAAACTGGGGCCTGGTGGACAGCTTCCGCCACCTCAACCCGGATGTTGCCGATCGCTTCAGCTGGTTCGACTACCGCAGCCGCGGCTTTGAAGACGAGCCCAAGCGCGGGCTGCGCATCGACCTGATCCTGGCGTCCCACGGGCTGCTGCCACGGATCAAGGACGCAGGCGTGGACTATGAACTGCGCGGCATGGAAAAACCTTCGGATCACGCGCCGATCTGGTTGGAGTTGAGTTAAAAACCGCTGCCTGTTTGATCGTTCCCACGCTCTGCGTGGGAACGATCAAAGCATGGGTGGCAGACAGAGCTGTCATCTTTCGGAAATCTTTCTGACTTATTCTCCCGGCACTTCCCTTGGTCTTGAAAGGTGCCGGCATGTCGCTACGCGGTTTGCTCCTGTTGATCCTCTGCACCTGGCTGCCGCTGTCGGTGGCGGCCAGCACCTTGCCGATTCCCGGGCAAGGTCCGGTGCTGCGTATCCAGGGCTCCAACACCATTGGCGCGGCACTGGGGCCGGCGCTGGTCGAGGGCCTGATGCGTGAGCAGGGTCTGCTCAAGGTGCACAGCGAACCGACGGACCGGCCCAATGAATCACGTATCGTCGGTGAAACCGAACAAGGCCGCCGGGTTGAAGTGCAACTGGCGGCCCATGGCTCCAGTACCGGATTCAGCGCGTTGAAAGCGGCCAGTGCCGATCTCGCCGCCTCTTCCAGGCCGATCAAGGACAGCGAACTGGTCAACCTGCAACCCTTGGGCGACCTGAAAAGCGCCAACGCCGAACAAGTCATCGCCATCGACGGGCTGGCAATCATCCTCCATCCGCAAAACCCGTTGAACACCCTCGCCACCGAGCAACTGGCGCGCATTTTCAGCGGTGAGGTGAAAACCTGGGAGGAGCTCGGTGGCCACGGCGGGGCCATCCATCTCTATGCGCGCGACGATCAGTCCGGCACCTACGATACGTTCAGGGAACTGGTGCTCAGTGGTCCTGGCAAAACCCTGAGCGGAAGCGCAAAACGATTCGAGTCCAGCGAACAATTGTCCGACGCAGTCAGCCAGGACCCGCACGGCATCGGCTTTATCGGCCTGCCGTACGTGCACTCGGCCAAGGCCGTGGCGATTGCCGACGGCCAGTCCATGGCCATGCTGCCACTCAACAACCTGATTGCCACGGAAGACTACCCGCTGTCCCGACGCTTGTTTTTTTACCTGCCACTCAAGCGCTACAACCCTTGGGCCGAAGCACTGGTGGCCTTCGCGCAAAGTCAGAAAGGCCAGGCGATCGTCGCGGCCAACGGTTTCGTCGCCCAGACGATCCAGGCCATGAGCGTCACGCCGAATGCGTTGATGCCCGAGGGCTACCAGGCACTGAGCCGCCACGCCATGCGCCTGACAGTGAACTTTCGCTTTGAGGAAGGCAGCGCCAGCCTGGACAACAAGGCCCGACAGGACCTGTCACGGGTCCTCGACTATATGAAGCAGCACGAAAAGACCGATCGCCGGGTAACGCTGGTCGGGTTCGGCGATGCCAAGCTCGATCCGGCACGCGCCGACCTGCTGTCCAAGCTGCGGGCCATGGCGGTGCGCCGCGAACTGGTGAAAAGCGGCGTGGTACTGCGGGACATTCGCGGTTTTGGCGCCGAAATGCCGGTGGCGGCCAATAGCGAGGATGAAGGACGGATCAGGAATCGGCGGGTCGAGGTCTGGGTCTACTAAGGCTGCCAGGCCAGGTCCTCGCGCAAATCGAACCTGGCCCGAAACGCCATCAGCCGAGCAATTTCTCCAGTTGCGCCACGGTATCGACGGCGCCCATGGTTTTGGCAGCATCCAGCGCGGTAATGCCATTGGCGTCCTTGGCTTTCGGGTCGGCGCCTTTGCTGATCAGGTAGTCGACGACTTCGACACGGTTGAACATCGCGGCCATCATCAACGCGGTGCGGCCGTCGAATGACGAGCCCTCGACCTGGGCACCGCCTTCGACCAGGGCCTTGATCACGGCCAGGTCGCCCTTGAATGCCGCGCCGGCAATCGGGCTCTGGCCGTTGTCGTTGCGGATTTCCGGATCAGCCTTGTGCTCAAGCAAGACTTTTACCGTGTCCACGTGGCCGTGGTAAGCGGCCAGCATCAGCAAGGTGTCGCCCTTGTGATTGCGCAGGTTCGGCGGCAGGCCCTTGCTCAGCAGCGCAGCCATCATGGCCGCATCACCCTCGCGCGCCTTGTTGAAGACCTGTTCGGCAAACTCGGCGGCTTCTTCGGGGGTCATCTGGCGGCTTTTGTCAGACATTGATCGCTCCACTTTCAGTTTTTCGCAAAGCCGATAGTTTCCCGAGGGTGCTCGCCACTGTCACTTATTTTTTCTGTTGCGCGGCCATAGCCCAATTCAATAACGCTTCTTTCAATAACGATGCTTGCCACCCTGGATGTCCGCCAGCACCTGCCCGGTGACCTGCACATAGGTCTCGGTGCCCGGCAACCAGGCGTAGATCGGGTCATCGCCGGTCCTGCCAGGGTCGAAGGCTTCGTCCTTGAGCCGAGTCTTCTGGTATTTGAAGGTCCCGGTGATTTCCATTTTCACCTTCACCCGCAGGAACAGCGGCACCGCGTAGGCCGGCAGGTGCTGTCGGGCGAACGCCAGCAGCTCGCCGAAGTCCAGGGTTGCCAGGGATTCCGCTGGCGTGATCGCCGCCATCCCGGCCCGGCCATTGGTGTTGCGCACCTCCACGCCATAGGCAACGGCCTCGGAAATGTTCGGGTGCTGCAGCAGGATGTTCTCGACCTCGGTGGTCGACACGTTTTCCCCCTTCCAGCGGTAAGTGTCGCCCAGGCGATCGACAAACTGTGCATGACCGAAACCGATGTTGCGCAACAGGTCGCCGGTGTTGAGGTATCGATCGCCCTTGGCGAACACGTCATGCAGCACGACTTTTTCGGTGTTATGCGGATCGGTGTAACCATCGAGCGGCGCCTTGTCGTCGATCCTGGCCAGCAGCAACCCCTGCCCGCCTTTGCCGACCTTGCGCATGAACCCATTGGCGCCACGGATCGGCACACCGCTGTCGTGGTCATACTCGGCCAGTTCCCAGGACATCAGGGAAAAGCCCACGGTATTGTCGAAATTGAGGATGTTGGTGAAGCCGATGTTGCCGTCACTGGCGGCATACAACTCGCAGATGTGCCCGACCGCGAAGCGCGTCTTGAATTCGCCCCATGCGCCGGGACGCAATCCATTGCCGATCATCTTGGTCACGCCGTGTTTGCCGTCGTCGGCACTGGCAGGCTGGTCGACCAGGTAGCGGCACAGCTCCCCCACGTAGCCCAGGGTGGTCGCCCGGTACTTGCGCACATCGTTCCAGAACTGGCTGGCGCTGAACTTGCGGCGGATGGCAAACCCCGACGCCCCGCTGATGGCCGAGCCCCAACATACGCACAGGCCGGTGGCGTGATACAGCGGTAACGTGCAGTAGACGATGTCTTCAGGGTGCATATCCAATGCGATCATGCCGAAGCTTGCGCAACTGCGCATCCAGCGCCCGTGCTTGAAAACCCCGGCCTTGGGCAGCCCGGTGGTGCCCGAGGTATAGATGTAGAAACAAGGATCGTCGAAAAAGATCTGCTGGCTACTGGCGGGATTGTCGCTGCAGGCATCGACGCTGGCTGTCATCAGGTTGACGAACCCGTCGGGCGCGATGCCGGGATGGCTGTAGGTGTCCTGGTCGGCGACGAACCAGGTACGCGCCATCTCGATCGGCACCCGCTCTCGGACCGCCAGGTAGGCCGGCACCAGTTCCGCACCGACAACAATGGCCGCCGGTGTCACCAGGTGCAGGCTATGGACCAGGGCATCGCGGGTTTGCGAGGTATTGAGCAAAGCACTGATGGCACCGACCTTGGCCACCGCCAGGATGGTCACTAGCAATTCCGGGCGGTTCTCGATGAAGACCGCCACCACGTCACCCTTGCCAATGCCTTGGGCAATCAGGTGGTGGGCGATGCGATTGGCCCAACGGTTGACCTGGGCATATGTCAGCTGCACCTCGCCGTACAGCAAGGCCGGGCCTTCGGGGTTACGCAGGGTAGCCTGCTCGAAGCTCCAGCCCAGGCCACACGCTTGGGTCGGATCCTTGACGTTGGCGACCTTCATGCCCTTGACCACGCGAGGAATCGCTTTGGCAATGGAAGGCAGCTTGCGGAGCATCATGCCCCAGGTGATCGTGTCGTGCTGCGTGCGGCTCATGGCTGATCCCGTTGGCTCTTCTTATTGTCGGGCGGCATTGATTGACCCCGAAAATACGTCAACGGTTCTGCGGCTGTACACGCGGTTTTTGAAATGTTTTGTATCCGCGACACCCACGTTTGAAATCGTGAGCGCGCATAAGGCAAATGGTTCCATTGAAGCGCCGACGACCACGCAAAATGCAGGATGCACGATAGCCATTCATGCAGATTGCACGAAACCAAAAATCATCATCTTTTATATGTCATTGTTTTATATGATTATTTTAGAAAGCGACATACTGGCACAATCACTGCAACAGTCTCCCCATGCTTGCCATTCAAGAGCTAACGGAGCTGACAGACATGAGCCTCATCCAAGAAAAATTTTCCTCCTTGTTCTCCAACTTCGACGTCACCACCCAGGACCGTCCTGATGGCGGCATCCTGCTGACCCTGCGCTGCGAGGGTAGGGAATTCAAACGCTCGATCTCCTACCAGCAACTGCACAATGGCGATCAACTTTCGTGGGTCATCAGCGCCATTCGCCGCGACCTGGCCGAACAGGCTAGCGAGTTGCCACAAATCTCCCTGCTGCAAAGCCAGCAGCGCTTTGCCCTGCCGACCTATCATTCGCTGTAAGGTCGCGCCGCGGTAAACCAACAGGCCGTGCAAGCTTTCGCTTCACGGCCTGAGTTGTGTGGGCAGCCAACAGCTTTCAATCATCCATTCGCGGAAATCGCCCCGCGTTGTCGACGTCGGTGAAATTGGCCACCCAGGGTTGGCTGCTGGACAGACGAATCGCCACCACATAGGGCTGTTCGCCGATGTCCAGCCACTGCCGGGTGCCGGCCGGCAGCACAATCAGGTCGCCTTTCTCGCACAGCACGGCGTAGACATAGTCGTCGATGTATACAGACAACAATGCACTACCCGCGCTGAACAGCATGACTTCGGTTTCGTCCTGGCGGTGCTCGGCGAAGAAACTCGCGTGTATCGACTCTTTTCGCGGGTGATCGCGGTCGAGGCTGATCACATCGATCGCGCGCAGCCCGTGTTGGGTCATCAGTGTATCGATGGGCGCCTGGCAGGCGCTGATGACATCTTCGTGGCTGGCACCGGGGCGGATTTTCGCCGTGGCTTGCCAATGGTCGAAGCGTACGCCTTGCTCGGCGAGGGTCGAGGCAATGTCTTCGAAATGAGTCAGCACCTTGTTGGGTACGTCGGGACTGGAAACGTGATAAACGGACAGGCTGCTCATCAGGACAACTCCTTAAGGGTTCAAGAGGGAACGCGTGTCCTCTTGCATTCGTGTGGCAATGATAACGGCTGCGGCCAACGCGGCGAGGCTGGCAATACTAAAGGTTAAGGGGGCGCCAAGGGCCGCCCAGCTGTAACCGGAATACAGCGCGCCCATTGCGCCACCGGTGCCGGCCAGTGCGGCATAGAGCGCCTGGCCCTGCCCTTGCTGGCGTGGGCCGAAGCTGCGCTGCACGAACTGGATGGCCGCGGCGTGAAAGCTGCCGAACGTCGCCGCGTGCAGCACTTGGGCAAACAACAGCACCCAGAGAAATTCGGCCAGCGAACCGAGCAATAGCCAACGCAACGCCGCCAGCAGAAAACTCGCCAGCAGCACGCGCCGTACCGAGAAACGCGCAAGAATGCGGCTCATCGCCATGAACATCAGCACTTCAGCGACCACGCCGACGGCCCAGAGCATGCCGATCACGCCCCGGCTGTAGCCCAGTCGTTCGAGGTGTAGCGTGAGAAAAGTGTAATAGGGCCCGTGGCTCATCTGCATCAACGCTACGCAGGCGTAAAACGCCAACACCCCGGGGCTGCGCAGTTGCGCGAGGAAACCGTCGCCGCTCAATCGCTCGCCCTGGACCGGCTGGGCGTTCGGCACCCACAGGCTGCTGAGCACGATCCCGGCCATGACCAGCACCAGCGCCGCCGGGTAAATGTCCAGGCTGAGCCATTCGAACAAGCGCCCCAGCGCGACCACGGTAATGATGAAACCAACCGAGCCCCACAGGCGAATCTGGCTGTAGCGGGAGGTCTGGCCTTGCAGGTGCGCTAGCGTGATGACTTCGAACTGCGGCAGCACCGCGTGCCAGAAGAACGCGTGCAAGGCCATGACCATCGCCAGCCAGGCGTAAGTCTGGCTGACGAAAATCAGCGAAAACGTCAGCAACGTGCACACGGCGCCGAAGCGCACGATGGCCAGGCGCCGCCCGGTGTAGTCGCCGAGCCAGCCCCAGATGTTCGGCGCTACGCAACGCATCAGCATCGGGATGGCCACCAGTTCGCCGATGCGCGCCGCGGAGAATCCCAGGTGATCGAAGTACAGCGCCAGAAAAGGCGCTGTCGAACCGAGCAGGGCGAAGTAAAACAGATAGAAGCTGGACAGCCGCCAGTACGGGAGCGCCGTCACCGCTGGCTTAGATCTGGCCCAACACCGGCGTGCTCACACGTACATCGGCGTTCTGGCCACGGTGACGCAGCAGGTGGTCCATGAGCACGATGGCCATCATCGCTTCGGCGATCGGCGTGGCACGGATGCCGACGCAGGGATCGTGGCGGCCTTTGGTGATGACGTCCACCGGGTTGCCATGGATATCGATGGAACGGCCCGGCGTGGTGATGCTGGACGTTGGCTTCAACGCCAGGTGCGCGACGATCGGTTGGCCGGACGAGATGCCGCCGAGAATGCCGCCCGCGTTATTGCTGAGGAAACCTTGCGGGGTCATTTCATCGCGGTGCTCGGTGCCACGCTGGGCGACGCTGGCGAAACCGGCGCCGATTTCCACGCCCTTGACCGCGTTGATGCTCATCAGCGCATGGGCCAGCTCCGCATCGAGACGGTCGAAAATCGGCTCGCCCAGGCCTGGCATCACGCCTTCGGCGACCACGGTGATCTTCGCGCCGACCGAATCCTGGTCGCGGCGCAACTGGTCCATATAGGCTTCCAGTTCCGGCACTTTGTCCGGATCGGCACTGAAAAACGCGTTCTGCTCCACCGAGTCCCAGGTCTTGAACGGAATTTCAATCGGGCCAAGCTGGCTCATGTAGCCGCGAATGACGATGCCTTGGGTCGCCAGGTACTTCTTGGCAATCGCACCCGCAGCCACGCGCATCGCGGTTTCCCGGGCCGAACTGCGGCCGCCGCCGCGATAGTCGCGTTCGCCGTATTTGTGGTGGTAGGTGTAGTCGGCATGGGCCGGACGGAACAAGTCCTTGATCGCCGAGTAGTCCTTGGACTTCTGATCGGTGTTGCGGATCAGCAGGCCAATGGCGCAGCCGGTGGTGCGACCTTCGAATACCCCCGAGAGGATTTCGACTTCGTCGGCTTCCTGGCGCTGGGTGGTGTGACGGCTGGTGCCGGGCTTGCGGCGATCCAGGTCGCGCTGCAGGTCCTCCAGGGAAATCTCCAGCCCCGGCGGGCAGCCATCGACAATGGCGACCAACGCCGGGCCATGGCTTTCGCCAGCGGTGGTGACAGTGAATAGCTTGCCGTAGGTATTGCCGGACATGCAGGACGCTCCGTGAAATGAACCTGAATACGTAATGCGCGCCAGTATACGCAGGCTATCCAACTAGTTCATCCTCGAACCTTATGGTTGCCTGCGAGTCCAACCGGCACCCTTTGATGATGGCCCGACAATGCTGCGAGTTCTTGCCTTGAGCCTTACCCTGATTTCCGGCTTCGCCCAGGCCACTGTCCTGCAGCGGCCAATCTCCCTGGACACCGGCACCGGCGAGCTTTTCGGCTCGCTGCTGCTGCCTAAATCCGACACCCCGGTGCCTGTTGTCCTGATCATTTCCGGTTCCGGCCCGACCGATCGTGACGGCAACAACCCCGAAGGCGGGCGCAATGACAGCCTCAAGCGCCTGGCCTGGGTGCTGGCCAAACACAACATCGCCAGCGTGCGCTACGACAAGCGCGGCGTCGCGGCGAGCCTGGCGGCCACCCCCGACGAACGCAACTTGTCGGTGGAAGCCTATGTGGCCGACACCGAAGCCTGGGGGCGAAAACTCAAGACCGATCCGCGCTTCGGCCAGCTGATCCTGTTGGGCCACAGCGAAGGGGCCTTGATCGCCAGCCTCGCGGCGCCCAGCGTCGATGCGGCGGCGGTGATTTCCGTGTCCGGCAGCGCCCGACCGATCGACCAGGTCCTGCGCCAGCAACTGGGCAATCGCCTGCCTCCCCCGCTGATGTTGCGCAGCAATGAGCTGCTCGACAGTCTCAAGGCCGGGAAAACCGACGACAACGTGCCACCGCAACTGCAAGTGATATTCCGTCCGAGCGTGCAGCCGTACCTGATTTCGCTGTTCCGCCAGGACCCCGCCGCTGCATTCGCGAAGTTGAAAATGCCGGCACTGATCATCCAGGGCAGCAATGACATCCAGGTTGGAGTCAATGACGCCAAACTGCTCAAGGCGGCCAAACCGGACGCCGAACTGGCGCTGATCGAAGGCATGAACCACGTGATGCGCATCGTGCCCAACGACGTCAAACGCCAGTTGGCCTCCTACAAGGATCCGAATTTGCCACTGGCGGCGGAGCTGGGCGCGCGCATCCTCGGATTCATTGACGGGCTTCGCTCCAGCTAATTTGCTCTCCAGTCTTGTCGAAAACGGCCGATAAGCCTTTGTCGCCAGCGTACTGGCTGGCGGCAGTCGAGCTTGGACAGGATCTCGCCGTTATGACCGATACCCAGACTTCACCCGACACCACCGCTGAAAAAGACGTACCGCCAGCGGTCGAGCTGCCTTGGGCGGACGTCCACGTCGAGCACCACAAGATGCTCCGTCTGGCGCCGCTGCAGACGGACCGAAATACCGGTGGCCGGCCCCTGCGCTTTGTCGAATTCGGCTACGCCGAGCGCAACGACAAGCTGCGCAGCCTGATGCGCATGAGCATCTCCCTGCCTGGCCAACGCGTACGCAAGGAACAGAATCATTTGGACGTATGGGTCGACCACGCGGAAAAACGCGTGCATTTCGGCCCCGACAGCGGCCTGCAAATCGAACCACTGAACCGCGGCATCGGCCGCTTCATGGCCGCCCACGGCATCAACTGGGCGAAGAAAAGATGGCCTGGCTACACCGTCGACGGCACCGACCTCAACAACAAGGACGCGCTGAACGAAGACACGCGCCTGCGTCGCGATCACTTTTTGCGGGTGCACGGGTTCGACGTGGTCTATGCCGATGCCCAGCATTTGAAGGGCAGCGTCAAGGAGGTCAGGGTCGGCGACCTGTTGAGCGACTGGAATACCGAGAAAGTCCAAGTCGTGGAAATTCTCGAGGCGGCGCAGATGCTCCAGCAAGCCGAGCAGAACCTGGCCGAGCAGGAAGTCAAACTCAAGAAACACGAGGAGAAGGTCAGCAAATACAAGCGTGAAGACGCCGGTTTGCGCTTCACCATTACGTGTTTGGTGGCGTTTGCGGTGTTTCAGGCGGGGTTACTGATCTGGATTGCTACGCACCGGTAGCGGCTGATCGTTCCCACGCAGAGCGTGGGAACGATCTGAGTGCAGGTCAGACGCGGGAGGCGAACAGGGCCTGATGATCGCGGCACTGCTCAGCCGTCAGCATGAACACGCCATGCCCGCCACGCTCGAACTCCAGCCAGGCGAAGTCGACCTCCGGGTACAACGTCTCGACGTGCACCTGGCTATTACCTACCTCGACAATCAACAAGCCCTTCTCGGTCAGGTGATCCGCCGCTTCGGCGAGCATGCGGCGCACCAGGTTCAAGCCGTCATCGCCACAGGCCAGGCCCAGTTCCGGTTCGTGCTGGTATTCGTCCGGCATGTCGGCGAAATCCTCGGCATCGACGTACGGCGGGTTCGACACGATCAGGTCGAAGCGCTGCCCTGGCAAGCCATCGAAACCATCGCCTTGCACGGTGTAGACACGCTCGTCGACTCCGTGGCGCTCGATGTTCTGGTTCGCCACCTCCAGCGCTTCGAAGGACAGGTCGGCCAGCACCACTTCAGCGTTCTGGAACTCGTAGGCGCAAGCGATACCGATGCAGCCGGAGCCGGTGCACAGGTCGAGAATTCGCGCAGGCTCGGTGCCCAGCCAGGGTGTGAACCGGTTTTCGATCAGTTCGCCAATCGGTGAGCGAGGAATCAATACGCGCTCATCGACGATGAACGACATGCCACAGAACCAGGCTTCACCCAACAGATAGGCGGTCGGCACGCGGTCTTCGATCCGGCGCTTGAGCAGGTTCTGCAGGTGCGCCACTTCGTCTTCTTCCAGATTGCAGTCCAGGTAACTGTCGGAGATTTCCCACGGCAAGTGCAGCGCACCCAACACCAATTGACGGGCTTCGTCCCAGGCGTTGTCGGTCCCATGGCCGAAAAACAGATCCTCCCCATGGAAGCGGCTGACGGCCCAACGGATATGGTCACGCAGGGTACGAAGGCGGGAAGTGATCACGACGGTAAACTCCAGAAAAATCGACGGGCGATTCTACCAGTCAAACGGCGTCCCGACGACGCAGGAAATACACCGGGACAAATGTAGGAATTATCTGGTTTTATCGCCGGCTATTGAACAAAACTCAATACTTGACAACGCTGTAAGCCAGTAACGACGGTGCCTACGATGGTAGCGATTCACAGAAGCGCTCAGCCAGAGGACAATGTCGCAAAAGCCCCACCCGAAGGAGCCCCAGAATGTCCGTTCCACAAACGATGTTTCAACTCAGCGGCCGCGGTTATGCAGCAGCCAAACTGAGTCATGCGACCCTGATCATCATCGATGCCCAGAAAGAATACCTCAGCGGTCCCCTGGCCCTGAGCGGCATGGATGCGGCGGTCGCGAACATCAAGAAATTGGTGACTGCCGCCCGCGCGGCCGGCCGGCCGATCGTGCATGTCAGCCACCTCGGCACCGTTGGGGGGCTGTTCGATCCACGCGGCGAGCGCGGCCAGTTCATTCCAGGGCTGGAACCGCTGGCCGGGGAAATCAAGATCGAGAAAATCCTGCCCAGTGCGTTCCATGGCACGGACCTGAAAAAACGCCTGGAAGAACTGGGCTCGGTGGATCTGGTGGTGTGCGGCTTCATGAGCCATTCCAGTGTCAGTACCACCGTGCGGGCAGCAAAGAACCTGGGTTTCCGCTGCACCCTGGTGGAAGACGCCTGCGCCACCCGAGACCTGCCGTACAAAGGCGGCGTCCTGAGTGCCGAGCATGTGCAGCAGACCGAAATGGCGATCATGGCGGACAACTTTGCCGCCCTCGCCCTGACCAACGACCTGGTCTGATCGGCGGTTCATGAGCGGTCCATGCCGCCGCTCATCCGCAAAAGCCTCTCATATGCCGTAAATGTCTTAGCCTCAGGAACATCCCGGTCAACTTCCGGTCGAAGGGCCGATACCCATTGAGGAAGGTCGGAATGAAGTTATCCGATGGTTTTGACGCTCGCCGTTTACGGCCCAAAGGCCAAAGCAACTGGCGTTTTCGAATCGGCGCAGCCTTCGCTGCCTTGCTGGCGACCTGCGGCGTGCTGCTGGCGATGGCCGGCACCGCCAGCCTGTTCGGCCATGCTCCGGCCCTGGGCGAGTTGAACACCAACCGGGCGGGCGCGGCAGTGATCCTGGTGATAGGCCTGTTCGTGCTGTACCTCGGCATCTGGCTGTGGCGCCGCTGCCGCCGCCGCTCGCGTCAGTCGAACGCACTGAACATCTCCCCGCACCTGATGAAAAAACACGACTAAGCGCAAGTTGCAGCGCGATGCCGCACGTTTTCTCGCGCCCGATTCGCTTCGAGTTGGGTAAACTGGCCACCCTTCGCGGAGGCTGACATGCAAGACGACGATTTTTCCCTGTTCAAAAGTGCGATCCAAGGCGTCAAGCCGATCAAGCACGATCGCGCCGAAACCGGCAAGCCCAAGGCGGACCGCGCGCACATCGCCACGTTGCGCCAAGCCGCCACCGTGCGTACCGATGCCACCACTGTTGACGGGCTGTCCGATCAGTTCGTCATCGACGTCGGCCCGGAAGACGAACTGATGTGGGCACGCGACGGCGTGCAGGAAAGCCAGATGCGCAAGCTCAAGATCGGGCAGATCCCGTTCGAGGGCAGCCTTGACCTGCACGGCATGAGCGTGGAAAAAGCCCGGGAAACCCTTTGGGCATTCCTGGCTGAAGCGACAAAATTCGAAATCCGCTGCGTACGTGTCACCCACGGCAAAGCCGTGCGCCTGGACGGCAAGCGGCCGATGATCAAGAGCCACGTCAACACCTGGCTGCGCCAGCATCCACAGGTACTTGGCTTCACCTCGTGCCAGGCCAGGCATGGCGGTGCCGGAGCCGTTTATGTGATGCTCAAACGCACCATGATGGAAGGTCGCGACGAGTAAACCTGATGCGCCGCGCTTGCAGCGCCGTGTCTGCCACCGTACCCTTGCCCTTTGCGTAAAATCCCACAGGTAGTTTCATGTCCCTGGAACAGAATTACACCGCGATCCTTGGCCAACTGGGCGAGGATCCCTCCCGCGAGGGCCTGCTCGACACGCCAAAACGTGCCGCCAAAGCCATGCAGTACCTCTGCCGCGGTTATGAACAGACACTGGAAGAGGTCACCAACGGTGCCTTGTTCAGCTCCGACAACAGCGAAATGGTGCTGGTCAAGGACATCGAGTTGTACTCGTTGTGCGAACACCATCTGCTGCCGTTCATCGGCAAGGCCCACGTGGCCTACATCCCGAGCGGCAAAGTGCTGGGTTTGTCGAAAGTCGCGCGTATCGTCGATATGTACGCCCGCCGCCTGCAGATCCAGGAAAACCTCAGCCGCCAGATTGCCGATGCAGTCCAGCAGGTCACCGGCGCCCTGGGCGTTGCCGTGGTGATCGAGGCCAAGCACATGTGCATGATGATGCGCGGTGTGGAAAAACAGAATTCGACGATGATCACCTCGGTGATGCTTGGCGAGTTCCGTGAGAACGCCGCGACCCGCAGCGAGTTTCTCAGCTTGATCAAGTAATTGGCGGTACGAAGAGAACCGGCTTTCATCGCCGGTTTTTTTTCGTCTTGAAAAAATCAGGTAAGCTGCGCGCCTTTCTCATTAGCACCGTGAGGCTTCAACGTGTTCGTAAAAGCGCTTCGTGTCGGCCTTGGCCAACTGATCATCTTCATCGACTTCATTACCCGTCCAGGCAAGAAGCAGCGCCCTGCCGCCGCTCAGGCCCAGGTCGAAGCTGCCGCCAGGGGCCTGACCCTGTATCAGTTCCATGCCTGCCCGTTCTGCGTGAAAACCCGCCGCACCCTGCGCCGCCTGAACGTGCCGGTGGCCCTGCGCGACGCGAAAAACAACGAACAGGATCGCCAGGCCCTGCTCGAGCACGGCGGCAAGGTCAAGGTGCCGTGCTTGCGTATTGAAGAAAATGGCCAGACTACCTGGATGTATGAGTCCAAGGTGATCATTGATTATCTGGATAAGCGTTTCGCTGCAGCCTGATTTATTTGTGGTGTTCTGACTGACGCTTTCGCGAGCAGGCTCGCTCCCACAGGGAACTGGTTGCACAGATTCAATGTGGGAGCGAGCCTGCTCGCGAAGAGGCCGGCACAAACACTGCAAATCCCAGACAAAAATAAACCGGCCCAATGGCCGGTTTATTCATTTCTGCCCAGCCCTCAGGCCGCTTGCGCCGCCTGCACCTGTCGCACCACCTGCGCCAGTCGCTTGATCCCCTCCTCCAGCCGCGCCGGGTCAATGTGGCTGAAATTCAACCGCATGTGCCCGTGATGATTATCCGGCTCAGGGAAGAACGGCTCGCCCGGCATGAACGCCACGTCGTTGGCCAACGCCCCATCGAGTAGCGTACGGGTATCCAGCGGCTGTTTGAGCGTCAACCAGAAAAACAGCCCGCCCTGGGGCACGTTCCAATCCGCCAGATCGGCAAAATGCGTTTGCAGCGCCGCCTGGAATGCATCGCGACGCACGCGGTAAAAACCACGCAACTCACTCAGGTGCTGCTGGTAAGACTCGCTGCCGATCCATTGCAACGCTTGCCACTGGCCGACTCGATTGGTGTGCAAGTCCGCCGACTGCTTGAGTTTCAATAAGTGCGGGAAAAGATCCGGGCTGGCGATCAGATAACCCACGCGTAGACCCGGCAGCAAGGTTTTCGACACCGTGCCGGTGTAGATCCAGCTGGATTTTTTCAGGCGTCCGGCAATCGGTTTGGCGCTGCCGCCGTCAAACGTCAGCTCACGGTAGGGTTCGTCTTCGATCAAGGTCACGCCGAACTCATCCAGCAATCCGGCGACCGCCTCGCGTTTGGCTTCGCTGTAACGCACCGCCGATGGATTCTGGAAGGTCGGGATCAGGTAGATGAACGCCGGACGATGTGTTTCCAGGCGCGAACGCAGCTGCGCCAGGTTCGGGCCGTCGGCTTCCAGCGGCACCGTGAGGCAATCGGCGCCGAACAGCTGGAAGATCTGCAGTGCCGCCAGGTAGGTCGGTGCTTCGAGCAGCACTTCGGTGCCTTTGTCGATATAGAGCTTGGCGGCCAGATCGAGGGTTTGCTGTGAACCACTGACCACTAACACCTGACTCGCCTCGCATGGCACACCCAGCACTCGAGCCTGTTGCGCCAGGGCTTCACGCAAGGCCGGTTCGCCTTCACTCATGCCGTATTGGCCCATGGACACCGGCATCCGCGCCCATTCGACTTTCGGCAGCATGGCTTCGGCCGGCAAGCCCCCGGCGAACGACATCACTTGCGGACGCTGGGCGGCAGCGAGGATTTCACGGATCAAGGAACTTTTAAGGCGCGAGACACGTTCGGAAAAAGCCATGGGGGTCACCAGTAGCGAGGCCAGGGAAAAATGAGTCAAACTTATTGACCGAAATTACGGCATCACCAACGGATACGTCAACATGATTGACCTTAAAAGCCCGATTTCTCAACAGCAGGCCATGGAAGCGTTTTTCTTCGGCTACCAGGCCTTCACCGCCAAGGCCGATGAAATGCTCGAGCGCCGCGGCCTGAGTCGGGTGCATCAGCGCATTGTGTTTTTCATTGCCCGCTACCCGAACCTTAGCGTCAAGGAGTTATTGGTATTGCTGGGCGTGAGCAAACAGGCGTTGAACATGCCCTTGCGCCAACTGCTGGAGATGCATTTGGTCAACAGCGTGGCGTCCGAGACCGACAAGCGTAAGCGGCTGCTGGAGTTGACCGAGGACGGCGCGCGGTTTGAACAATCGCTGCGTCGTGAGCAGGTGAAATTGTTGGAGCGGGTGTTTGCCGAGGCGGGTGAGACGGCGGTGAATGGGTGGCTGGCGGTGAATATGGCGCTTGGTGAGAACCAGCAAAAAATCTGAGTACCACAAAAGCTTCACGAGCAGGCTCGCTCCCACAGGGGAATGCGGTCCCTTGTGGGAGCGAGCCTGCTCGCGAAGGGACCAGAGCGGGCGATATATCCCTATTGCCAAACTTTTCGTCTACAAAACCAAAAACATTATTTGCATTATTTGTATACAAAAGCATAATCCACTTCGTGCGAGTTTCTGACCTATTGGTCAACAAATTCGCAAGTGCCTCAAAGGGCCGCTGCCACCCTCATGGGTCCGGCCCTGGAAATAACAATAAAACTCTTGAGGAGTACCTCGCTGTGGAAAGCCGCAAATCCGAAGCATCGACGCTGGATCTCTCGCCGCCTTTACGCAATGGCTGGCTGGAGCGCATCTTTAAACTCAGCTTGCATGGCACCACGGTGAAGACCGAGTTGATTGCCGGTCTGACCACCTTCATCACCATGGCCTACATCATCTTCGTCAACCCCAACATCATGGCGGATGCCGGCATCGACCATGGCGCGGCGTTCGTCGCCACCTGCATTGCCGCCGCCCTGGGCTGCCTGTTGATGGGCCTGTACGCCAACTGGCCGGTCGGCCTGGCACCGGGCATGGGCCTGAACGCTTTCTTCACCTACACCGTGGTCGGCACCATGGGCTACAACTGGGAAACTGCACTGGGCGCGGTGTTCGTCTCCGGCGTGCTGTTCATGATCCTGACCTTCTCGCGCATCCGCGAATGGCTGCTCAACAGCATCCCCGTCAGCTTGCGCTACGCCATGGGCGCTGGTGTGGGCCTGTTCCTCGGGCTGATCGGCTTGAAAACCGCAGGCATCGTCGTCGATAGCCCGGCCACCTTGATCAAGCTCGGTTCCCTGCGCGAGCCTGGCCCGCTGCTCGCCGCCGTGTGCTTTTTGATGATCGCCATCCTCAGCTACCACAAGGTGTTCGGCGCGATCCTCATCAGCATCATCACCGTGACCCTGGCCGGTTGGGGCCTGGGCCTGGTGCACTACGAGGGCATCATGTCGGCCCCGCCGAGCCTGGCCCCGACCTGGATGGCGATGAACGTTGCCGGCGTGTTCAACGTCAGCATGATCAGCGTGGTGCTGGCCTTCCTCTTCGTGCACATGTTCGACACCGCCGGCACCCTGATGGGGGTGGCCCAGCGCGCCAACCTGGTGGGCGCTGACGGTCGCATCGAAAACCTCTCGCGAGCCATGAAAGCCGACAGTGCCTCCAGTGTCTTTGGTGCGGTAGTGGGCGTTCCGCCGGTCACCAGCTACGTGGAAAGTGCCGCGGGCGTAGCGGCGGGTGGTCGGACTGGTCTTACCGCAGTGACCGTAGGTGTGCTATTTATTGCGGCCATGTTCTTCGCGCCGCTGGCCGGGATGATCCCCGCCTATGCCACGGCCGGTGCGCTGATCTATGTGGCCATGTTGATGATGGGCGGCATGGCCCACATCGAATGGGACGAGGCGACCGACAGCATTCCGGCGATCGTCACGGCAATCATGATGCCCCTGACCTTCTCGGTCGCCGACGGCATCGCGCTGGGCTTCATCACCTACGTGGCGCTGAAGGCCGGCACTGGCAAGTACAAGGAAATCTCCGTCAGTCTGTGGGTGCTCTGCGCAATTTTCATTGCCAAGTTCATCTTCTTGTAAATCTCGGCGGTACGCGCGTTAAACCAGCCTCACCCCGTCGGGTGAGGCTTTTGTGCAAATGGAGGAAAGTGATGAGTCTGGAAACCTGGCTGCTGTTCAGCGGCGCTGCGCTGGTAGTGATCCTGATCCCGGGGCCACTGTCTTTGCTGATGATCAGCAACAGTTTGAATTACGGCCTGGTCCGTTCCTACCCGGCGTTTCTTGGCGGCGTGATTGCCTCGATCTGCCTGTTGAGTGCTTCGGCGCTGGGCTTGGGCGCGCTGCTGCTGGCATCGGAACAATTATTCAGCGCACTGAAAATCGTCGGCGCGCTGTACCTGTTCTACCTCGCCTGGCAGAGCTGGCAGCAGTCGGGCCAACCGTCCCACGGTGCGCAAGTGCCTCAGGCCGCCGCAGTGCCACGCTTTCGCGCACTGTTCGGGCGCGCTTTCATGCTGGGCGCGAGCAACCCCAAGGACATCCTGTTCTTCGCCGCGTTTCTGCCGCAATTCTTGAGCGCCGGGCAACCGTTCCTGCCGCAATTGCTGGTGATGATCGCCACCTGGACCGTACTGGACCTGCTATGCAAGCTGGCCTACGGCCTGGGTGCCCATGGCGCGGCGCGGTATCTGCGCAGCGGCAAGGGCCAGAGCTGGTTTAACCGGGTCAGTGCCGGACTGTTCGGTGGAGCCGGGGCTGCGTCCTTGCTCAGCGGTCATTAAGGCCTTCTGACGCAAACCGGCACACAAGTTGCTCGGTTCTGGCACCCCCACGCCGGAATCGAGCATGCTCCACTCCCACCTCACCACCCTTAACGCCGTTTCCCTGGTGCTCGACACCTTCAAGGCCCAAGGTCTGCCCAGCGCCCCCCTGCTCGCCGGCAGCGGCATCTGTGCCGCGGATCTGGCCCGGGCGGACACGCGCATCACCACCAATCAAGAGATGCAGGTCTGCGCCAACGCCGTCGCCCTCAAGCGCGATATCGGCCTGGAACTGGGCCGACGCATGCATGTTTCGTCCTACGGCTTGCTCGGCTACGCCCTGCTCACCAGTGCCACCTTTGGTGACGCATTGCGCCTTGCGATGCGTTATCCGGCGCTGTTGGGAACACTTTTCGAGCTGAGCCTGGAAGAGGACAACGAGCGCGTCTGGTTTGTCGCCGCCGATTACCGGGAGAATCCGGCACTGGCGGTGTTCAACGCCGAGTTCTGCCTGGTGTCGTTGAAAGTCATCTGCGATGACCTGCTCGGGCACGCCCTGCCGCTGCTGGCTGCACGCTTCGAACATGCCGCGCCCGATTACCAGGTTAACTACGCCGAACACTTCAATAATTGCCCGCTGCACTTTGGCACACGCAACAACGCCTTCGCCTTCGACCGGCGCTGGCTGGACCAACCCTTGCCCCTGGCCGATGCCATCACCCACCAGGCCATGGCCGAGCGTTGCCGCAAGCAGAATACCGAGTTCACCGGGCGCCAGGCCTGGCTGGGGCGGATCCGCCAGCTGCTCAGGGCACAATTGCATGCGGCACCGGGACTCGAGGGATTGGCCGAGCAGATGAATTGTTCAGCACGCACCTTGCGACGGCACCTCAAGGACCTGGGGTGCAGCTATCAGGAATTGCTCGATGAGCTCAGGTTCGAGCAGGCCAAGCTTTTACTCTGTGAGGACCAGATGCCGATCTACCGGATCGCCGAAGCATTGGGTTTCAGCGAGACCGCGAGTTTCCGCCATGCGTTTATGCGCTGGAGTGGTGTGACGCCTAGCCAGTTCCGGCCCTGAAGAACACCTCCTGCCGGTTTACCTACTGCGCAATGCCTGCGTTCGGCCATCGTGGTTTAACGGGGCGCTCGCGATCAAAAGCAAAGCAAGGCGGCCTGACAGCCGACCTGACTTGAAGTGAATACGCCGATCGTTCCCACGCTCTGCGTGGGAATGCATCCTGTGACGCTCCGCGTCACCATTGCGCACGGCTCACGTCATGCGTCGTCAGTGGAACGCAGAGCGTCCCTGGCGGCATTCCTTTGCTGCGCATGGGAACGATCACATCCCGGACAAGCCACCTCGTTTTTACTTTTGCTTTGGCTTTTGATTTTTATCCAGGAAGGGGCGAATTTCGGTCAATTATTTTGGCCACATTAATCCCCTTTTGGCCTTTCCTGCCGTTCTCCGAAATCGTCCGCGCCGCAAGACTGTGTGCAACCGAAACCGCCTGCGGAGAACAATAAAATGCTGACGATCTACTCGGATGATCACCACCTGCACCACGGTCGTTGCGAACTCATCGACGGGCAACTCAAGCCCTGCTTTGAAATGCCTTCGCGTGCCGATCATGTGCTGTCACGTGTGCAAAAGCAGAATCTGGGTCCCGTAGAAGCGCCGAAGGATTTTGGCCTGGGGCCAATCGAGCGTATCCACAGCCGCGACTATCTGGACTTTTTCAAAGGTGCCTGGGCGCGCTGGACCGAATTCAACACCGACGGTGACTTGCTGCCCTACACCTGGCCGGCGCGTACCCTGCGTCAGGTCAAGCCCACCAGCCTGCACGGCCAGCTCGGCTACTACAGCTTCGACGGCGGCGCGCCGATCACCGCCGGCACCTGGCAAGCAGCGTACAGCGCGGCGCAGGTCGCACTCACCGCGCAAGCAGAGATCCAGCGCGGTGCCCGCAGCGCCTTTGCCCTGTGCCGCCCACCGGGGCACCACGCCGCCAGCGACTTGATGGGCGGTTACTGCTACCTCAACAACGCTGCCATCGCCGCCCAGGCCTTTCTCGATCAGGGCCACAAAAAAGTCGCGATTCTCGACGTCGACTACCACCACGGCAATGGCACCCAGTCGATTTTCTACGAGCGTAGCGACGTGCTGTTCACCTCGATCCACGGCCACCCGGAAGCCGAGTTCCCGTTCTTCCTCGGTTACGAGGACGAGCGCGGCGAAGGCGCCGGTGAAGGCTTCAACTTCAACTATCCTTTGCCCGCCGGCAGCGGCTGGGATACCTGGAGCGCTGCGCTGGAGCAAGCCTGCAACGAGATCGAGACCTATGGCGCCGACATCGTCGTCGTCTCCCTGGGCGTGGATACGTTCAAGGACGACCCGATCTCCCAGTTCAAGCTCGACAGCCCCGATTACCTGGCCATGGGTCAACGCATCGCCAGGCTCGGTGTGCCGACGCTGTTCGTGATGGAAGGCGGTTACGCGGTGGAAGAAATCGGCATCAACGCCGTCAACGTGCTTGAAGGCTTTGAAAACGCTTAACGGGGAATCGCATGACAATGAAAAATCTAAAGCGCCTGATTGTTCCTGCCCTGTGCGCCACGGTGCTCAGTGGCGGCGCACATGCAGAAGAACGAACGTTGCGCGTCTACAACTGGTTCGACTACATCACCCCCAAGGCCCTGGAAGATTTCAAGGCCCAGAACCCACAGACCAAACTGGTCTACGACATCTTCGACACCAACGAAGCGCTGGAAGCCAAGCTGCTGACCGGCAACTCCGGCTACGACGTGGTGGTGCCGTCCAACGTGTTCCTGGCCAAGCAGATCGAAGCGGGCGTATTCCAGCCACTGGACCGCAGCAAACTACCAAACTGGAACCACCTCGATCCCAAGCTGATGAAGCTGATCGAAGCCAACGACCCCGGCAATAAATTCGCCGTGCCCTATATGTACGGCACCATCCTGATCGGCTTCAACCCGGACAAGGTCAAGGCCGCGTTGGGCGCCGATGCGCCGGTGGACAGCTGGGACCTGATCTTCAAGGAAGAGAACATCAGCAAGCTCAAGCAGTGCGGCGTCGCCCTGCTCGACTCGCCTTCGGAGATCCTGCCCCTGGCCCTGCAACACCTTGGCCTGGACCCCAACAGCAAAAAGCCTGCGGACTACGACAAGGCTGAAGCGCTGCTGATGAAGATCCGTCCGCACATCACCTACTTCCACTCGTCCAAGTACATGGCCGACATCGCCAACGGTGACATCTGTGTCGCCGTCGGTTACTCCGGCAGTTTCTCCCAGGCCGCCAACCGCGCCAAGGAAGCCAAGAACGGTGTGGTCGTAGACATGCGCCTGCCCAAGGAAGGCGCGCCGATCTGGTTCGACATGCTCGCGATTCCCAAGGGCGCGAAGAACCCGCAAGACGCCTACACCTTCATCAACTACTTGCTGCAACCCCAGGTGATCGCGCCGGTGAGTGACTTCGTGGGCTATCCGAACCCGAACAAGGACGCCACGGAATTGGTCGACCCGGCGATTCGAAACAACCCGAACCTGTACCCGACCGAAGCGGCCATGGGCACGCTCTACACCCTGCAACCGCTGCCACGCGATGCCGAACGTGCGCGGACCCGGGCGTGGACCAAGATCAAGTCGGGGACTTGAAACGCGGCGCAGGGAACTGAATAAAACGAAATCCCCTGTAGGAGCGAGCATGCTCGCTCCTACTGCGATAACTATCTACCACCTCCTGTTTCCACCGGCCCTCTACCGTGCCCGAACCCGCGCTGTCCCAAGCGCTTCACCGGACACAGGAAACGGCCATGCCCGCCATACCCTCCAACAATCCCGACGACATACTCACTCAATTGGTGACCGGCCCTTCGCTCAGGGAAGTCGCTTCGACCTCGATCCGCACCGCCCTCGACACCGAGTATCCGCAACTGCACATCGATCCGAACCTGACCGTGGTGGTTACACCCGCCTGGACCATCAGCGACAACCAGGTCTTGCCCGCCAACAGCCGGTTCGAATCCCTGACTGACGCGCTGGTACGGCTCACCTTGTCTGGCGCGACAGCCACCTACATCGACGGGGAACACTTCCTGACCCGGCAACCGGGTGTGGAGCCAGGCATCAAGCTGCCAGTGAAGATCGATGCCATCGGCTGCCTGCTCAATCGCCTGGCGCGCTTGTTGTTCGTGGCCTATCAGGAGCAACAGCTGGACTACTGGAATGAAGCCATCGCCCCCAACAAGCCCCGCTGGCATCAAATCAGCGAAGCCCTGCACAGCCTCTGGAACGACGACAAACCCAAAGACTGGGACGAAGACCAACTGGCCCTGGCGCTGACCGTCTACAACTACCCGCAACAGGCCGATCGTCAGGCCCACGACAAATACCAGACACGCGCCTGCCTGATCGACATCGACCATCTCGATCAACAACACAGCGAACACCGGCAGCTGATGGACACCGCCGTCATTGTCGGCACGCTGGAGAAACGCACGCTGATCGTTACTCATTCGATCATCGAAGGATTCAGGCACTACGATTCGTTGGCGGCATTGGGCGAAGTTCTTCGCCGACGCGTCACTCCATCGGAAAATGCTCAACAGTTGCAGTGGTGCCTCTACGAACCCACGGGCGATTTTTTCGACCAGCAGGCCTGTGCGTTGATCGCCTTGGAAATCCAGGCCATTGGCTCGCTCAACGAGATGGCGGTGTCGACGCTGGCCCCACGGATCGCGGCAGCGGCTGGACAATTCGAAAAGCGGGTGCAACAGCGCCCCACCCGTTTCAACCAGATCCAGCGTCTTTTACCGGACTGGTTGCTGAATGCTTCGACAGTAGATCTTACTCGCTACGGTCGGCACTTGATGGACCTGGCGTTGGTACGCGAGCAGCACGCCGGGAAATCGTTTCACGATGGCATTGCTGCGTTACGCGAATTTACCCTGAAGGCCTTGCAAGACCAGATGACAAAGGATCACCCGCAAGCGTCCCTGCCGCACCTGGAAGACATTCAAATCAGCAGCACTCACCCTGTGATCCTCGGGACATTCGCGGTGCCGGGCGAAACCGAAACCGTCACGTTGTCACTCGTCGATCTGGCGTTGCAGAACCTCACAGCCCTGCCCTGGGGTGAAAAAACCGTGCAATACCGCGACGGTTCAGCGGTTGCGCCATGGCTGACGCCGACCTACCTGGACAGCCTGGTGAGCGCCGTGAACATCGGCGAAAACTACCCGAGGCTGATCAAGCGCACACTGCTCGACGACCCGCAGGAAAAGGCCCGGCGCCAGCAACTCTACGCCGAAGACCTGCGCATCCAGCTACCGCTGCAAACGCTGCAAGCGAAGATCCGTGGCGAGGCCGGGATCGATGAACTGGGCTATCGCTATGTCGTCGCGGCCTTGCAGGAGAAGGCCGCGGATCGTTATGTCGAGGGTCTGGAAATCATCATCCGCCCTCTGGCTTTTATTCCAGGCGGACGCAACGATGGCAAGGCTGACGAAGTCGCCAACATGTTCGTGATCGGGCCGCGACAAGTCGAAAAAGGTCCGTGCCTGCTGTATCGGCCACTGCTCGATCATCCACTGTTGCAATACCCCGGCGAAGCGAGCCTGCTCTACGCCATCAAGCACAACAGGGCGTTGCGCCAATCGGTGCTGGCCTGGTTAGCGGATGACGTGCGCTTTAACTACTCGCAGTACGTGTTCCCAGGCGAGTTGCCCTCCGTCTGGACGTTGTCCCAGTTGCTGGTTGATTCAACTTCGATACTGGGGATGATGGGCGCCTTGACCCTGGGTTCGTCGCCGGTGCTGCAACCCGCCTTGCCGGTACTGTTTAGCGCCAACGCCAATGCCTTGGTCACCTTGGCCGACCGGCAGTCGGTGTCCAATGCGCAAAGCCGTTGGGCTACCCTCAAGCAAGCGGCCTGGATGCTGTTCAACGTAACGTTGCCTTTTCTCGGGCGTACGGCGGCAACTGCGGCCTGGATCTGGCAAATCATGGACGATCTGGACGAGGCGCGCGAAGCCCGGGAAGCGGATGATTCCGAGCATGAATGGACTGCGTTGACCGACCTGTTCCTGTCCCTGGGCATGGTCCTGGCGCACCACGCCGCCACGCGCAACAAACCACGTGCCCCACACCTTGAGAGCGCTACCCCAACGCTCGAAAAACCGGTCGCGGCCATCACTGTGACGCAGATGCCCGATGTCGTCGCTCACCTGCTGCCCGACAACCACCCGACACCCCTGCATACCTTCGGCATTTTGTCGCAAGCGAGCCTGGCGTCCGTGCTGGACCGGCTGGCTATCGCCAAGCCCACCGGGCTCGAAAAGCCGTCGAACGAACCCGGCCCTCACCGCTATCTGAGCCCGCTCGAGCAAAAGTGGTATGCCCAGGTGGGCCAGCGCTGGTTCGAAGCCTGGCTCAACGACGACGGCGATGTGCAAATCATCGACTCGCGCATCACTCCGTCACGCCGGGGTCCGCTGCTGATTCATTCGGCAGGGGGACAATGGTTCATCGATACGCGCTTGCGATTGCGCGGCGGAGGCCGCAGCCGAAAAGCGCTAGCCCTGGAAAACCAGCAACGCAAGGCCACGCTGAAACTGCAACTGAGCGCGTTTGAAAGTCGCAAAACCCAGCTGACAAAGGAGCTCGATGCCGTGCAGAAGGCAGTAACAGCGCCTACCACGGACATTGTCGACCCGAATCGGCAACGCCTGATCGAAACCCTGGATGCGCATGTGGCGGAATTCGGCACCTTCATCGAACAGCTCAAGACCTACAACAGCATTGAATCGATCCCCAACTACCGTGCGGTCCTGGTCGACTGCCTGGATCATCAGTTGTCCCTCACGCAGCAGTGGTTCATTCAGCAAAACAGAGTGTTTGGCGAACACATGCGCCAATCCCTGGCGTTGCTGGATAACGAGCCGGGGGACGGCACACAGACTCCGCGCCAGACACACCAGCTCACCAGCGATCTGACCCAGGGCTTCATCGACAAGATCGAGTTTGCCCAGGCACGCATCGAAGAGTTGAAACGACTGGGCAAGGAAGCGGCCGAAGTGGCGCGAGAGAGTCAGGCAGTGCTGCCCCGTTACGCGCTGCAGGATCTGAAACTGTTCCAGATCAGCCTTGCCCAGGAACTTTGCTTGAGTGACAGCGCCTCCGTGGATACGGCGCCAGCCCGACAAGCCATGACACGACTTGTCGAGGATACGGGCCTGACCGTCCAGTCTTCACTGGAGCTTGCCGAACAAGACAATGCACTGCCCCTGCCTGAGCGAATCGACGGTTTCAGTGAGCTGGTGGAACAGTTCGCCATCCTCGACCTGCGGATACAGGACCTGCCTGACGAGTTTCCGCGGCAGTTGCTGCAACCCCCATTGGACCTCATGCGCGAGCGCATCGAAACCTTCAGGGAGCTCAGCGTTAAGCACCTCGCTGGTCTTCTGCAAGAACGCAAATCACTCGAACCGACACCGGGTCCTTCTCGCCCCGCCCCTGTCTCAAAACGCATCATCAAGACCCGTTACAAAGGCACGGTGGTTGGCAAGCCACGTGTGCGCACGGCGGCGGACAACACCGAATGGGTCGACGTGATATCCCCATTGACCAACAAGGTCACCGCGACATTCCATGAGAAAACACCGGGCGTCTGGGTGGAACATGAACCTGCGCCGGAGCAGGCACCTGCCCCTGTGCGACCTGATCTGCAAATCAGCGTCCAGAAGGGGCAGGCGCTGGTGGATCAGTTGCAGCCGTTTATCCGTCGCACCGAAGGGCACTCGAAGGTAGCGGGACGCAATCCCACGGAAATAGAAGAAATGTTTCACCAGTACGCCAGGCGACTGCAAGAAGCGAGCGATACGATCGAAGAAGCCCTCACCGACAATAATGCGACTGACGGCGGGCCGGCGTCAGCCGTACTGCTGGCCAAACAGCTCAATGAGGGCGCGACCGAGCTCTTTGATAAAGGTCGCCGGACCCGAATCCGCATGACAAAGGAACAGCCCCCCACCGCCGCGCGCGTTGAATGGCTGATGAGCAAAAAACTGATAACCATCGCCAAGACACCCGGTCGGCGGCGACTCAAAGGGCATAAAAACGACTTTCTCGAAGAATACGAGATACGCGAACATGGCACTGCAAAGGTGCTCTGGTACGCCCACTTTCACTATTCAGGCCCGGACACCGCCCCCAAAACCTACACCGCTGCCCACCTGAAAACCGTATCCCAACGCCTGCTCGGCAGTACATTGGATAAGCGCACATCGGCCTCCTACAACGAGCTGATCGCGGTTTATCGCAGCGAAATCAGTCCGAAACTGGCGGATGAATTGTTCTTGTCAAAGATCAAGCAAGCCGCTTCGAGTTCCTGAGAGACAACCCGCACCCGCCAGGATTCGCGCTTCAGCGAGTCCTGCGCCAGACCTTTTCCAAACGTTCGAGTGCCGCGCTGATCGCCTCCTCCGGCACCGCGGCAAAGCCCAGGACCAACCCGGCGCGTTGATCGGGCGTGTTGTTCGAATCCGCTAGCCAATAGCTGCTCAGGCCATTGATCTCGACATCGACGCTGGACGCAGCCTCTATCAGTTCACGCTCACGGGCCAGAGAGTCGACCATCACCGTCATGTGCAAGCCGGCTGCCACACTTGGCAGGTGACCCACACCGGCGATATCCGCGGGCCAATTGGCCAATAGCGTGTTGCGGCGGCTCAACGCGGCACGTCGCATGCGCCGCACGTGGCGCTGGAAATGCCCGGCGGCCATGAACTCGGCCATCACCGCCTGTGTGCTTACCTCGGAATGCCGGACATCCACCGCACGCCGCTGGGCAAATGCCTCGACCAATGCTGGCGGCAACACCAGGTAGCCCAGGCGCAGAGCGGGAAAGGCGACTTTGCCGAACGTACCGACATAGAGCACCCGCCCGTGACGATCGAGCGCGGCCAACGGCGCCAGCGGTGCGCCGCTGTATCGGTACTCGCCGTCATAATCGTCCTCGACGATCCAGCCCTGGTTGCGCTCGGCCCAGGCCAGCAATTCGAGGCGTCGCGCCAGGCTCATCACCACGCCCAAGGGGTATTGATGCGAGGGCGTCACGTAGGCCAGACGACAATCGCCCAGGCGCGCCAGCTCGCTGCAATCGATGCCCTCGCTGTCCACGGCGATGCCGTGCAATCGCCCACCCGCCACCGCAAACGCATGACCGGCCGCCCGATACCCGGGGTTTTCCACCGCCACCCCGTCCCCCGGTTCCACCAGCAACTGCGCACACAGGCTGATCCCTTGCTGCGCGCCGCTGGTCACGACGATTTGCTCCGCCGTGCACTGCATGCCGCGGGAACTGCGCAAATACGCCGCGATCATCCCGCGCAATCGCGCATCACCTTGCGGTGCGCCGTAACACAACTGCTGGAGATCCGGTTTGCGCCAGAACGCAGCATTCAGCTTGGCCCACACCTCGAACGGAAACAGATCGAATGCCGGCACACCGACCCGAAAAGCGCGCGGCGGACCGCTCGGAGGCGTCGGCAAATGATTGTTTTCCACCCGCGCCAATGCGCCGCTGCGAGCGACTTGACCGGCCGCCAACACAGGCACATCCAGGCCTTTGAGAGAGGTGCCTGGCGGGGCTTTCGGCGCTGTTTTGCTGCCGGGGAACGGTGCTTGGGGTAATTGTGCGACATAGGTTCCGTCACCCACCCGCCCTTCGATAAACCCTTCGGCGTAGAGCTGGTCGTAGGCCCGTACCACGCTGTTGCGGGAAATCGCCAGGGCCGCCGCCAGGTCCCGACTCGCCGGCAATCGCGTGCCGCTGGCCAGGCGCCCGTCGAGCACTCGAACCCGCAAGGCCTGATAAAGCTGGCGACTCAAGCCCTGGCGGCGGTCGAGCTCGATACCCGCCGGATTGAAGGACAAGGACAGCGGCGCATCCTTCATGACAATGGACCTATGAAATTTATCGTTAATGGCTCTTACAACAGACCAATAGCCTGCCTAGGATGCAGGCATTCGCCAAGGAATATTTCCATGTATACGCCCCGCGCCTTTGCCTTCAACGATTTGCATGAGCTGCAGCAACAGATGCTCGGCACTCGCCTCGCCCTGCTGGTTACCCATGGCGAACAAGGCCTGCAAGCCAGTCATTTGCCTTTGCTGCTCAATACCGACGAGGGTCCGAACGGAACCCTGTATGGCCATTTCGCCAAGGCCAACCCACAGTGGAAAGAACTGCAGGACGGCGCCGAAGCGCTGGTCATTTTTGCCGGCGCCGAGGCTTATGTCAGCCCCGGGTTCTACCCGAGCAAAGCCGAGGACGGCAAAGTCGTGCCGACCTGGAACTACGTGGCTGTGCACGCCTATGGCAGCGCTGAGGTGTTCACCGATGCCGAGCGCCTGCGCTCACTGGTCAGCGCCTTGACCGAGCGCCATGAAGCCGGTCGCGCGCAACCGTGGAAAGTCGCCGATGCCCCGGCCGATTACATCGACGGCATGCTCAAGGCCATCGTCGGCTTCGCCCTGCCGATCCAGCGCCTGGAAGGCAAACGCAAGCTCAGCCAGAACCGCAACGCCGCCGACATTGCCGGCGTGCGCGAAGGGCTGGCCGCCAGCGCCGACGCACACGACCAGGCCCTCGCCCACTTGATGCCAAAGGAATGAACATGAACCAGATCGACATCCGCCAGGTCAGCGCCGACGACCACGCCGACTGGCTGCCGCTGTGGCAGGCCTACCTGCGTTTCTACAACACGGAACTGCCAGAAACCGTCAGCCAAAGCACCTGGCAACGCATGCTCGACCCAAACGAACCCACCCATGCCGCCCTCGCCTGGGTAGACGGCAAAGCGGTGGGCATGGTGCACTTCATCTACCATCGCTCCAATTGGAGCATTGAAAACGCCTGCTACTTGCAGGATCTGCTGGTAACACCCGAATCCCGCGGCACCGGCGTTGGCCGTCAGCTGATCGAATTCGTCTACGCCACGGCCAAGGCCGACGGCTGCAACAAGGTGCATTGGTTGACCCACGAAACCAACGCCACTGCGATCCAGCTCTACGAGCGCATCGCTGAGCGTCCGGGTTTCATCCAGTTTCGCAAAGCCATTTAACGTTCAAGGAGAACAGCATGCCGACTTCACTCGCCGACTGGAAAGGCGTCCCGGCCCCGACAGCCCAACTGATCGAAGGACGTTTCATCCGCCTGGAAAGACTCGACCCGGCGCGCCACGGCGACGATTTGTTCAACGCCCTGCAAGGCCCGGGTGCCGATCCGAAACTGTGGGACTACCTGCCTTACGGTCCTTTCCCGCAGCGCAGCGTATTCAACGACTGGCTGAACAACCACGCCGCCAGCAGCGATCCCTACTTCTTCAGCGTGATCGACCGCGCCAGCGGCGAAGTACAAGGGATCCTCAGCCTGATGTCGATCGTCCCGGCCCAGGGCCGCATTGAAATCGGCCACGTGACCTTCGGCGCGCCGATGCAACGCTCACCCAAGAGCACCGAGGCCGTCTATCTGCTGGCCAAGGAGTCTTTCGCCCTCGGCTACCGGCGCCTTGAGTGGAAATGCAATAACGCCAACGCCCGCTCCAAGTACGCGGCCGAGCGCCTGGGGTTCAGTTTCGAAGGCGTGTTCCGCCAGCACATGGTCGTCAAGGGGCAGAACCGCGACACCGCCTGGTATTCGATCATCGATTCGGAATGGCCGGCGATTGGCGCAGGGTTCGAACGCTGGTTGAGTGATGAGAACCAGACGGATTCTGGACAGGTGAAAAGCCTGGTGGAGTGTCGGGGGTAAGACATCAGTGAGGGAGTGGAAGCTCCCTTGCCACGGTTTCAGCCCCCCTTCAACTCCCCGAAAACCGATCCCGACTGTTGGTCAGGTGCAGCACCATCGCTGCTCGAGCCGCATCGGGATCCTGTCGCTTGATCGCGTTGAAAATCGCTTCATGCTCCAGATTCGCCAGCTGCCCCAATTGCGAAAAGTCGGCGCCTCCACGTTCGTCGGCCTTCACCTGGGTACGAGGAATCATGGCATTGCCCAGGTGCTGCATGATTTCCGTGAAAAACGTATTACCGGTCGCCTCGGCAATGATCTGGTGAAAGCGCTTGTCTTGCTCGACGCAACTATCGTTGTTCGCCAGCGAAGCCTGGTAATCACTCAAGGCCTGACGCATACGCGCGAGCTGATCGTCGGTTCTGCGCATAGCGGCCAGTGCAACCGCCTGCACCTCCAGGCCCAATCTCAGCTCCAGCATGCTGCGGACACTCGCAACGGTATCCACATGCAGGCGCAGCCCTGGCTGGGAGGGTTGCTCCAGCACGAATGTGCCGATTCCGTGTCGTGTCTCGACTAGCCCCGAAGCTTGCAGCTTGGAGATCGCCTCCCGGACAACAGTGCGGCTCACGCCATGTTCGAGAACGATGGTGGATTCCGAAGGCAGCTTTTCGCCTGGCTTCAATTGGCCGAGCAAAATGCGCTGGGTCAGTGCTTCGACCACGCCCTGAGCCAGATTATTGGAGCGTCTGCGGACAGGGGTTCCGCTTTCAATTTGCATAGGTTCGAGTCCACGGAATTTTGCTTCACAGAGCTTAACACCCACCGGAGATTCTCTGGCGAAATGCGAATGCACCCCCGCTACACCAGGTTAGAAAAGACTCCTACTTGTATGACAACACATCTATAAAGAACTGATTAATTCGGGACACCTTCCAGCTGAATGACAGGTCCAGCCTCTCAGACCCGGCACAATGCTGCAGTTAAACCCCTATAAATACTGAATAAAATAACCAAATAAATTATTTTTTCACGTCGTTATGCACACAAAACACCATCCGCCGCATTGCAGCCTCAAAAAACCACTTGTATGATGTCTATCAACTTAACCCGCTCCAGACATCTAAACAAAAACCATCGATGCAGGCGAATCCCATGAATCCTCAAGTACTCAAGTCCCTCCTCTCGCAAGACCTCCCTGCCTTTTCCTTTGACCGACCCCGACGCGACCCTGATCAAGGCGCTCGGTGCCTGGTAACTCGACAGCAATAACCGGCAGCCAGGCCGCCGCTATCACGCTCAAACCCGCATAAAAATAATCAGTGGGAGATTTGAATTGTGAACAATTCAAGCAACGCATCTGTCGTTCCAGAAAATGATTCGGTACTCGCGCGCGCCGTGAGCAAAGTGAAGAGACATGTGCTCCCGCTTTTCGTGATCATGTTCATCCTCAACTACATCGACCGGGTCAACATCGGTTTCGTGCGCACGCACATGGAACATGACCTCGGGATTGGCGCTGCCGCCTATGGCCTGGGCGCAGGCCTCTTCTTCATTGGCTACGCACTGTTCGAAGTGCCCTCCAACATATTGCTGCAAAAGGTCGGCGCCCGGATCTGGCTGACCCGCATCATGTTCACCTGGGGCATCGTCGCCACGCTGATGGCGTTCATCCAGAACGAAACCCACTTCTACATCCTGCGCTTTCTGTTGGGTGTCGCCGAAGCGGGCTTCTTCCCAGGCGTGATCTACTACTTCACTCGCTGGTTGCCAGGCGTCGAGCGCGGCAAAGCCATCGCCATTTTCCTCAGCGGCTCAGCCGTTGCCTCGCTGATTTCCGGTCCGCTGTCGGGTGCCCTGTTGCAAATCGAAGGCTTTGGCTTTCACGGCTGGCAATGGATGTTCGCCATAGAAGGCCTGGCCTCGGTGTTCCTCGGTTTCTTCGTCTGGTTCTGGCTTGATTCCAAACCCCATGACGCCAAGTGGATGACACGCGAGGAGCAGGATGCGCTGGTCGGCGCCATCGATCAGGAGCAACGCGAACGTGAAGCCCTGACCAGCGTAAAACCGACCATTGGCAAACTCCTGAAAGATCGCCAGATCCTGCTGTTCTGCGCCTTGTACTTCTGCATCCAGCTGACGATCTATGCAGCGACTTTCTGGCTGCCCAGCATCATCAAGAAGATGGGTGACCTGAGTGATGTACAGGTAGGTTTCTTCAACTCGATCCCATGGTTGATCTCGATCATCGCCATGTACTCCTTTGCGGCGCTGTCGAGCAAGTTCAAATTCCAGCAAGCCTGGGTCGCAACTGCCTTGTTGATTGCAGCTGCCGGCATGTTCCTGTCCACCACCGGCGGGCCGATCTTCGCCTTTGTCGCCATCTGCTTCGCTGCCATCGGCTTCAAGTCCGCGTCCTCATTGTTCTGGCCAATTCCCCAGGGCTACCTGGATGCCCGTATCGCCGCCGCGGTTATCGCGCTGATCAACTCGATCGGCAACCTGGGCGGTTTCGTGGCACCCACGACCTTCGGTTTCCTGGAACAGACGACCGGGTCGATCCAGGGCGGCCTCTATGGCTTGGCCGGCACC
This sequence comes from Pseudomonas sp. GW823-FHT06B06, assembly GCF_058795195.1. NCBI lineage: Bacteria > Pseudomonadati > Pseudomonadota > Gammaproteobacteria > Pseudomonadales > Pseudomonadaceae > Pseudomonas > Pseudomonas sp. GW823-FHT06B06. The sequence goes on along the minus strand of NZ_JBXAHO010000036.1, from coordinate 27,443 downwards.
TCGGTTCTTGCCGCGATACTGGTGTTTTTTGCCAGGACCTCACCCAAGCCATCACCCGTGCTGACACCACCGAACGCCGCTCCAACGCATGCGACAGTCAAAGCGCACTGACTCCATTGTTCGTTGAACGACCATACTCGTAGGAACTTGCCATGAACGCTGAACATTCTGCCAACGCCACCCAGTCACCTGTCGTCACCCATTTTCAAGTCATACCCGTCGCGGGCCACGACAGCATGCTGCTGAACCTGAGCGGCGCCCACGGACCATTCTTCACCCGCAACATTGTCATTCTCAAGGACAGTTGCGGTAATACCGGCGTGGGCGAAGTACCGGGGGGCGAACGCATCCGTGAGACCCTCGAAGACGCTCGCGCCCTGGTGATCGGCCAGCCCATCGGCCAGTACCAACGCATCCTCAACCAGATGCGTAGCACCTTTGCATCCCGGGATGCGGCCGGTCGCGGCCTGCAAACCTTCGACCTGCGCATCACCATTCATGCGGTGACTGCGATGGAAGCCGCGCTGCTCGACCTGCTGGGTCAGTTCCTCGAGGTGCCGGTGGCTGCATTGCTCGGCGAAGGGCAGCAACGCGATGCGGTGAAGATGCTCGGCTACCTGTTCTACATCGGCGACCGCCATGTCACAGACCTGGCTTACCGTAACGAGGCCGACGCTGAAGACAACTGGTTCCGGATTCGTCATGAGAAAGCCATGACCGCCGAAGCCGTCGTGCGCCTGGCAGAAGCAGCCAGCGCAAAATATGGTTTCAACGATTTCAAGCTCAAGGGCGGTGTGTTGAGCGGCGATGAAGAAATCGAAGCGGTCACCGCGCTGGCTGAACGCTTTCCTGACGCACGAATCACCCTTGACCCGAATGGTGCATGGTCGCTCAAAGAAGCCATTCGTTTGTGCCGCGATCAGCATCACGTCCTCGCCTACGCCGAAGACCCGTGCGGTGCAGAAAACGGCTACTCGGGCCGCGAGGTCATGGCCGAATTCCGCCGGGCCACGGGACTGAAGACCGCCACCAACATGATCGCGACCGACTGGCGCGAAATGGGCCACGCCATTCAATTGCAATCGGTCGACATCCCGCTCGCCGACCCGCACTTCTGGACGATGCAAGGCTCAGTGCGTGTTGCCCAGATGTGCCACGAATGGGGCCTGACCTGGGGCTCGCATTCCAACAACCACTTCGATATCTCCCTGGCCATGTTCACCCAGGTAGCAGCCGCCGCACCGGGAGAGATCACCGCGATCGACACGCACTGGATCTGGCAGGACGGCCAGCGCCTGACCCGGGAACCGCTGAAGATCGAAGGCGGCTACGTAAAGGTTCCGACCCGACATGGCCTGGGCGTAGAGATCGACATGGACGCGGTGGCCAAGGCCCATGAATTGTACAAAGGCATGGGTCTTGGCGCGCGGGATGACAGCGTCGCGATGCAGTTCCTGATTCCGGGCTGGCGCTTCAACAACAAGCAGCCTTGCCTGGTGCGCTGACTGACAGGTCCACAGCCAGGTGCCCTAACCCTAAGTTGCACCCTGGCGCCGCTTGCGGAACTCGGCGACCTTATGCCGGTTTCCGCACAGCGCCATGCTGCACCAGCGCCGTTTGTGCGCCTTGGTGCGGTCATAGAACATCAATGAACATTCCGCGTTTTCGCATTTGCGCACCAGATTGAAATCGCCTTCAGCCAACAACTCGGCAGCGGCATAAGCCAGCCGGCTCAGGCATTGGCTGGCGGCATCACCCTGACGGAAGCGATCCAGTACCGGCGCGCCGCCCTCCTCCCACACCAGTTGCGGCACCGCCGCCAACAGAAAGGCATTCAACGCTGCCGGATCCGCCAGGCGATTTTCCCGGCGGGCTGCGACCAGGCCCTCGATGCTGTCGCGCAGCTTGCGCAATCGGGCGAGCAAATGCCCGTCGCTCCCTTCCACGCCTGTCACCCACCCGAACCCCGACTGCTGCAGCCACGACGCCGCATCGGAATCGGTGCCGAGCAGGTCTTGCCGCTGACCATCGACCATCATGCGGGTGTTCAGCAGGTCCAGTGCCGGGTGATCGGCCAGTAGCAGCGGCGCAGGCAGTTCAAGGGGGGGGACGTTGTCAGTCATGGAAATCTCCGGGGAATAACCAGACAGATTGTAACCCATAAAAATAGTTTGACCAGTTACATAATCCATGCAAAATAGACTCAAGTAACCCGTAAAAACACTTTTATACAGTTACAGGATCAATGAACAATGACCACTTCCCGACACACCAACGTTGCCTACAAATTCGTCGAAGCCGACGGCGTCAACTACGGCGCCCCCGCTGGCTTGCGCCTGGCGCTGGCTTACCCGGATCGGGTGAGCGCGATTGTTTCGCAAAACGGCAATGCGTATCTCGAAGGTCTGGGGGATGCGTGGGCGCCGATCCGCCAGTACTGGGCCGACCCGTCGCCCGCCAATCGCCAGGTGATCAAGGATGCCATCCTGCATCTGGAAGGCACGCGCTGGCAGTATGTGGAGGGCGTGAGTCATCCCGAGGTGATCGCACCCGAGGCGTACCATCTGGACGCGCTTCTGCTGGAGCGGCCCGGCAACAAGGACATCCAGCTCGACCTGTTCCTTGATTATCAGAACAACCTCGAGCTGTATCCGGCATTCCAACAGTTCTTTCGCGACACCCAGGTGCCAACGCTGGCGATCTGGGGCAAAGGCGACCCCTTCTTCATTCCACCGGGCGCCGAGGCCTATCAGCGCGACAACCCCAATGCGGTGGTCGAGTTGCTCGATACCGGCCACTTCGCCCTGGAGACCCACGTCGACCATATTGCCCGGCGCATCGTCGAAGTCGTGGGCAACGACATCAACTCAAACGTCGCGTAGTCAGGGCCCGGCATCCGGGCCCTGATGCTCAGGCCTGAGCCAACGCGCCATCGAACGCTGGCGTCAACCCCGACGACGCCAGCTTTTGCACAAAGGCTCCCATCCGCTGCTGCTTGTAGGCCTCCACGTCCAGTTCACGGTAATCGTAGAAACCCTGGCCGTCGCGCAGGCCGTTGCGGCCGTTGTGCATGTTGTCGGCAATCACCTGTGGCGATTCGAAGCGCGGCGCCAGCGCGCCACTGAGGTAACGCGAGGCGTAGTAGAGAATGTCGCCGCCACCCCAGTCGATGAACTCGAGCAGTCCCAGTACCGAGAAGCGCAAGCCGAAGCCAATGCGAACGGCTGTGTCGATATCCTCTGCGCTGGCCACGCCCTCTTCCACCATCCGTGCGGCTTCGTTCATCGCCAGTGCCTGGATGCGCGGCACGATATAGCCCGCCACCGGATTGCACACCACCGGCACCTTGCCGATGCGCTTGAGCAGTTGCAGCAGCCGCTCGACCACCTGTGGGCAGGTCGCGGCGCTGAGGCTGACTTCCACCAGCGGCATCAGGTGCGCGGGATTGAGCCAGTGCGCGTTGACGAAGCGCGCCGGCGTGCTGACCATTTCACTCAACTCGGTAACTAGGAAAGTCGAGGTGGTCGACGCGATGATCGCCGACGCCGGGACATGCTCGCTGACCCAGGCGAACGTCTGTTGCTTGGCCTCGATGACTTCCGGCACGGCTTCGAACACCAGCTCGCATCGGCGCAACGCCTCGCAGGCCCGGTCCCGGGTTTGCAGGGTCAAGCGCGATAGCGCGATGTCCGCCTGTTCCGGCTGGAGCACTCCGAGGCGAACCAGCATGAGCAGTTCGCCGCGGATGTTATTGCGCACGCGCTCGAAGTAGTCGTCGCGCTCATCCTCGGCGCGCTCCTTGATGTCAATGAGGGTAACCGGCAAGCCCGCATGGATGACGGCCAGGGCAATGCCCTCGCCCATCCGGCCGGCGCCGACCACGCTGACCTGAGGCAATTCAATGCTCATGATTGAAAGCCCTTGGTCAGCAGTTCGGTCATCCGTTCGCGGTCGAGCCCGGCCAGACCGAGGTTTTCCAGGGTGCGGCCTTCGGCGTAGAGATCACGTTCGGCAACGACCGAAGCGATGCTCAGCAGGCCCTGGGCAACCGGGGTCGGCACACCGGCCCAACGGCCAACGGACACCAGGAAGGACAGGCCCAGGCGGGTGTCTTCGAGCATATAGCGATGGATCTGCAGGTCGATGTCTTCGCGCCAGTCACCGCTGTCGGTCAGCTTGCCATGGGCACCGCGACCGTACATCCACGCCTCGCCTTCGCTGGTGTTGTAATGGTCGGCCAGGGGAAAGTGCGGTGCGCCGTAGGTCAGTGCTTCACGCACGGCCATGCGCTCGGCGTCCAGTTGGTTGGTCACGCGACGAATCGACGGCTGGGTGCCTTCGTTGTGAATGTCCCAGGCTTCGAAATGCTCCAGGGGACCTGCGTTCATCATGATCAGCGGTGGGTGGATGATGGGACCTGCGTTCATCAACGCACCGCTCAAGGCGTCTTCGATCGGTTCAACGCTCGGGTAGGCCTCGCGCAATACCGTGAAGGCGTGCTCGGACAGGTTGCTGGGGAACACGCCAGTCGGCAGGCGGGTCGCGTAGCAACTGATCACCAGCTCGCTGGCGCCATGCTTGCGTACGAGGTACGGCAGCGTACCGGTTTCAGCGAAGGCGACTTTGGCCAGGTTACCGGCATCAGCCATGGCCTTGGCAAACACGTAGCTGCCGAAAGTGCCCGGTGGCAGGAACACCACCTGGCCATCGCGCAGATGCGGCGCCACATGCCTGGCCAGGTCTTCGTGGGAGGTCGATGGCAGCGGGATGATCACCAGTTGCGCGTCGCCCAGGGCTTCGGCCAAATCGTCGGTGAACGACAGTTTGTCGCCCGGTTTGCCGACGGACAGCTGACGGGTACCCCGATAGTCCCTGATGGTCAGGCTGCCGATGGCCAGCAACTCTTTGAGCGCTGCCGAGTCGCGCCGCCACAGGCGGACCTGATGCCCCTTTTCAGCCATCTCGACAGCTGCGGCATAGCAGCCATGTCCCCCACCCAGCACGGTAATATTCATCGAGTTGCTCCTCTTGTAAGAGACTCGATGCTATCGGGCTGCACCGCCACGGACTTTCCCGATTGCGCAGCCGACTGACGGATTACGCAGAAGTCTTAATGCTTGTGTCGGCGCAGGGTGTCCGACGGCAGGCAGCCATAGCGTTGCCGATAGGCACTGGAAAAATGCCCGAAGCTGTTGATGCCGTGGCGCAACAGGATATCGGTGACGCTTTCGCAGGTATTACCCTGTTGCAGCGATTCGTGGATCACCGCCAGGCGACGCTCACGGATGTACTCGACCGGCGCCTGCTGCAGAAACTGTTTGAAGCCGTTTTGCAAGGTGCGGGCCGAGACGCCACAGAGCTCGCTCAGGGTCGCCAGGCTGATCGACTCGCCAAGGTGCGCCTCGATGTAGTCACGGGCCTTCTTCACGTGGTGCGGCAGCGGCGCGCGCGAATCGATCAACAGATCCGTCGAGTAGTTATGTGGCAGCTGGGTGAGCAGCAGTTGCATCAGGTAATCGGACAAGCCGCTGGCGAGCCGCGATCCGTCCACGCCGCTGCCGTACAGCCGGCAGATGTAGTCCAGGGTGTGATAAAGGCTGACCACGCCGGCGCCCAGCGGGTCGACGCTGACATCGAAGATCACCGACTGCCGCAAGCTGCGCCCGAGCAGGCGTTGCAGTTGCAGCTGCAGGGCATCACGGTCGACGCGCAGGATCAGGTTGCGGCACTCGCCATCGGTGACGATGCGGCTTTGCGCGAACGGCGAGGAAACGCTCAGGCAGCCCGACTGCATCGCCGCACTTCGCCGGCCGTGGGCCACTTCGCAATGCCCCTGCAAGGTGATGCGAAACAGGTACTGATCGGCAATGTCGCCGATGTTGATCTCCACCGGCGCGCCATAGCGCAGGTCGAGCAGCGCCGAAGTACCGAAGAATACGCCGTTGAGCCGGGTATGGATCGGCTCGTCACGCAGCACGTTGAAACTGTGCGGACACAGGTAATGACTGACCTTGTCCTTGATCTCGCGGTAATCGGCCGAGCTGAGCAGGCTATGCCGCTCCAGTAGGTGTACGTCATTCAACATCGGGATTCTCCTGGCCTGGAAGTGCTTCAGCCCCGCTGCATACAAACGCAGCGGGGCCGAGGCACCGATCATGAACTATGACCAATCAAGCGCGGCTCGGATACTCCCGCGCATAGCTTTCGCGGAAACGCCGGCAACCACGCCAGAGCAACAACACGGTCAACACCGACGCACCGGCGATCACCAACGACATCGACGAGCCCACCGCTGCCGGCGAACCGAAGTAGCGGTCGGTCAACAGCGCCACCAGCGTGGTGCCCAGGCCCAACCCCAGCAGGTTGCTGATCAGCAGGAACACCGCCGAGACCTGTGCGCGCACCTGGTTCGGTGCGAGGATCTGCATCGCCGCCGTGGATGCCGGCATCGGGAACGAGGCGAAGAACATGGCTGGCACCAGCAGGGTCACCGACAGCCACAGCTGATCGGCTTGCGGGAACAGCACGGCCGGTACAGCCATGCCCAGGGCACCGATGACACCAGTGCGCATCGCCGCGTCCTGATGACCCTTCTTGGCCAGGTAGTCGGTGAGCCATCCACCGAACAGCACGCCAGCGGTATTGGCCACCAACAGCACGGTGCCGAGCATGTAGCCGGCCTCCATCGGCGACAGGCCGAACTTTCGGATGTACAACGCCGGGCTCCAGCTCATCATGCAAAAAAGCGCCATGGCGTAGAACGAAAAGCCCAGGTAATGGCAGGTGAAAGTGGCACGGTGACGACCCAGGAAGCGCAAGCCATCGCTCATGGCGACCTTCTTGGCTCGACCCTGGGCATCGACCTGCAGGCCTTTACGCGCCGGGTCGCGCACGGTCAGCCAGATCAACAGGCCGACCACGATACCGGGCAGGCCGACAATGAAGAACGCCAGTTGCCAGGCTTTCATCGCGCCGAGAAAGGCGACCTCGATGGTGTTCATGTCCTTGAGCATGGCGATCACATAGCCACCCACCAGGAAGGCCAGGCCGCCACCGACGAACGAGCCGATCGAGTAGATGCCCACGGCGCGACCGAGTTTCTCCTTGGGGAACATGTCGCTGAACATCGAGTAGGCCGAGGGCGACAGGGCCGCTTCGCCAACGCCGACGCCAATGCGCGCGAGGAACATGTGCAGGAAGTTCTTGCTCAGGCCGCAGGCTGCGGTCGCCAGGCTCCAGAACACCACGCCGACGGCGATGATCCTCGGCCTGGAGAAGCGGTCAGCCAGATAGGCGATGGGCATGCCCATGAAGGCGTAGAACAACGAAAAGGCCAGCCCGTGCAGCAGGCTGAACTGGGTGTCGCTGATCTGCAGGTCGGCCTTGATCGGTTCGATCATCAGCGCCAGGATCTGCCGATCCACAAACGAAAAGATGTAGGCGATCATGCACAGCGCCACCACGTACCACTCGTAGACGTAGGTTTTCTTGCGCTGCAGGACCGGGTTATCGACCTGTATATTCACTAGTCTTTGCTCCTATTTGTATTGTTATGGAGTCAATGCGCTTACCAGAACTTCCACGTGTAGGTCGTGGCGACACGGAACTCGTTGTAGTCGTAGCCGTACTTCTGTTTCACATCGATGTTACGCAGGTCCAGTCCAAGGCCTTGCAGCGCCCCGCTCTGTACCACGTAATTGAGCCCCAGGTAGCGTTCGCTTTCCTGGTTGTCGCTCAAGTTGCCGCCGCGGTCCCAGTTCGTGCCCTTGATGTAGCGCGTGTAGAATTTCAGCCCCGGCACGCCCATCCCGGCAAAGTCATAGCTGTAGCGCGCGCCCCAGGACTTTTCATCGGGGCGGACAAAACCCAGGGACGACCAGTGCACCAGGTAAGGTTGCGGGATATAGCCGTTCATGGTCGGGAACACGCTGTCACCGAGCATGCGCTGGTAACTGAGGCCGAACATGTGCGCCCCCTTGAGCAAGCTGAACAGGGCACCGTAGGAGCGGTTGTCAATTTCACCGTTCAAGGCACTGCCGTCTTCATTGTTATTGAAGTAGCGCAAGTCGGTTTTAAGTTTGTAGCCATTGCCCAGGTCAGCCATGTGCATCAGGCCGAAATAGTGCTGCTGGTAGATATCGTGCAGGACGCCGTAGAAGTAACTGGCTTGCAACGTCTTGCTGATGTCGTAAGTGACGCCGCCAAAATCCAGGCCGTCACTGTCGAGATTATCGGTGGAGCCAAACTTGTAGAGCTTTTCGTGATTGGAAGACTCCCGTGTCACGGCAGACCAGAAGCGGCCACCGGTCACGGTCAATCCGTCAATTTCCTTGGACTCGACCACGGCCCCTTGATAGATGGTATCCAGCTGTCGACTGGGGTCATCGAACGCCACCGGCAATTGCGGGCGCAGGTCACCCACCTTTAACTCGGTCTTGCTGTAGCGCATCTTGAAGGTCGCACCGGCGCGACTGTAGTCATTGGCCGTCTGTTGATCGCTCACACTGTACGGCAGCGAACCGTCGTTGCCCGAGGAATCCAGACGCACGGCGTATTGCGCATCCACATCCAGGCCAATGGCCAAGGCCGTGTCGGTGTAGCCGGAGGTAAATTGCGCATCGAAACCCTGAGACCAACTGTGCACTTCAGACACCGGTGCATGGGTGTTGGTGTAGTTTCGGTGCAAGTAGAAGTTACGCGTATCCACTTTGAAATGACTGTCATCGATCACATCGGCATGAGCTGCCAATGGCGAACAGATAACCCCGATCACACTGGCAATACCGAGCCCACGGCAAGATTGCTTCACCTGATATCTCCATTCTTATTGTTATGGGGTAAGCGCAAGGCGAGCTCAATGGAACAGTCCGCTACGACGACACGCTTCCTGTGTGCGCAAGGTAAGCGAGTAGACGCCGCGCCGGTATCAAGATGAACAGCATCCGAAGGGGGGAAATCTCCCGTGCGGCTAAAGGTTTCCCTTAGGCGAAGCAGGTAATTGGATAAATGCCGGATTCCGACACCCTCTGCCGGCAGCCGACAAACGCTCCGGTTTTATTTTCTTAATCTCCCCTGGCCCGACGTTCATCGCTTCACGTCGGCCCAATCAGTCCTGTCACTGCACATCCCGCTCCAGGCGCTAGCCAAGCGCACCAGGGTTGGGTTTAAGGAGAATAAGAATAATGAATCCAGGTTCTACATCAGCATTCGACCAGATACTCGAAACCGTCACCGTTGGGCAGCAGCGCGTCCCAGGCGTCGTGGCTGCCGTCACCGGGCGAGACGGTTTGCTCTACGAGGGTGCTTCAGGGCAACGAACGCTCGGTCAAACAGGGGCAATGACGACCGACAGTGTTTTCGCGATGTTTTCCACGACCAAGGCGATAACCGCCACCGCCGTGCTTCAGTTGGTCGAGGAAGGCCGACTGGATCTCGATGCGCCCGCCAGGGACTACCTGCCGATGATCGGCGAACTCAAGGTGCTCGAAGGGTTTGATAGCGACGGCACCCCACGGCTTCGCCCTGCGAAAAATCACATCACCACCCGAATGCTCCTGCTTCACACCGCAGGCCTGGGTTACGAATTCTTCAACGAACACTACAACAGGCTGGTCCAGGAACAACGACAACCCAGCATCATCAGCGGATCGTTGGCTGCCCTGAAGACGCCGTTGCTGTTCGAGCCGGGTGAGCAGTGGGAATACGGCTCCAACATGGACTGGGCCGGCCTGGTGGTCGAGGCCATTACCGGCAAGCGCCTGGGTGAAGTCATGCAACAGCGTATTTTTGAGCCTCTGGGCATGACCGACACGGCCTTCACCATGACCCCGTCAATGCTCCAGCGACGGGCTGGCATGCACCAGCGTGAAGAGGATGGATCGCTGAGCCCGGTCGAAGGCTCCCTCCTCCCGCCGGAACCCGAAGTGCATATGGGAGGCCATGGCCTGTTTTCGACAGTCAAGGATTACTGCCTGTTCATCCGCGCCTGGCTGAACGACGGACAAGGTGATCACGGACGGATCCTGAAGCCGGAGACGATTCGTTTCGCCGAGCAAAACGGCCTCGACAACTTGAAGATAAAAGCCCTTCCCTGCGTGATTCCGAGTATTTCCCATACTGCGGAATTTTTCCCCGGCATGCCAAAGTCGTGGGCGTTGAGTTTCATGATCAACGAACAAGACGCTCCCACCGGTCGCCCCGCGGGCTCCTTGGCGTGGGCTGGATTGGCCAATCTCTTCTATTGGATCGATCGCAAGAATGGCATCGGTGGCTTTTGGGCCACCCAGATATTGCCATTCGTAGACCCTGTATCGACCCAGGGTTATCTGGATTTCGAAACGGCGGCCTACCGCAACCTGAGCCACTGAGCCGGTTCCTGATTCACCCCTCTCTAAAACCTACAAAAACAAAAACAGGTGACTCATGGAGATCTCCACGCGTACCCCTGCGCGCGCTCGTTTCTCAGCTTGCGCATTGGATACTTCAATGATCGGTGCCGCATTGCTGCTGGCCACCCTGGCCGGCAACGCCCATGCCATCGATGTGGACGCCGGCGAATACGCCGCTGCGCTTCCAGCCGGCAGCAATATCGGCTTGCTCTACCTGCAGCATGCCGAGCGGCGGTCGCTCTACAGTGACGGTCACAAGGTTGCGATCAAAGCGGGACTCGACTCGGATATCGGCATACTGCGCGTCGCCAATTACCAGCAGTTGGGTGACTACACGATCAATACGCAGTTCCTGTTGCCCTTCGGTCGCCTGGAAGGAACACGCGACAACGACGCGTTGGGACAAACCAGTGGCACGGGTGATCTGATTCTGGCCTCGACCCTGTGGCTCGTGAACGATCCGGCGAAGAACCGTTACTGGGGCATTGCGCCCTACCTGTTCGTGCCGACCGGTAGCTATGACCGCAACGATGCACTCAACCTCGGTGAAAACCGTTGGAAGATGACGTTGCAGACCGGTTATGTGACCGGCCTCACTGACAGATTGTCCCTGGACCTCACCGCCGACGTCACGCTGTTCGGCAAGAATGACGACCTCACGAGTCAAGGCCTGACGTTGCGCCAGAAGCCGCTATGGCAAGCCCAGACCTACCTCAGGTACGCCGTTACACCCAAGCTGTCGGTGCACGTCGGCGCGTCTCAACTCTGGGGCGGCGAGACGCGCATCGATGGCCAGGACCAGAACGATGAACCCGGTACCAGCAAGTATCGTGTCGGAGGATCCTACTGGATGACCCCGACCTTCCAGGCCCTGCTCAATTACGGCCAGGACGTATCGGTCGACAATGGTTTCAAGGAAGAACAGCGGGTTAACCTACGGTTGCTGTGGGTGTTCTGACCCGCTGCGATTGGCTGGGTTGGTGGGCACCGAGAGTGGCGTTGACGTTACTCTCGGTGCCCTTTTTTTCATCAAGCCGCTAGCGCAACCGGCGCTGCAAGGTTTGTGACGGCAGTTCACTGAAACGCTTGCGATAGAGCCCCGCGAAATCACCCAGGTTCAGATAACCCCATCGAAAGGCAATGGCAGAAACTGTCGCGCCCGACTCTGGATCCGCCACCCATAAATCGCGGTGTACCCCCTGTAGCCGCTGCTCGCGCAGGAACGCACCGGGCGTCATACCGCGAAAGCGCGAGAAGGCCCCACTCAATGCCCGCACACTGGTCCCGACCGCACTGGCAACCTCTGCCATCGTCGGCAGGCTAGCTGCATTGGCACTCATGAATTCTTCGGCAGCCCTCACGTAGCGGGGCGCAATCCGGTTCTTTGGACTGTTGAAATCAAGTCCGGCTTGTGCGGCGCGACCAGCCCACTCTCGCAACAGATGAACGCACAGCGCTTGCTGCAGATGAGCCCCCATACGTCCCTCAGTCATGTGTTCGCCAGCTTCGGCAACACACCGAACCGTGTACTCCAGCAGACTTAGCCAGCTCGAACCGACCCCACCGATGATGCACTTATGCCTCCAGAATCGATCGTCGGGCACGAACCCAAACCACTGCTGCGCCATCTGCTCCAAGACTGCATGTGGAAGGGTCAAATTCAGTTGCAGGTGATCCGGATCCAGGTCAACCCGGTATTCGACACGACTGCAATCGGCAATGAAGGACTCACCCACTGCAGTATCTTCAGTGTCTGAACGTTGTGTCCAATGCCGGGCATTGCCGCCAATGGTCGTGAGCAGCAAGGCATTCCCCGCCTCAGGCGAAAAATCATCGACGCTCACCGCCACGCCATAACCAAAACGGGTCAGCGTCAACTCCCCAATCCTGGATGAATGCATGGTGGCGCGAGGCTTGATGGCTTGCCCTTTGGGGGTGACACGATAGGGCATGTAAACGCGATCCGACCAGGCGCTGATTTCATCCCACTCGGTTGAAAAAACTTTGTGCTGCTGGCGTATCGGCTTGCCGCTGACATCTGTTAACAACGCATGGTCGAGAAGCATGAAGACACCTGTTTTTTATTTTTCTAGGGTCGGGTGAATGCTCTTGCTGGACTGGGATCATCCGGTGCCAGTGACCCTGCGTAAAGAGCTTTTTGATGGTGACTGTCCCGTTCTGAAACAGTTGTACGGGTTCGATACAGCCCTGCCTTCGTCATACCTGTGCGCAATGCTCATTGGCAACGCATCACGCCCGGCGCCACGGCGTTTTTAGCAGGCTGGCACAGGCGTTGCTCCGGGGCTTGGGACAAAAATCACAACAACGAGGCCTCGCCCATGGAACACCTTCCACTGCATCCCAAGACCGTTGAATTCCTCTCCAGACGATCGCGCATGCTGATCGGCGCCGAATGGATGGACGCCGCCAGCGGCGCGACGATGGCCGTGCGCAATCCGGCCACCGGCAAGCTGCTGCTGGACGTGCCGTCCGCCACCCATGTCGATGTGGATCGCGCCGTGCAAGCCGCGCGACGCGCTTTCGATGACTCCGCCTGGAGCCACATGCGCCCACGCGAGCGGCAGAACCTGCTGTGGCGGCTGGCCGACCTGATCGAGCGCGACGCCCAGGTGATCGCCGAGCTGGAATGCCTGAACAACGGCAAGAGCGTGCAGATGGCACGCCTGGTGGACGTCCAACTGTCTATCGACTCCCTGCGCTACATGGCCGGCTGGGCCACCAAGCTCTCGGGCACTACTGTGGACCCGTCCCTGCCGCTGATGCCGGACAGCCAATTCCATGCCTTCATCCGCCGCGAGGCGGTTGGGGTGGTTGGCGCCATCGTTGCCTGGAACTTTCCCTTCATGCTGGCTTGCTGGAAACTCGGCCCGGCCTTGGCCACCGGTTGCAGCCTGGTACTCAAGCCTGCCGACGAGACCCCCCTGAGTGCCCTCAAGCTGGCCGAGCTTGTGCTGGAAGCCGGCTACCCGACCGGCGTGTTCAACGTGGTTACCGGCACTGGTCTTAACGCTGGCGCGGCGCTGAGCAATCACCCGGGAGTAGACAAGCTGACCTTCACCGGGTCCACCGAAGTGGGCAAGCAGATCGGCAAGGCGGCCATGGACAACATGACTCGCGTGACCCTGGAGTTGGGCGGCAAATCGCCAACCATCGTCCTGGCGGACGCCGACCTGCAGGTGGCCGCGGCCGGTGCCGCCAGCGCGATCTTCTTCAACCAGGGCCAGGTGTGCTGCGCCGGTTCGCGCCTGTATGTGCACCGCAAGCATTTCGACCGGGTGGTGGGCGACATCGTCGATATCGCCAATGGCATGAAGCTCGGTAACGGCCTGGACCCCAGCGTGTCCATGGGTCCGCTGATCTCCGCCAAGCAACAGGATCGGGTGCACAACTACATCGAGATGGGCCGCGAACTGGGCGCCACCATCGCCTGCGGCGGCGAGAAGTTCGGCCCCGGCTACTTCGTCCAACCCACGGTGATCGTCGACGTCGACCAGCAGCATCGCCTGGTGCAGGAAGAAATCTTCGGCCCGGTGCTGGTGGCCATGCCCTTCGACGACATCGACCAGGCCGTGCACCTGGCCAACGACAACAGCTACGGTCTGGGGGCCAGCATCTGGTCCAATGACATGAGCGCGGTGCACCGCATGATCCCGCGCATCAAGTCCGGCTCGGTCTGGGTCAACTGCCACAGCGCCCTCGACCCGGTGCTGCCCTTCGGCGGCTACAAGCTCTCCGGCGTCGGCCGTGAACTGGGTGCGGCAGCGATCGACCACTACACCGAACTGAAGACGGTAATGATCAAGCTGTAATCCCTTCTCAGGCTGGGGCCGGCTTGCGCGGTCTCTGCCTTTTCATCTCGGGTGATGCGTCATCGCTCACCACTCATTTGAAGGAACTGTCATGCCTCAATATGTCATCGAACGGGAAATCCCGGGAGCTGGAAAACTCTCGGCCGAGGAACTCCGGGCCATCTCGCAGAAGTCCTGTGCCGTGCTCAGCACCATGGGGCCTCACATCCAATGGCTCCACAGTTATGTGACAGGCGACAAGGTCTACTGCCTGTACATCGCGGCTAACGAACAGTTGATCCGCGAACATGCCGAGCAAGGCGGCTTCCCGGCCAACAGCGTGGCCGAAGTGCTCGATATCATCGGCGCGAACACCGCCCGCTAGGACCTCGTGCGCAAGGCCGCCGCTCCTCTTGGAGCGCGGTCTTGCCCGTGGCGTTAATCTTCCTGCATCCCCTTGAGCTTGCGGTACAGCGTCGCGCGCCCGATCCCCAGGCTGCGCGCGGCAGCCGAGAGGTTACCGCCGCTCGCCTCCACCGCCGCCTTGATTGCGCGCTGCTTGGAGGCCAGCAAGGTATCCCCCGCCTGTGGCTGCGGCTGCGACTGCGGCTTGCCTGCCGCTGGCGAGGCCAGGGTATCACCAACCTCCATTACGTCGTCCGGCAGGTGCTGCAGGCCGATCTCGCCTTCATTCTCGGCCAGGGCGGCGGCCAGGCGCAGGGTCTGGTAAAGCTGGCGGACATTGCCAGGCCACCGATAGGACAACAGCGCCTGCAGCGCCGCCTTGTTCAGCCTGGGCGCCTGCTGTGCGGTGGTTTCGGCGCACAACAGGTGCTGGATCAGTTCCACTAGATCGTGCCGTTCGCGCAACGCTGGCAGCACCACGCGCAGGCCGTTGATGCGGTAGTAGAGATCCTCGCGGAATCCATGGTTGGCGCTGAGCTGCTTGAGGTCGCGGTGGGTGGCGCAGATCAGCGCGCAGTCCACCTTGATCACCTCGCTGCTGCCAAGGCGGGTCAGGCTGCGCTCCTGCAACACGCGCAGCAGGCGACCCTGCAGCTCCTGGGGCATGTCGCCGATCTCGTCGAGGAACAGGGTGCCCTTGTGCGCCTGTTCGATCTTGCCGCTGGCGCCGCCCTTGCGGCTGCCGGTAAAGGCACCTTCGGCGTGGCCGAACAATTCCGACTCGATCAGGCTGGCCGGAATGGACGAGCAGTTGATCGCGACGAAGGCTTCGCCAGCGCGGCTGCTGCCTTCGTGCAACAGACGGGCGAAGACCTCCTTGCCAGTGCCTGTCTCGCCGTTGATCAATACCGGGATGTCGCGGGCGAAAGCCTTGCGTGCGCGGGCCAGAGCCTCCTGCAGGGCCGGATCCTGCAGACAGGGGCCGGCTTGCGGCGGTGGCAGCGGCTCGGCGGTTTTCGCACGCGAGAGTACCGGAGGCTGTCCCCGCGTCGGTTTCTGCCCGGGGCCGAGCGTGATGCAAGCATGCAGTTCGCCGCGGTGGTGACTGCGCAGGCGCAACGGCGCGCTGAGGTCGTGGCGGCAGTAACAGGTGGCATGAACGAAGGGCATGTCGAACAGTTCGGCGAAGTCCAGGCCGGCCTGGATCTCACCGAGCGTCAACAACTGTGCGGCGATGCGGTTGGCGCAGCGCAGTTTGCCGGCAGGATCGAAGGCCAGCAGGCCTTCCAGTGGCGTGCCGAGGATGTCCAGGCGATGGTGCAAGTGCACCAGCAGCACATCGCCGAGCTGGGCGAACATGCGGTTTTCGATGGCACGCGCGGCGAACACCAGGGAATCGAGGGTGTACACCGAGGGCACGCCATGTTTGCTGCTGGCGTCCAGTACCCCGACTATGCCGCCATCCAGGCCGAAGATCGGCGTGGCCAGACAGGAGAACTGGCGAGCCTCCTCCAGGTAATGCTCCTCGCCGACAAAAAACACCGAGTCGCGTTCGGTGAGGACGCAACTTGGTGCGGTGGTGCCGACGTTTTGTTCGGAAATCTGCGCACCGACGCGGAACACCTGATTCAACTCGCGGTTGTCCGGGCTGAGTCGGCCCAGGCTGCTGAGCACCACGCCTTCCAGATCGAGGCAGGCCAGCACCCAGTCTTTCGGCGACAGGGCGGCGTGCAGCTGCTCCATCTCCGGAGCAGCGCAGGTCAGCAACAGGCGATTGCTTTCAGCGATCTGCTCGCGACTGGCAACCACCGGCGCGTCAAACAGCAGATTGTCGCGCTGGCACAGGCCGTAATTCTGCGAGCGCTGCCAGGATCTCTCGATCACTTGTGAGTCGACGAAACGCTTGCGCGAAGGGGGTGTCGCGGGGCTGTTGGATTTGGGCATGGCATGCGTCTCGCGGCCGAATGTCTCGAAGTGGGCCAGCTCGACCCCAAGCCACTGTCTCAAATTGAGCCAGCGATACAGCGGGACTATTCCCGCACGGCCTTCGACACTTCTTATTATTACTCAAGCCATTGATTTAAAAGCTTTTTTATTAATCCAGAAAAAGCTGGCACAAGCTCTGCTCAATGACTTCACGTTAGTCCGGATAACCGCTCCGGCACTAAGTTGATCATAAACAAAAACAATAAAGGTAATGTCATGAAAATGAGCACAGAGCCGGCTCCTCGCAGCCCGGGCTGGCCACCACACAAGTTTCGCCTGGCCCATCTGTTGCACGCTTCGCTCTTCGGCCTGCTGGCCGGTTTCTCTTGCAGCACCCTGGCGGTGGACGTCGATGCCGGCGATTACACCGCACTTCCCGAAGGCACCAACCTGGGCCTGGTCTATTACCAGCATGCCGAACGCAATGCCCTCTACTCCGACGGCCACAAGGTACCGATCGATGCCGGCCTGGATTCCGACATCGGTATTTTGCGCGGCGTGCACTTCACCAAGATTGGCGATTACATCGTCGACCCGCAGTTCCTCCTGCCGTTCGGCAACTTGCGAGCCAAGGATGATCTGCAAGACCTGGGCAACGACAGCGGCACTGGCGACCTGATCCTTGCCGCCACCGTCTGGCTGCTGAATGAACCGAAAAATCGCCGCTACTTCGGCATCACCCCGTTCCTCTACGTACCCACTGGGAGCTACGACAAGGACCGCGCGATCAACCTCGGCGAGAACCGCTGGAAGCTCGCCCTGCAAGCGGGCTATATCACCGGCCTGACCGAAAAGCTGACCCTCGATCTGGTCGGCGACGTGACGTTCTTTGGCCACAACGACGACTTCGGTAGAGCCAGCGAAACCCAGAAGCAGGACCCTCTCTATCAGGGCCAGGCTTTTCTACGCTACAACTTCACCGAGCGTTTCGATGTGCGCGCGGGCGTTTCGAAGCTCTGGGGCGGTGAAAGCAACATCAGTGACATAGATATGGACGACAAGCCGGGCACCAGCAAATTCACAGTCGGCACGTCGTACTTCGTCACCCCGAGCACCCAGTTGATGGTCAATTACGGGCAGGACATCGCGGTGGACAACGGCTTCGAGGAGGACAGCCGCATCAACTTGCGCATCCTGCAGCTGTTCTAGCCACCGCCGCTCGCCAGGGTCTCATTCCAATTTCAATAACAGGAGTCCTGCGTCTATGAACACGCAGTCTGCATCCCGAATTCTCGCTGGCCTGGCCTTCGCCTTGCTGGCGCCGCTGGCCGTCGCCGCACAGGTCGACCAGGCCGCCATCATTGCCAGCAAGCAAGACGGTAGCCAATGGCTCAGCCATGGCCGCACCTACGACGAACAGCGCTTCAGCCCCCTGGACCAGATCACCGCGAAGAACGCCGACAAGCTGGGCCTGGCCTGGTCCCTCGACCTTGATAACCACCGTGGCCTGGAAGCCACGCCGCTCTTCGCCGACGGCGTGCTCTACACATCGCTGTCCTGGAGCCGCGCGATGGCGGTGGATGCGCGCACCGGCAAGACGCTCTGGACCTTCGATCCGCAGATCGCCCGCGAAAAAGCCCGCGACGCCTGCTGCGACGCGGTCAATCGCGGCGTCGCGCTGTGGAACGGCAAGGTCTTCATTGGCACCCTGGACGGGCGACTGATTGCCCTCGATGCAAAAACCGGCAAAGAGGTGTGGAGCCAGCAGACCACCGACAACAGCAAGCCCTATACCATTACCGGCGCGCCACGTGTGGTAAAGGGCAAGGTCATCATCGGCAACGGCGGCGCCGAATACGGCGTGCGCGGCTACTTCTCCGCCTATGATGCCGAGACCGGCAAGATGGCTTGGCGCTTCTACACGGTGCCCGGCGACCCGAACCAGCCCTACGAACACCCAGAGCTGGCCGAAGCGGCCAAGACCTGGAAGGGTGACGAGTACTGGAAGCTTGGGGGCGGCGGCACGGTATGGGACGGCATGGCCTATGACCCTGAGCTGGACCTGCTGTACATCGGCACCGGCAATGGTTCGCCGTGGAACCGCGAGCTGCGCAGCCCCGGTGGCGGCGACAACCTCTACCTGTCCTCGATCCTCGCGCTCAACCCGGACACCGGTCGGCTGGCCTGGCACTATCAGGTGACCCCGGGCGACTCCTGGGACTTCACCGCCACCCAGCAGATTACCCTGGCGACCCTGGAGATCGGCGGCAAGCCGCGCAAGGTGCTGATGCAAGCGCCGAAAAACGGCTTCTTCTACGTCATCGACCGCCAGACCGGCGAGCTGCTCTCTGCCGAAAAATTCGGCAAGGTCACCTGGGCCGAGAAGATCGACCTGGCGACCGGCAAGCCGGTGGAGGCACCCGGTGTGCGCTACGAGAAAGAGCCCATCGTCATGTGGCCGAGCCCCTTCGGCGCGCACGGCTGGCATTCGATGTCATTCAACCCGCAAACCGGCCTGGTTTATATTCCCTATCAGGAGATCCCGGGTGTCTATCGCAACGAAGGCAAGGACTTCATAAAGCGCAAGGGCTTCAACACCGGCGCGGGCTTCTCCGACGCCACCGAGATTCCCCGCGAGGCTGTTTCCGGTGCATTGCTGGCCTGGGACCCGGTCAAGCAAAAGGAATCCTGGCGCGTACCCTACGATCACTACTGGAACGGCGGCACCCTCAGCACCGCCGGCAACCTGGTGTTCCAGGGTACGGCCAACGGCAACTTCGTCGCTTATTCCGCAGACAAGGGAAAAAAACTCTGGTCGTTCGGCGCACAGACCGGCATCGTCGCCGCCCCCATCACCTACAGCCTGGACGGTGAGCAGTACATCGCCGTGATGGCCGGTTGGGGCGGTGTCGCCCCGCTGATCGGAGGCGATGCCGCCGTCGCGCCGGGAGCCGGTAACCTCAGCCGCCTGCTGGTGTTCAAGCTCGATGGCAAGGCCTCCCTTCCGCCACTGCCGGAAAAAGCCGTGGTGGCGGTGAACCGCACGCCAACACCGGTCGACGCTCCCGCCGCGGATATCGCCGCCGGCCAGCAGTTGTACGGCGCCTACTGCTCCGTCTGCCACGGTGTGGGCGCGCAAAGTGGTGGCTTGATCCCCGATCTGCGCAAGTCCGATGAATCGCGCCGCCACCTGTTCCAGCAGATTGTCCTGGACGGCGTACTGCGGCCGCTAGGCATGCCCTCCTTCAAGGACAGCCTCGAGCCCGCCGATGTCGAGAAGATCAAGCACTACGTCATGAGCCAGGAGTACGCCGCTTACCTCAAGGCACAGCAACCGGTTGCGGCCAAGGCCACGCCGTAGACGTAGCGTAAAAGTGGCGAGTCCGGATGACCGGGCTCGCCACCCTGCCGGGCAACTAACCAACCCAAAAACAATGAGGAACTCGATCATGTGGACCAAACCTGCCTACACCGACCTGCGCATTGGCTTCGAAGTCACGATGTACTTCGCCAACCGGTGACCCTGTAGTGACGGCATGAGTCTTGTGCTGTAACCGATGGCCCCTTCGCGAGCAGGCTCGCTCCCACAGGGGGAAGGCGATCTACTGTGGGAGCGAGCCTGCTCGCGAAGAGGCCGGTAATAACGCCTCATTTCTACGGCTGTTCGTTGGAGAACCGCAATGACCGACACCCCCATGTCCCCCGCCGAATTCGAAGCCGCCCTGCGCGCCAAGGGCGCCTACTACCACATCCACCACCCCTACCACGTGGCGATGTATGAAGGCCGGGCCACCCGCGAGCAGATCCAGGGCTGGGTTGCCAACCGCTTTTACTATCAGGTGAACATCCCCCTGAAGGACGCGGCCATCCTGGCCAATTGCCCGGACCGCGAGGTCCGTCGCGAATGGATTCAACGCCTGCTCGACCATGACGGCGCCCCCGGCGAAGACGGCGGTATCGAAGCCTGGCTGCGCCTGGGCCAGGCCGTCGGTCTCGACCCGGACCAATTGCGCTCCCAGGAACTGGTACTGCCCGGCGTGCGTTTTGCTGTCGACGCCTACGTCAACTTCGCCCGTCGCGCCCGTTGGCAGGAAGCGGCCAGCAGCTCGCTGACCGAGCTGTTCGCCCCGCAGATCCACCAATCGCGCCTGGACAGCTGGCCGCAGCACTACCCGTGGATCGACCCCACCGGCTACGCGTATTTCCGCACCCGCCTGGGCCAGGCGCGGCGCGATGTCGAGCACGGCCTGGCCATCACCCTCGAGCACTACACGACCCGGGAAGGCCAGGAGCGCATGCTGGAAATTCTCCAGTTCAAACTGGACATACTTTGGAGCATGCTCGATGCCATGAGCATGGCCTATGAGTTGAACCGCCCGCCCTACCATACGGTGACGAGTGAACGGGTCTGGCACAAAGGAATCCCCCTATGAGTTTCGATCGCAGCAAGACCCCGTCATGGCGTCCTGGCTACCGTTTCCAGTACGAACCGGCACAGAAAGGCCACGTGCTGCTGTACCCGGAAGGCATGATTAAACTCAATGAAAGCGCCGCGCTGATTGGCGGCTTGATCGATGGCGAGCGCAATGTCGCCGCGATTATCAAGGAACTCAACCAGCAGTTCCCCGATGTGCCTGAGCTCGGTGACGACATCGAGCAATTCATGGAGGTTGCCCGTGCGCAGCACTGGATCGAACTTGCCTGATTCATCCAGGCAAGTGCCGCCCAAGCCCGAGATCGGCCTGCCCCTTTGGTTGCTGGCCGAACTGACTTATCGCTGCCCGCTGCAATGCCCATACTGCTCCAATCCGCTGGATTTTGCCGAACAAGGCCAGGAGTTGAGTACCGAGCAGTGGATCAAGGTGTTCCGCGAGGCCCGCGAGATGGGCGCGGCGCAGTTGGGCTTTTCCGGTGGTGAGCCGTTGGTGCGCCAGGACCTCGCCGAGCTGATTGGCGAAGCTCGCCAGCTGGGGTTCTACACCAACCTGATCACCTCCGGCATCGGCCTGACCGAGCAGAAAATCAGCGATTTCAAGAAGGCTGGTCTCGATCACATCCAGATCAGTTTCCAGGCCAGCGACGAGCAGGTGAACAACCTGCTGGCGGGCTCGAAAAAGGCCTTCGCGCAAAAGCTGGAAATGGCCCGCGCCGTGAAAGCCCATGGCTACCCGATGGTGCTGAACTTCGTGACCCATCGGCACAACATCGACAAGATCGACCGCATCATCGAGCTGTGCATTGCCCTGGAGGCCGACTTCGTCGAACTCGCCACCTGCCAGTTCTACGGCTGGGCGCAACTCAACCGGGCGGGGCTGCTGCCGACCCGGGAACAGCTTGTTCGTGCGGAGCGCATCACCAACGAATACCGCGCCAAACTGGAAGCCGAAGGGCATCCCTGCAAGTTGATTTTCGTCACCCCGGACTACTACGAAGAACGCCCGAAAGCCTGCATGAACGGCTGGGGCAGTATCTTCCTGACGGTCACACCGGACGGCACCGCCCTGCCCTGTCATGGCGCCCGACAGCTGCCGGTGCAGTTTCCCAACGTGCGCGAGCACAGCATGCAGCACATCTGGTACGACTCGTTCGGCTTCAACCGCTTTCGCGGTTACGACTGGATGCCGGAGCCATGCCGCTCCTGCGACGAGAAAGAAAAGGACTTCGGCGGCTGTCGCTGCCAGGCCTTCATGCTCACGGGGGATGCGCGCAACGCGGACCCGGTGTGCAGCAAGTCGCCTCATCACGGCGTGATCCTCAAGGCCCGCGAAGAGGCCGAGCACGCGACCCAGACCATTGAACAACTGGCCTTTCGCAATGAACGAAACTCACGCCTGATCGTCAAGAACGGTTGAATGCGTTAACCCAGGATTCAGGGCGACGGCAAGTACGCCATCACACGGGACTCGCCCATCAGCAGCGGCTGATTGAGTTCCGCGCAGGCACGCAAATAGTCGGCTACCAGAGTGATCCGCTTGAGCTTGCGCAGATCCTCGCTGTAGTACATCCAGAACTGTCGAGTGACCTCGACCTCATCCGGCAGCACTTCACACAAGCGCGGGTCGGGACCGGCGAGGAAGCAGGGCAAAATGGCCAGCGCGCGGCCTTCCAAAGCCGCATGGTACTGGGAGACTACGCTGGTGCTGCGCAGGCGGCTGTGCGCGCCGGGCAGCAGGTCGTTCAGGTAGAGCAGCTTGAAGCTGAAGGCCAGGTCCTCGACATAGGTCACGAACGGGTGACTGGCCAAATCCTCGCTGCTGGTAATCGGTGGATGATCGGCCAGGTACTGCGGTGTCGCATACAGGCGCAAGCGATAGTCGCACAGGCGCGAGCACACGTAGGGCCCCCGTTCAGGACGCTCCAGGGTGATGGCGATGTCCGCCTCGCGTCGCGACAGGTTGACGAAGTGCGGGACCGGCAGGATGTCCACTGAGATGTGCGGATAGTGGATGATGAAATGGCTCATCTGCGTGGTGATGAAACAGGAGCCGAACGCTTCGGTACAGCCGATGCGCAAATGCCCGGCGAGCCCCGCGGTGGTTCCCGATACCTGCTCGCACGCTGCCAGCAATGTACTTTCCAATGATTCGGCGTGACTGATCAGGCGTTGCCCCTCGACCGTCATGACAAAACCCGACGCACGGGACTTCTCGAAAAGCAGTGCGCCAAGGCTTTGCTCAAGGGCGCGGATGCGCCTCGACACCGTGGTGTAGTCGACCCCCAGGCGGCGTGCTGCGCCACTGGCGGTGCGCGCACGGGCGACCTCGAGAAAGAAACGCATATCGTCCCAATTCACTTGGTTTTGCGTTGTGCGATTTTGCATATTCATCAGGCTTTTCTGCCAATTCTTATTGGAAATTAGCCAACATATACTCGCATCCAGCCTGGTTTTACCAGCAGCATTTCGCAAGCGGAAAGGCCCTGATTTCAATCAGGGCTGACGGCCTGAATGCAGGCTCAAAAGCCTGTTTTCAAGGCGAAAAAAGGCAACTGCGCGGCAGTGCAATCTGTCGCATTCGTACCCACCGCGGGTTCATGCGGCGGGCCCACTGTTGGCACCCGATTTCGCCATCAACATCCCCTCGCCTCCGGAAGATCGCCAGGGCAGCAACGACTCCAGCAGCATTCAGGTGACGCTCCGTTTCGGAACGTCGCCCGGGTACCCGTACGCCCCTCAAAAGGCCGACAAACAACAATTAAAAAAGCGGAGCCTCACGATGACGACTGACCATCCGAACCATGTCCAGATCTGCGCCCAGGTCAGGGCCAATCCCAACTTCCAACGCCTTACGCGCCAGCGTTCGCTGCTGGCCTGGTCCCTGAGCGCCGTGGTCCTGGCCGTTTATTACAGCTTCATCATGGTCGTGGCCTTTGCACCCGCCTGGCTGCACTTGCCAATGTACGACGGCAGCCACCTGAGCCTCGGGATGCCGATTGGCGTGGCGATTATCCTGCTGTCCTGGTTGTTGACCGCCTGGTATGTGCACACCGCCAACACCCGCTTCGACGCGCTCAGCGCGCAGATCCTGCAGGAGACCCGCGCATGAAACCCCTACTCGCCCTGCTCGCCTTCAGCCCCTTGCTGGCCACCGCCGCCCCCATCACTGCCGAGAAACAACCGCTCAATGTGCATGCCATCGGCATGTTCTTCGTCTTCGTCCTCGCCACTTTGCTGATCACCTGGTGGGCGTCCCGCCGTACGCGTTCCGCTGCCGACTTCTACAGCGCCGGAGGCGGTATCACAGGCTTCCAGAATGGCCTGGCGATCGCCGGGGACTACATGTCTGCCGCCACGTTGCTGGGGCTCTCGAGCCTTGTGTTCACCAAGGGCTATGACGGCTTCATCTACATCATCGGCTTCTTCGTCGGCTGGCCCATCGTCACCTTCCTGATGGCCGAGCGCCTGCGCAACCTGGGCCGCTACACCTTCGCCGACATCGTCTCCCTGCGCCTGGACCAGACTCGCGTGCGCAGCTTCGCCGCCCTCGGCTCGCTGACGGTGGTGTGTTGCTACCTGGTGGTGCAGATGGTCGGTGCCGGCCAACTGATCAAGCTGCTGTTCGGCCTCGACTATCGTACGGCGGTGGTGGTGGTCGGTCTGCTGATGCTGGTCTATGTGATCTTCGGCGGCATGCTGGCGACCACCTGGGTGCAGATCACCAAGGCGGTCCTGCTGCTGGCGGGCGGCACGACCCTGATGTTGATGGCCCTGAGCCGCTTCGGTTTCAGCTTCGAGACGCTGTCGGCCCAGGCCGTAGCGGTGCATGCCAGCGGCGTGCAGATCATGGGCCCGGGCACCTTGCTGGCCGATCCGGTCAACGCGGTGTCACTGTCCCTGGGCCTCGTCTTCGGTATCGCCGGCCTGCCGCACATCCTGATGCGCTTCTTCACCGTGCCCAATGCCAAGGAGGCGCGCAAATCGGTGTTGTTTGCCACGGTGTTCATCGGCTTTTTCTTCCTCGTGGTCTGCATCCTGGGCTACACCGCCATCGTCATCGTCGGCACAGACCCGCAGTACTACGTCGACGGTAAGCTCGGTGGTGCCATGATCGGCGGCGGCAACATGGTAGCCATGCACCTGGCCAAAGCGGTGGGCGGCAACCTGTTTCTGGGATTCCTTTCCGCCGTTGCCTTCGCCACCATCCTTGCAGTGGTAGCCGGCCTGGCCCTGGCCGGCGCCTCGGCGATCTCCCACGACCTGTATGCCTCGGTATTCAAGAAGGGCAAGGCGGACGAGAAGCAGGAAATGCGCGTGTCGCGCATCGCCACTGTCGGCCTGGGCATTGTCGCAATCTCCCTGGGGATTCTGTTCGAAGGCCAAAACATCGCCTTCCTGGTCGGCCTGACGTTCGGCATCGCCGCCTCGGCAAATTTCCCGGTACTGATCATGGCCATGTACTGGGGTGGCCTGACCACCCGCGGCGCCCTCTACGGCGGCTTGACCGGCCTGGTCAGCGCCCTGGCGTTGGTCATCGGTTCGCCGTCGGTGTGGGTCGGTGTACTGGGCCATGCCCAGGCGATCTTCCCCTACGACCAGCCGGCACTGTTCTCCATGCCCCTGGCCTTCCTGGTTATCGTGGTGGTGTCCAGGCTGGACCGCAGCGAGCGTGCCGATCGTGAACGCGCGGCCTATGCCGATCAGTTCGTGCGCGCCCAGACCGGCCTGGGCGCTGCCATGGCCAGCAGTCACTGACGCTGCAGTGTTTCCGGGGCCAATGCCTCGAGCGCGAGTGCGCCCCTTGGCTTCGCGCTTTTTTACGCCCGCCCTGCGCCGCCCGGCCAGGGCACCGCCAACCAGCCTTCCCTCCACCGGCCACGGCCAGTGCGGGATCGGCTTGCCCATAACAACAAGAGACAAACATGAAACCTACCCTTTTCAGTCTATTCCTCGCAGGCACCAGCCTTGCCACCCAGGCCCATGCGGACTTCATCAAAGACAGCAAGGCCAGCCTGGAGCTGCGCAATTTTTACTTCAACCGAGATTATCGTCAGGCCAACGCCGCCCAATCCAAACAAGAGGAATGGGCCCAAGGCTTCCTGCTGCGCTATGAATCGGGCTTCACCGAAGGGTTGATCGGTGTCGGTTTCGATGCCATCGGACTGGTCGGCGTCAAGCTCGACTCCAGCCCTGATCGCGCAGGTTCCGGCCTGCTCAAACGCCATCGCGACACGAGCAAGGGTGCGCAGGACGAGTACGGCGAACTGGGCCTGACCACCAAAGTGCGCGCCTCCAAAAGCACACTGAAACTCGGCACGTTGCTGCCGAAACTGCCGACGGTACTGGCTAACGATTCACGGTTGTTGCCGCAAACCTTCAAGGGCGGTCAGTTGACGTCGCTGGAACTCGAAGGCCTGACCGTGGACGCCGGGCGCCTGACGCAGGTCAATCAGCGCGACTCCTCGGACTACGAGGACATGGGCATCACCCGAACCGGCGCCAAGGGCATCACCACACGTCACATCGACAGCGACCGCTTCGATTTCGCCAGCCTGAACTACAAATGGACCAGCAACCTCGCCACCGGCTATAGCTACGGTCACCTCGACAACTTCTACAGCCAGCACCTGGTCAACCTGACCTACGTGTTGCCAGTGACGACCGGCCAGTCGTTGAAGACGGATCTGCGCTTCGCCCGTTCAACGGACGATGGGGGCAGCAATGTCGATAACAACGCCATTGGCGCAATGTTCACCTATAACCTTGGTGGGCATGCGTTGGGCCTGGGTTATCAAGGCATGAGCGGCGACACCGGCTACGCCTACGTCAACGGCACCGACGCCTTCCTGGTGAACTTCGTGCAGATTGGCGACTTCGCCAGCAAGGACGAACAGTCCTGGCAGGCGCGCTACGACTACAACTTTGCGGCCATTGGCGTGCCGGGCCTGACCTTCATGACCCGCTACCTCAGCGGCGACAACATCGATCTGGGCGCAAACCGCCCGCAAGGCAAGGAGTGGGAACGGGATACCGACATTGGCTACGTCGTACAGAGCGGGCCGCTGAAAAATGTCGGCGTGAAGTGGCGCAACGCGACGGTGCGCTCGACCCATTTCGGCAGTGACCTGGATGAGAATCGACTGATCCTCAGCTATACCCTGGCGCTCTGGTAAATCCCCCCCGCCACTCGGTGCCTCGCTGGGGTTCGGCATGCCCTCTCTCCGGCCATCGTGGTTAACGGGGCGCTCGCGATCAACAGCCAAAGCGAGGCGGCCTTAAAGCCGACCTGACTTTGGTGATGCCTGTGTTTTGATCGTTCCCACGCGCAGCAAAGGAATGCCGCCCGGGACGCTCTGCGTTCCGCTGACGACGCGTTAATTGAGTCGTGCGCAACGGTGATGCGGGGGCGTCACAGGAAGCCCTGTGTGAAATTGGTTGCCTGCGTACATATCCATTGCTGCGGTAACGGCGGCTTATGGT
>NZ_JBXAHO010000035.1:0-67652 GCF_058795195.1 Pseudomonas sp. GW823-FHT06B06 | reverse complement strand
GAGCGAGAAAAGCTGAAGGCTGCCCAAGGCAGCCTTCAGCTATGAAACATGTTTACCGGACACTAGTGACGCAGAGCGTGGGAACGATCTGTGTGGGGGGTTACTCGTTATCGAGGCCCTTGCGCCGATACGGGAACACATCGATCACCTTGCCGGCACGGATGGCCTCTTGCAGGCTCTTCCAGTAATCGGCGTTATACAGCTCGCCGTGCAGTTGATCGAACAACTTGCGCTGGCCCGAATCGGCAAATAGAAACGGCGGGAATTCCTCAGGAAACACATCCAGCGGCCCGATCGAATACCAAGGCTCGGACGCCATCTCATCTTCCGGCGTACGCGGTTGCGGAATGTGGCGGAAGTTGGCTTCGGTCAGGAAGCAGATCTCGTCATAGTCATAAAACACCACGCGCCCATGCCGCGTGACGCCGAAGTTCTTGAGCAGCATGTCCCCGGGAAAGATGTTCGCCGCCGCCAGTTGCTTGATCGCCAGGCCGTAATCCTCCAGGGCTTCGCGCACCTGCGCCGGGTTGGCGTTTTCCAGGTACAGGTTCAGCGGCGTCATCCGCCGCTCGGTCCAGCAGTGGCGGATCAGCACCGTGTCGCCTTCCACCGACACCGTGGACGGCGCGACATCCAGCAGTTCTTCGAGGCACGCAGGGTCGAACTTGCTCAGCGGGAAACGGAAGTCGGCGAACTCCTGGGTGTCGGCCATGCGCCCGACACGGTCGACGCTTTTCACCAGCCGG
Organism: Pseudomonas sp. GW823-FHT06B06; assembly: GCF_058795195.1. Classification (NCBI taxonomy): domain Bacteria; kingdom Pseudomonadati; phylum Pseudomonadota; class Gammaproteobacteria; order Pseudomonadales; family Pseudomonadaceae; genus Pseudomonas; species Pseudomonas sp. GW823-FHT06B06. Next base: position 66,906 of record NZ_JBXAHO010000035.1, on the reverse strand, counting down.
TACTTCTCGATCACCGTAGCGCGGTCGACGTTTTTCGACGGTGAGAAACGGTCCTTGATGATTTTGAATACCGTGTTGAAACCCGGCAGGGTGAACACGCTCATGACCATGCCGCGCACGCCCGGCGCCATGATGAACTGGTCGTCGGTGTTGGCCAGGTGGTTGATCAGCGCGCGGTAGAACTCAGACTTGCCATGCTTGTAGAAGCCGATCGAGGTGTACAACTCGGCGACGTGCTTGCCCGGCAGGATGCGCTTGAGGAAACCGATGAACTCCGCCGGCACCGGCACATCCACCATGAAATACGAACGGGTGAAGGAAAAGATGATCGACACGTCCGCCTCGTCGGTGATCAGTGCATCGATCTGGATGCCCCGCCCCTCGAGGTGCAGAAGCGGGATCGCCAATGGCCATTGCTCATCGGCGGTGTAGATGCGCCCCACCAGGTAGGCGCCCTTGTTGCGGTAGAGCACCGAGGAAAACAGTTCGACGCTCAGTTCAGGGTCCTTGCACACCCAATCGGGCAGGTTCTCGCGCAGTTGCGCTTCAAGGCGGCGCAGGTCGCCGGGCAGGTCGGCGTAGTCCTCGCTGAAGCGATAATCGGCGAAGATGCTCGCCAGCATGCCCGCCAGCTGGCCTTGGGGCTTGTAGGTGCGGGTTTGCGCGGCGCGAGCCCGGCGCAGGCTCGGCCGTGTGGTGTGGATGAACATGCAGCCGTCGCTGATCAGGTCATGGCTGAACAGGCCGCAGAAAATCGAGTTGTACCAGGTCTCGGACAATTCATCGTCGAAGCGCAGGTCGATCAAGGTGATGTACGCGCTCTTGACCAGCGGCCAGCAACTGACGTCCAGCGTGTCGGTGTCAAAGGCGGTGTGCAATCGTGCCACTGTCTCACTGACTTTTTCTTCGTAGAGATTGATCCGCGCCGCCGACGCCGACTGCGTCTCCTGCCACCTGGCTTGCTCGAAGCGGGCCCGGGCGCCGTCGGTGATCTGGCGAAAATGCTCGCGGTAATCGTCAAAGCCATCGAGGATCAGGCGGGCGATGTCGGCGGCTGGCCATTGCTGCGGCATGGTGAGACCTCTGCGGGAATTCGTGAGCCCTGAGCTTAGCCAGTGAAGCGGGTGCAGGAGAAGTGTAATTTTGCGCGCGGGTTATTTGCCCGTTTTCCGGTTGCCATGGATCAGCCGCTCGGCAACACTCTCGTCCCGATCAAGGAAGGAGAGCAGCGTGAACCCCGTCGATATAGTCCGTTTACTGTCACTGGCGGCCATCTGGGGTGCGAGCTTTCTGTTCATGCGCATCATCGCCCCGGTGATTGGCACGATCCCTACGGCCTTTTTCCGCGTGTCGATTGCCGCTACCGGCTTGTTGCTGATCCTCGGGCTGATGCGCATCAGCTGGGATTTCAAAGGCAAGCTCAAGACTGTGATGCTGCTCGGGGTGATCAACTCCGGGATTCCAGCAACTCTGTATTCCGTGGCTGCCCAGGTGCTGCCGGCCGGGTACTCGGCGATTTTCAACGCCACCACACCACTGATGGGCGTTTTGATCGGTGGGCTGTTTTTTCATGAGAGACTCACCGCCGCCAAGCTCGGCGGGGTATTGCTTGGATTGCTTGGCGTTGGTGTGCTGACCCGCGCAGGCCCGGTCGCATTCGACCTGCAGTTGCTAATGGGCGCCCTCGCCTGCCTGCTCGCCACCACCTGTTATGGTTTCGCCGGATTCCTCGCCCGCCGCTGGCTGGATCAGGCCGGCGGCCTCGACAGCCGTTTGTCTGCGCTGGGCAGCATGCTCGGCGCCACGCTGTTCCTGTTGCCGTTGTTCGGCTACAGCGTGATCAGCCAACCGCCGGCAAGCTGGGGCGGCTGGAGTGTCTGGTTGTCGCTGCTGGGATTGGGGCTGGTGTGTACCGCGCTTGCGTACATCGTTTACTTCCGCTTGCTCAGTTCAATCGGGCCGGTGAGGTCGATGACCACGACCTTCCTGATCCCGCCGTTCGGCGTATTGTGGGGGGCGCTGTTACTGGATGAGCCATTGTCGATGGCGCATGTCTATGGCGGGGTGTTGATTGCGGCGGCGTTGTGGCTGGTGTTGAAGCCGGCCAGGACCAGGTAAGTTGCTGCGACGATGATTGTAGGAGCTGCCGCAGGCTGCGATCTTTTGATCTTGTTTTTAAAAGCAAAATCGAAAGATCGCAGCCTGCGGCAGCTCCTACAGGGGGAAATCACAACGCCAACGAACTCACCTCCCCATCCACCAACCGCCGAATCCCCAGCGGATTAGCGTTCTGCAACGCCTCGGGCAGCAACGCGTCCGGGTAGTTCTGGAAGCACACCGGGCGCAGGAAGCGGTCGATGGCCAGGGTGCCGACCGAGGTGCCGCGCGAGTCGGACGTCGCCGGATACGGCCCGCCATGCACCATCGCTTCGCACACCTCGACGCCGGTCGGATAGCCATTGAGCAGAATCCGCCCGACCTTTTCCTGCAAAATCTCCGCCAGCCAGCGGTACTGCAGCAACTCGTCAGGCTCGCCGATCAAGCTCGCCGTCAACTGCCCGCGCAGGCCCTGTAGCGCCGCCGCCAACTGCGCGCGGTCCTCGACTTCGATGACGATGGTGGTCGGCCCGAATACTTCTTCCTGAAGCAACTCATCGCCCTTGAGCAACAGGCTGACATCGGCCTTGAACACTTGCGGCTGCGCCTGATTGCCCTGTTGCGGCTTGCCCGCCAGATGAGTCAGCCCCGGATGTTCGTGCAGTTCACCCAAACCTCGGCTGTAGCTGTCCAGCCCTGCGGCATTGAGCATGGTTTGCGCAGGTTGCTGGTTCATGCTCGCGCAAAAAATTTCGAGAAAGCTGCTGAACTGCGGCGAACGCAGGCCGATGACCAGCCCTGGATTGGTACAGAACTGACCACAGCCCAGGGTCACCGAGCCGGCGAGTTGCGCCGCGATCTGCTCGCCGCGCACCGCCAGCGCCTCGGGCAGCAGGAACACCGGGTTGATGCTCGACATCTCGGCGAACACCGGAATCGGCTGTGGTCGGGTCGCGGCCATGTGGCTCAAGGCATTGCCACCTTTGAGCGAACCGGTGAAACCCACGGCCTGGATCGCCGGGTGCTTGACCAGCCACTCACCGACGCCACCGCCATAAATCATGTTGAAAACCCCGGCCGGCATTTGCGTGCGTTCGGCGGCGCGGATGATCGCGTCCGCCACCCATTCGGCGGTTGCCATGTGCCCGCTGTGGGCCTTGAACACCACCGGGCAACCGGCGGCCAGGGCCGAGGCGGTATCGCCACCCGCCGTGGAGAACGCCAACGGAAAGTTGCTCGCGCCGAACACGGCCACCGGCCCCAGGGCGATGCGGTACTGACGCAGATCCGGGCGCGGCAATGGCTGGCGCTCCGGCAGCGCCCGATCGATGCGTGCGCCGTAGAAATCACCGCGACGCAGCACCCTGGCGAACAAGCGCAACTGGCCGCTGGTGCGACCGCGTTCGCCCTGGATACGCCCGGCCGGCAACGCGGTTTCGCGGCAAACGGTGGGAACGAAATCCTCGCCCAGCGCATCGATTTCATCGGCGATGGCGTCGAGGAAGGTCGCGCGTTTTTCCGCGCTCAGGTTGCGGTAGATCGGGTACGCCGCCGCGGCGGCTTTGGCGGCGGCATCCACTTCGGCTTCGGACGCCTGAAAGAAGGTGCCGGGCAACGGCTCGCCGGTGGTCGCGTCGAGACTTTGCAGTTGCAAGGTGCCGTTGGCGCTGCGGCGGCCGCCGATGTAGTTGTGGCCAAGAAATTGAGTCATGTGAGTTCCTTGATCAATGGCAGACCTGTAGGAGCCGGCTTGCTGCGGGCGGCTCCTACAGAAGTCAGAGTGTGCGCACCTGACCGATAGGCAACGGCTGGGCACTTTCGCCGATGCCGTTCACCAGTGGCGCACCGAACTCATCGAGGCTGATCTGGAAGCGATCGCCCGGCTGGGTCTTGATGCTGTCGGCAAACGACAGTGTGGCGGTGCCGAAGTAGTGCACATGAACGTCACCGGGCCGCAAGAATTGTGCGTACTTGAAGTGGTGGAACTCGAGGTTGGCCAGGCTGTGGCACATGTTGTCTTCGCCGCTGAGAAATTCCTTTTCCCAGATCGTTTCGCCATTGCGCTTGATGCGGCTGGTGCCGACCAGGTGCCTGGGCAATTCACCGACGCGCAACTCGGGTCCGTAGGAGCAGCAGCGCAATTTCGAATGGGCGAGGTACAGGTAGTTACGCCGTTCCATGACATGGTCGGAGAACTCATTGCCCAAGGCATAACCGACGCGATACGGCTGGCCGTCGTCGCCGATCACGTAGAGCCCGGTCAGCTCCGGTTCTTCACCGGCGTCTTCGGCGAAGGGCGGCACCGGGAAGTCCGCACCAGGGCGCACGACGATGCTGCCGTCGCCCTTGTAGAACCATTCCGGCTGCGCACCGACCTGTCCGGCCGCTGGCTTGCCGCCCTCCAGGCCCCATTTGAACATGCGCATGGTGTCGGTCATGCCGGCTTCGACGGCGCCCTCCTGCTGGTGCATCTTGTCCCGCGTCGAGGCGCTGCCCAGGTGGGTCAGGCCGGTGCCGCTGATCAGGCAATGGGCGGGGTCTTCGTGGTCCAGTGGTGGCAGGACCTGGCCTTGGCCCAACAGCTGTGCGTAGTCCGGGCCCGGCGCGGTGCCGCGCAAAGCGACTTCTTCTGCCAGGCTGCGTTTGGCGTGGATCGCCGCGAGTGCCAGTTCGCGGGTGCTGCGGGTGCCTTGGAGCACCTGCACTTGTGCCCCGTCGACCAGCCCGACCTGGCGTTCACCGGCCGTGTTTTCGAATTGAATCAGGCGCATGTCGTCCTCCGGTAGGTCGTGGGGTCACTCGATGATGTTGAAGTCGCTCAGGTACTCATCGGAGATTTCCAGGCCAAGACCCGGCTTGTTGTCGTCGAGCTGGATATAGCCGTTGACCGGTTGCGGCTCGCCCTTGAACACGTAGTAGAAGAGTTCGTTGCCGACCTCGACGTCGAACACCGGGAAGAACTCGGCCATCGGCGAGGCGGTGGTGGACATGGTCAGGTGATAGTTGTGCATCTGCCCGGCGTGCGGGATGACCGGTACTGACCAGGCTTCGGCCATGGCGTTGATCTTGCGCGCTGCGGTGATGCCGCCGACTCGGTTGGTGTCGTACTGGATCACGTCGACGGCGCGACGCTCGAGCAGGTCCTTGAAGCCGTAGGACGTGAATTCGTGCTCACCGCCGGAGATCGGCATGATCCCCATTTTTTTCAGCTCGATGTAGCCTTCGATGTCATCGGCGATCACCGGCTCTTCCAGCCAGCGCGGCTCGAACTCGGCCAGTTTCGGCAACATGCGACGGGCATATTCGAGGGTCCAGCCCATGTAGCATTCGAGCATGATGTCGACGTCGGGACCGGCCAGGTTACGCAAGGCGCGCACTTGTTCGATGTTCTTGCGCATGCCCGCCGGGCCGTCTTTCGGGCCGTAGCCGAAGCGCATTTTCAGCGCGGTGAAGCCTTGGTTCAGATAGCCCTGGGCTTCTTCCAGGAACAGGTCGAGGTTGTCGTTAGCGTAGAGCTTGGAGGCGTAGGTCCAGATCTTTTCCTTGGTGCGGCCGCCGAGCAGCTTGAACACCGGCTTGTTGACCGCCTTGCCCATGATGTCCCAGATGGCGATATCAATCGCCGAGATGGCCGCCATGCCGATGCCTTTGCGGCCCCAGGCGTGGCTCTGGCGGTACATCTTCTGCCAGATGTATTCGTTGTCGAACGGGTCTTCGCCAATCGCGATGGGTGCCAGGTAGGTGTCGATGATTTCCTTGGCCACCCGTGGCGCCAGGGCGCAGTTGCCGATGCCGACAAGACCGGTGTCGGTCTCGACTTCCACCACCAGCCAGCCATGAAAACGGAACGAGCCCATGGCGTCGCCGCGCTCGAACAGGATGTCGCTGGCGTTGGTGCAGAAGTGCGCTTGAGGTGGGACGACTTTGCCTTTCCACTCGAAAACGCGGGTACGGATCGCTTTGATTTTCATGAATACAGATTCCTTGCGCTGCCGGCTTCTTGTCATTGTTGTGTCGTTGCGTAGAGCCGCTGGAGAGCGGTTGTGCGCATTCGATGGAGCGACTTTAGCCAGCGCCAAGGGGCTGCGGATAATCACTTATGCGTATCCGGCGATAACCTGGGGTGATAGGAAAAAGCGGTTATCAGGTAGATCGAGTTATCAGACCAAAAACAAAAAGATCGCAGCCTTCGGCAGCTCCTACAGGATGTATGCCATCCCCTGTAGGAGCTGCCGAAGGCTGCGATCTTTTGATCTTGCCCTTTTAGTAGCTGTTGCCCCCCATCCGGCAAGCAATCTCGAATGCCTGGCGAGTCGCGCCGACATTCGCCTTGCCCTGCCCCGCGATATCGAACGCGGTGCCGTGGGCCGGTGTGGTGATGGGAATGGGCAGGCCACCCTGAACCGTGACGCCACGGGAGAAGCCCATCAACTTGATCGCGATCTGCCCTTGGTCGTGATACATCGTCACGACCGCGTCAAAGGCGCTGGCGTCGCCCTGGACCTTGAGGAAAATCGTGTCGCCCGGGTACGGTCCTTCCGCCGCGATTCCAAGCGCCTGGGCCTTGCGCACCGCTGGGCCGATGATGTCCAGTTCTTCACGGCCGAACGAGCCGTTGTCGCCGTTGTGCGGGTTCAAACCGCAGACGCCGATGCGCGGTTTTTCCAGGCCGTTGCGCTTGAGGGCGGTGTCGATCAACTGAATCGCTTCCACCACCCGCTCCTGGCTGAGCAACCCCGGCACTTCAGCCAACGCGACGTGAGAGGTCACCCGAGAAGTCCAGAGATTGTCGAGCACGTTGAACTCGCAGAATGGCCCGTGGAAATCCAGCAGCTCGGCGAACCAGTGCAGCTCATCGTTGTGGGCCATGCCGGCCATGTGCAGCGAGGTCTTGTTCAACGGCCCGAACAATATTGCGTCGGTGGTCCCGGCCTCGGTCAGGCGCAGCGCTTTTTCCAACGTGTCGAGGCTGTAGCGACCGCCAATGACGCTGGCCTCGCTGCGCGGAAATTCACCGAAGGTGTCGCCGCGAAAATCGAAGAACAACGGCGTGTCATCAACAAAAGACAGCTGCTCCAAAGACTCCACCCGACGATAGGGAAACTCCACGCCGGCGATGCGCATGCCGCGACGCATTTCCGCTTCGTCGGCAATCAGGATCACGTTGGCCTGGCCGCACACATCGGGCTCAGCGAGCAAGCGTGCGATCAGTTCCGGGCCGATGCCCGCCGGGTCACCCAGGACCATCGCGATGGTTGTCTTGTTCATGCTTCACTCCTCAAGGATTCAGGCAGCGCCCGGTCAATGGCGCAAGGTTCGCAGCGGTAGATGCGCTGCGCGTTGCTGTAGAACAGTCGCTCCTGATCGGCCACTGGCAGATCGGCGACGATGGATTTGAAACCGCTGTAGATGTCGTCGAACGAGCCGCACAGGCTGTCCACCGGAAAATTGCTGGCAAACATCGCTCGTCGGGTGCCGAACATCGCGATGATTTCGCGCACGATCCAGGCGTTGTCGATGGTGCGCCACGCCCGGCCCGCCTGGCCCAGGCCAGAGATCTTGACCTGCACGTTCGGCCACTGCGCCAACCGCGCCATCGCTGCTCGCCATCCCGCCAAGCCTTCGGCGCTGCGATCGTTGGGCAACCCGGCGTGATTGAGAATCAGGGTGATGCCGGGGAAGTCCCGGGCCAGCCGTTCGGCCTCGGGCAGGTTCCACCAGGGCGTCTGCAAATCAAAGTGCAGGCCCAGCCCCTCCAATGCGGCGTAACTGCGCCGCCAGTGCTCGTCGCTCATCAGGCTGCGCACCCGCCCGAACTGTTCGGGTGACATCGGCCCGCCCGGTTTGTGCCGCACGCTGCGTACGCACTTGTAGGTGGCCTGCTCGGCCAGCACCGCAATGGCGTCCGGGTGGTCGAGCCAGGCTTGCGCGACGATCGCATTCGGCACCCCGTAACGGGCGGCCAGTTGTTCGATGAACCGGGTTTCGCCAATCGGGTCCTGGGGGTTCCATTCGGTCTCGACATACACCGTTTGCACCACCCGATGCTCACCGGCATCGGCGAAGTAATCCTCGGGAAAATAGCGGCGCTTGATCGCGCTGTAGTCACCGTAGCGAAACGCAATGTTGGCTTCGGGCGCCAGCCACGGATGGTCGTTGATCGTTGGGTCCCAGAAGTGATGATGGGCATCGATGATCGGTCCATTCCAACGCTCAGCCATAACGCACCTCGTCGAGACTGATGAACAAAGTCGCCAGCACAAACACAGCCGAGCACGCGGCGAAAAACCCGAGCACAGGGGCGAAGCCACCGCTCATTTGCAGTATCACCCCCACCAGGATCGGCACCGCGATACCGCCGGTGCTGCCGGCCATGTTCATCACGCCACCGATCAAGCCGACCCGCGCCGGTGCTGCCAGCAACGCCGGGAAGCTCCAATAGAGGCTGCCCCACATCAGGAAAAACGCGGTCATGGCCAACAGCGCCACGGCCGCAAAAGGATCGCTCAGGGTCGGCAACAGCAGGAACGCGCCGAGGGCCACCAGGCCGGAAAACGCCAGCAGGCTCTTGACCGCCACGCCGCGCCGCACGCCCTTGCGGATCAAGCCGTCGCAGAGGAAACCACCGGTCAACGAACCCAATGCGCCGCAGACGAAAATCACGAAGGTCGCCGCGCCAATGCCCTTGATATCAAAACCCCGGGCTTGCGCCAGATAGCTCGGCCCCCAGGTCAACAGGCCGAAATACACCATCGCCCAACTGGCACGACCGATCAGCAATCCGCTCAGGGAACGAGCGGCGATGCCCAGGCCCTTGACCGGTGCCCGGGTGGCTTCGGCGGCCGGCGTGGCGCGCCCGGCGTTGATTTTTTCCAGTTCCAGGGCATTGACCTGTGGGTGGCTGTTCGGGTCATCACGCAGATAACGCCGCGCCAGCCAGGCCAGCAACAGGGTCGCCACACCGGCGATCACGAAGGCCAGGCGCCAGGAGTCCAGCGAAGCGATCAGATAGGCAATGATCAACCCGCCGAGCGCAACGCCCAACGGGCTGCCGCTGTCCATCAACACCGCACCGCGGCTGCGCTCGCTGGGCGCCAGCCATGAGCAGATCAGCTTGCCGCCGGACGGAAACAACGGCGCTTCCGAGGCCCCCAGGGCCACACGGGCAAACAACAACGACAAGCCGCCAGTGGCGAACGCCGCCAGCACCTGGAACGTGCCCCACAACCCGGTGGACCAGCTGATGACCCGATGCGGTCCAAAGCGGTCGATCAACCAGCCGCCGGGAATCTGCAACAGCGCGTAGGCCCAGAAGAAGCTGCTGAGGATCAAACCCTGCATGCTTGGCGTGAGGGAAAATTCATGGGCGATGGTCGGCATGGCAATGGACAGCGACACCCGATCAATCAGATTGACCATGGTCAGCGCAAAGATGATCGCGAAGATCCGCCAACGCACATTGCTGGCTTTCGCGGCGCCGGCCTGCGGGATCGCATCTGCCGTGGGCAGATGCAGGGAAGCACTGGGACGAGCCATGGTGCGTACCTCGATTTATTATTTTTGTGGATTCAAGCGTGTCGCGTCGTGGCGACCTGTGGGCACTATCGAAGGCCCGGTGATAACCGTCTAATCAAAACTTGAAATCAGGCGATAGCTTCGGGTTATGGCATGCCATGCTTTCAATGGGCTTTCAACGCACGCATGCATTTTTCTGTAGGAGCGAGCCTGCTCGCGGTGGTCTTCGACAAAAACGCGTGTTTCCTGAATAAACGTGGCGCTCTTGAGTCCATCGCGAGCAGGCTCGCTCCTACAGAAATCCCCGTTCGTTTGCAGCGCTATAACCCCAGGCTATCGGTGTATGTATTGTTTTGACTAGACGCGGCGACGGCGTCTTCCCACACTCTGGCCAGGCTTGCAGCTTTCGAACGCCAACAAGTCACTCATAACAACTACAAAAACGAGGCTCTTCCATCATGCGAAATGCATTCGTCCGTCGCACATCCCGTCTGTTTCTTGGCTGCACCCTGGTCGCCGCGGGCGCCCTCCCCGCCCTGGCCCACGCCTGGCAACCGGACAAGAACGTCGAAATCATTGTCGCCGGTGGCCCCGGTGGCGGTACCGACCAACTCGGTCGCCTGATCCAGTCGATCATCACCACGCATAAACTGCTCGACGTTAATACCATCGTCCTCAACAAGGGCGGCGGCAATGGCGCCGAAGCCTTTCTCGACATGAAGATGAACAAGGGCGATGCCGAGAAACTGGTGATCGGCACCAACAACATCTACCTGTTGCCGCTGGTGTCCAAGCTCGGCTATCAATGGCAGGAGCTGACGCCGATTGCCGCCGTGGCCGAGGATGACTTCATTCTCTGGAGCTACAAAGGCGCACCGTGGAAGGATGCGAAAAGCTTCTACGAAGCGGTCAAGGCTGACCCGTCGAACCTGCGCATGGGTGGCAGCCAGTCCAAGGACGTCGACCAGACCCTGACCCTGCTGCTGAACCAGACCAACAACAGCAAACTGGTGTACATCCCGTTCAAGAGCGGCAGCGAAGCCGCCACCCAACTGGCTGGCAAACACATCGCCGCCAACGTCAACAACCCCAGCGAAAGCATCAGCCAATGGCGTGGCGATCAGGTCGAACCGCTCTGTGTCTTCAGCAAGGAACGCATGAGCTACACCGAGAAAGTCGCCGGTGATAAATCCTGGGCCGATGTGCCGACCTGTCACGAGCAAGGCCTGGGCATCGATCAATACCGCTTCCCGCGCACCGTGTTCATGCCCGGCGACGTTTCCGCCGAGCAACGTGCGTTCTATGTCGAGCTGATGCGTAAAGTCACCGAGACGCCGGAGTTCAAGGCCTACGTCAAGCAGAACGCCCTGGTGCCGACCTTCCTCGAGGGCGAGCCGCTGACTGCCTACATCGAAAAAGACACCGCCCGCGTCACCCCGGTATTCAAAGAAGCCGGCTGGTTGAAAAACTGACGTTGTCGCGGCCGCTCGCCTGCGGGCGGCCGTCATTTGCTGGAGGTGTCTGCATGTCCCATTCTTCGGATTCACCCGCGCTGGTCGGCACCCGTTGGGTCGAACTCGGCCTGACACTCTTCACCGCGCTGATCGGCGTAGTGGTGATGTTCGGCAGCGTCGAACAAGGTATCGGCTGGGGTGATGCCGGCCCCGAGCCTGGTTACTTCCCCTTCTACATCGGCTTGATGCTGAGCGCCGCGAGCGTGGCCAACGGCGTGTTGACCGTGGTGCGCTGGCAAGCGCTGAGCATCGCATTTGTCAGTCGCAGTGCATTCAGGCAAGTGCTGTCGGTATTCATCCCGATTGCGTTGTTCGTCGCTGCCATGCCACTGACCGGCATCTACGTCGCCTCGGCATGCTTCATCGCCTGGTTCATGTGGCGTGACAGGGTCCGCGCCAAGCCTTACGGAAAATGGATGATCGCCACGGTATCCCTCGGCGCGGTCCTGGCCAGCTACCTGATTTTCGCGCTGTGGTTCAAGGTCCCGCTGGATGCAGGCCCGTTGGGCGACTGGATTGCCCTGGCCGGGAGAAACTTCAAATGAGCGAATTCGATTCCCTGTTGCAAGGCATGAACCTGATCCTGACCCCGGGCCACATCGGCCTGATGGTGATCGGCGTGCTGCTGGGCATCCTGGTCGGTGTGTTGCCCGGCCTCGGCGCCCCCAACGGCGTGGCACTGTTGCTGCCGCTGACGTTCACCATGTCGCCGGTGTCGGCAATCATCCTGCTGTCGTGCATGTATTGGGGCGCGCTGTTTGGCGGCTCGATCACCTCGATCCTGTTCAACATCCCCGGTGAACCCTCATCGGTGGCGACGACGTTCGACGGCTACCCGATGGCCCGCGAAGGTCGCGCCGCTGAAGCCCTGACCGCCGCGTTCAGCTCGGCGCTGATTGGTGCGCTGGCCGGAGTGTTGTTGCTGACGTTCCTGTCGACCAAAATCGCCGCCTTCGCCATGTCGTTCAGTTCGCCGGAGTTCTTCGCGGTGTACCTGTTGGCGTTCTGCACTTTCATCGGCATGAGCAAGAACCCGCCGCTGAAGACCGTGGTGGCGATGATGATCGGTTTCGCCATGGCGGCGGTCGGCATGGATACTGTGTCCGGCAACCTGCGGTTGACCTTTGACCAACCGATCCTGATGACCGGCATCAGCTTCGAAGTGGCGGTGATCGGCCTGTTCGGCATCGGCGAAATCCTCTGCACAGTGGAAGAAGGCCTGGTGTTCCGCGGCGAACATGCGCGCATTACCCCGATGGTGATCCTGCGCACCTGGGCCAAGCTGCCGCGCTACTGGTGGACCATTGTGCGCAGCACCCTGGTCGGTTGCTGGATGGGCATTACGCCGGGCGGCCCGACCGCCGCATCGTTCATGAGCTATAGCCTGGCGCGTCGCTTTTCGAAAAACCGCGACAACTTTGGCAAGGGTGAACTCGAAGGCGTGATCGCTCCGGAAACCGCCGACCACGCGGCCGGCACCAGTGCCTTGCTGCCGATGCTGACCCTGGGTATTCCCGGTTCAGCCACCGCTGCGGTGATGCTCGGCGGTTTGATGATCTGGGGCCTGCACCCTGGGCCAACGCTATTTGTCGAGCAGCATGACTTCGTTTGGGGCCTGATCGCCAGCATGTACCTGGGCAACGTGGTGAGCCTGATCGTGGTGTTGGCCACCGTGCCGCTGTTCGCCTCGATCCTGCGCATTCCGTTCTCGATCATCGCGCCGATCATCATCATGGTCTGCGCCATCGGTGCCTACTCGGTGCACAACTCGTTCTTCGACGTGGTGCTGATGCTCGGGTTCGGCGCGCTGGGATATCTGTTCAAGAAACTTGGCTACCCGATCGCGCCGCTGGTATTGGCGGCCGTGCTGGGCGACAAGGCTGAAGATGCTTTCCGTCAGTCGATGCTGTTCTCTGACGGGCACCTGGGGATTTTCTGGTCCAACCCATTGGTGGGTAGCCTGACCACGGCGGCGTTGTTGATGCTGTTCTGGCCGTTGATTTCCAAGGCGCTGCAAACCCTGATGGGCCTGCGCAAACCCCAGGTCGCCAAGGCAAAATCGGTGCTGTGACACTGCAATGCTGGCAACGCCTGACATTTGTTGTCAGGCTTGCCACAGTTTTGTTCGCGAGTACGGCCCATGTCCCGAATTCCTGATGCCAATGTAATCCACAGTCGACTGCGTCTGCGCCAGCTGCGGCTGATGCTGGCGCTGGAGGAATTCGGCTCTTTGCGCCGTGCCGCCGACCACATCGGCATGACTCAGCCAGCGGCGACCAAGATGCTGCACGAGGCTGAGGATCTGCTCGGCGTCGAACTCTTTGAACGCCTGCCTCGGGGCATGCGCTCGACCCCGTTCGGGGAAACTGTCATCTACTACGCGCGCATGGTCTTCGCCGAACTCAGCGGCATGCGCGAAGAACTGGTTGCCCTGCAATCTGGCAACCTGGGGCGAGTCGCCGTTGGCGCGATTCCGGCGCTGGCCTCGGGGCTGTTGACCCGCACCATCGCGACCTTGAAGCAAAGCCATCCACGCTTGTCCATGAGCATCCAGGTCGATACCAGCGACGTGCTGGTGCAGGCGCTGCTGCAGGATCAACTGGACATTGTCCTGGGAAGAATTCCGCCCGGAGCACGGGCCGAAGAACTGCTGTTCGACAGCCTGGGTGAAGAAGCCCTGTGTGTGATTGCCGGTGCGCAGAATCCGCTGGCGAAGGAGAAGCAACTGGGTTGGGCAGAACTGCAGAACATGACCTGGGTGCTGCAACAGCAACCCAGCCCGATGCGCGCGATCATCAACCAGGTGTTCCATAATGCGCGGGTCGATATCCCCAGCAGCATCGTCGAAACCACCTCGATCATGACCTTGCTCTCATTGATTCAGCAAACCGATATGCTCGGCGTCACGCCGGTGTCGGTGGTCGAGGATTATCCTGGTCGTGACCTGCTGGCGGTATTACCGATCAAGTTCGAAGCACGCTTGCCGCCGTACGGGCTGATTACCCGTCGCCATCGCATTCAGTCGTCGGCGATGCAGGCGTTCATGAACTCGGTGCGCGCCGAACATGCGCTGAGCAAATGAAAAGGCCCCTACAGGGAAATGGTTTACGCGGCTTTACGGAACACGAACACCAGGCCGACGATAATCAGCAACATGCCGAGGATGCTCAACATCGCCAGTCGATTGCCGAAAATCAGGTAATCCATCACGGCCGTCACCGCGGGTACCAGATAGAACAGGCTGGTGACATTCACCAGATTGCCCCGGGCGATCAAGCGGTACAGCAACAAGGTCGCCAGCACCGACACCACCAGGCCCATCCACAACACGGGCACGATGAAACCGCTACCGTGTTCGAAATGAAAGGGCTGGAACGGCACGAAAATCCCGCAAAGCAACAGCCCCGCCAGGTACTGCACCGGCAGCGTGCCGAGGGGATTGTCGGTGATGCGTTTCTGCATGATCGAACCCATGGTCATGCTTGCCAGCGCGAGCAGGCCGAACAGCATCCCGGCCAGCGACATGCCGGCCAGGCCGATCCCCTGATAGACCACCATGATCAAGCCGGTCAAGCCCAGCGACAGGCCGAACATTCGGCTGGCTGAGCGCTGACGCTCCATGAGCACCACCGTGAGAATCGGTTGCACGCCCATGATGGTCGCCATCACACCGGGCGTGACCTTGAGGTCGAGCGCCAGCAGATAAAAAATCTGGTACGCCCCCAGTAACACCATACCGGTGGCCATCGCATAGCGCATCGCCCGGCCGCCCTTGGGCAACTTCAACTTGAGCAACGGCATCAACAACACCAGGCCGCACAAGGCGATGACGAAGCGAATCAACAGAAAGGCAAAGGGTGACGCATGGGCCAACCCCCACTTGGAGAAGATCGCCCCGCTGCTCCACAGCAGAACGAACAGGCTCGTGGAAGCCGCCGCGAGCGCGGACTTTTTTGAAAGGACAAACATGAAATACCACCTGTAGTCAGGCAAGAAGCCAACTCAGCCGAAGCTGAAATCCAGTAGTTTTTTTACGGGCGTATTTGCAGGCGGGCAGGGAAACAGCAGAAAACGCTGATCAGCCCGAAATGCCAACACCCGGCGGCGCTACGACTGCGCACACCGACGTGCTACTGACAGGTGGAGGGTAATGACTGATCTGCACAGGCTGCTGGTTCCCGCACGGCACGACGCCAGCGTTGACCGCTGAATCGACTACCGCGTTGATGAGGGATGCAGGCATTGGGCTGATCTTTTTCGAGGGATTAAGAAAGCAGGTCATGAGGACCTGCTTGTGTTGACTATACCCAGAGCTCGACACCCTTGGCAATGCATTGGAAGGCGTGACAGGCATCAACCCGCTTGCAAAAGACGGTTGAGGTACTGGCCGTAACCATTTTTCGCCAAGGGGGCCGCCAGTCTTTGCAACTGATCGGCATCGATCCATTTCTGCCGGAAGGCAATTTCTTCAGGGCACGCGACTTTAAGGCCCTGGCGACGTTCGAGCGTGGCAATGAACAGACTGGCATCGAGCAGTGAGTCGTGAGTCCCGGTATCCAGCCAGGCATAACCGCGCCCCATGATTTCTACCGACAGGTTGCCCTGGTCCAGGTAAAGACTGTTGATATCGGTGATTTCCAGCTCGCCACGCGCCGATGGCTTGATGCTCTTTGCCATCTCGACCACGTCCTGGTCATAGAAATACAAGCCGGTGACCGCAAAGTTCGACTTGGGCTTGAGTGGCTTTTCTTCCAGGCTGATCGCCTTGCCCTGGCCGTCGAACTCGACCACGCCGTAACGCTCCGGGTCATTGACGTGATAGGCAAAGACACTCGCCCCGGACTGGCGCGCCATGGCACTTTGCAGGATGTTGATGAAGTCGTGGCCGTGATAGATGTTGTCGCCCAGGACCAGGGCGCTGGGGTCGTTGCCGATAAAGTCTTCGCCGATGATGAATGCCTGCGCCAGGCCATCGGGCGAAGGCTGCACGGCATAGGTAATGTTCAGGCCCCAACGGGCGCCATCCCCCAGCAGCTGCTCGAAACGCGGCGTGTCCTGGGGTGTGGAAATGATCAGGATATCGCGGATACCCGCCAGCATCAGGGTGCTCAGTGGGTAGTAGATCATCGGCTTGTCGTAAACCGGCAGCAGCTGCTTGGAGATGGACAGTGTCGCCGGATGCAGACGTGTACCGGAGCCGCCGGCAAGGATGATGCCTTTACGATTGAGCATATTCATTTCTCCAGTATTTCTGCGAGCATCCGTGTCACGCCGACTTTCCAGTCAGGCAAGCTCAGCGCAAAGGCCTTTTGCAGTTTTCGCGTATCGAGTCGGGAGTTGCCTGGGCGTCGTGCCGGCGTCGGGTACGCCTCGGTGCCGATCGCCTCGACCATTGCCGGGGTTACCTTGAGATTCATGCCTGCGCGCTCGGCTTGTTCTAGTACAAATCGAGCATAGCGACACCAGGTGGTTTCGCCAGTGGCGGCAAGGTGATAGATCCCGCCCAATTGCGGGTCGGCCAGTACACTGCGGATGACATGGGCGGTCACATCCGCCAGCAATTCGGCACCGGTTGGCGCCCCGAACTGGTCATCGATCACGGCCAGGCTTTCACGTTCACGGGCCAGGCGCAGCATGGTCGTGGCAAAGTTGTTGCCCCGCGCGGAATACACCCAGCTGGTTCGCAAGATCAGATGCGCACAGCCGCTGGCGGCAATCGCCTGTTCGCCGGCCAGCTTGCTGGCGCCATAGACACTCAATGGCGCTACCGGATCAGTTTCCTGCCAGGGTTGGTCGCCAAGCCCTGCGAACACATAATCGGTGGAGTAATGCACCAGCAGAGCCTTGAGCCGTAGCGCCTCTTGCGCCAGCACTGCCGGCGCATCGGCATTGATCCGATAGGCCAGCTGCGATTCGCTTTCGGCCTTGTCGACCGCAGTGTAGGCCGCGGCGTTAACGATAACGTCCGGCGCGAAGCGTTGCACGGTAGCGGCCAGCCCCGGCAAATCATTCAGGTCACCGCAGTACGCCTGGCTTGAGGAGTCCAGCGCCAACACTTCTCCAAGGGGCGCAAGGCTGCGTTGCAACTCCCACCCCACCTGGCCGTTCTTGCCGAGCAAGAGCAGCTTCATGCGCGGCGCCCGGCATAATTTTTCTCGACCCATTCGCGGTAGGCACCGGACTGGATATTGCGCACCCAATCCTGGTTGTCCAGGTACCACTGGACGGTTTTGCGAATGCCGGTCTCAAAGGTTTCTGCCGGCTTCCAGCCCAGTTCACGTTCGAGTTTGCGGGCATCGATGGCATAACGACGGTCGTGCCCTGGCCGATCGGTCACGTAGCTGATTTGTGCATGGTAGGGCTGGCCGTCCGCGCGCGGACGTAGCTCATCAAGCAGCGCGCAGACGGTGTGCACGATTTCCAGGTTGGTTTTTTCGTTCCAGCCACCGACGTTGTAGACCTCACCCACGCTGCCGGCCTCCAACACGCGGCGGATGGCGCTGCAGTGGTCCTTGACGTACAACCAGTCGCGGATTTGCTGGCCATCGCCATAGACCGGCAATGCCTCACCGGCCAGCGCGTTGACGATCATCAACGGAATCAACTTTTCCGGGAAATGATATGGCCCATAGTTGTTCGAGCAGTTGGTGGTCAGTACGGGCAGGCCATAGGTGTGATGATAGGCGCGCACCAGGTGATCGCTGGCGGCTTTGCTCGCCGAGTAGGGACTGTTGGGTTCATACGCGTGACGTTCGGTGAACGCCGCCTCGTCCTTGGCCAGCGAACCATAGACTTCGTCGGTAGACACATGCAGGAAGCGAAAGGCCTGCAACGAATCGCTCGCCAGCCCTTTTACGTAGGCGCGTACGGCTTCCAGCAAACGAAATGTGCCAACGATGTTGGTGTCGATGAATGCCTGTGGCCCGTGGATGGAGCGGTCGACATGCGACTCGGCGGCAAAATTGAGAATGGCACGGGGCCGGTGCTCTTCGAGCAAGCCTTCGACCAAGGCGCTGTCGCCGATATCGCCTTGCACGAATACATGCTGCGTATTGCCCGTCAGGCTGCTGAGGTTATCCAGGTTGCCGGCATAGGTCAGCTTGTCCAGATTGACTACGGTTTCGTCGGAGTGAGCCAGCCAGTCCAATACGAAGTTTGCCCCAATGAAGCCTGCACCGCCAGTTACCAGGATGGTCATTGATTCAGACCTTTTTCAGTAAGGTTGCGAGGATCGGGCCCAGGTTCTCAAAGACGCATTGCCCCTTCAAAACCGGCAGGCTTGAAAACCGTGCAGCCCGGTTAAAACCCAATGGCGTTACGGCCAAGGCAATTCTGCTGTCGCAAGGGTTGAATTAGGTTTTGAACATTCAGCGCACGCCAGTTCTGCGACCGGCTCCATATACTCTCTGGGCGCCCTGACGGCATTTACGGGCGACATTTGTAATATAGCAAAGCTTCCAAAAATAAAAAAAAGATCGCCTGGTGGCGATCTTTTTTCCTGTCGTTGTGGCCAGCAGTTGTTCAGCCCAGCAGCCAATGAGCCAGCAAAGCCAGCACACCGATCGCCAATACCGGCCGCATTACCCGGTACGCCTTGGGATAACGACGTTTCCACTGCTTGATCGCCCCACTGAACCTGTCGCTGAATCGCTTGCTCCAGGCATAGGCCTGGTTAATCCCGCCTACGCGTTCATCCGCAAGGTTCTGCGGCGCGGTGGCGCGCCCCAGCAGGCCACTGATCCAGCGGTTGATTCCCGTGATCAAGCGATTGCTGAGCGGGCGCTCGATGTCGCAGAACAGGATGACCCGGGGCTTGTCGGTTTCGTTCTTGACCCAGTGCACATAGGTTTCGTCGAACATCACGTCTTCACCGTCACGCCAGGCGTAGGCCTGACCGTCGACGTAGATGCGGCAAGCGTCGCTATTGGGCGTCGCCAACCCCAGGTGATAGCGCAGGGAGCCGGCGAATGGATCGCGGTGCGGATTAAGATGGCTGCCCCCCGGCAGCAGGGCGAACATGGCCCCCTTGACGTTGGGAATCGCACTGACCAGCGCCACGGTCTTCGGGCACAGCAGTTCGGCCGAAGGCAAGGGTTTGTCGTACCACTTCAGGTAAAAACGCTTCCAGCCCTTCTTGAAAAACGAACCGAACCCGGCGTCGTTGTTTTTTTCCGCGGCGCGAATGTAACCCTCATCAAACAGGTGCATCGCTTCGTCGCGGATAATTTCCCAGTTGTACTTAAGCACATCCAGCTCGGGAAACTTGCTGCGGTCCAGGTAGGGTTTTGAAGGCACGCCGGAGAACAGGTACATCATGGCGTTGTAGGGGGCAAACAGGGCCGAGTGGTTGACAAATTGACGCAAGACCGGCAACCGCGCCTTGCCGCGCAAATGCACATAGTAGGTACTGCCCAGAAACAGCAGCAACAACGACGCTTTCGCGGCAATCGAAACGCTCATCAACAACTCCTTGATCGATAGACATCTGCGCAACGCCATTCCTCGACGCGGCCATAGGCATGATAACCACTACCAATCACGGGGAAAACCCGCGGAACCCGAGATACAGTGTCAAGCAATGCGTAACAAATCACTTCTTAACACAGCGTGCCTGAACGCTTGCTGATCGACGTCATTCACACTCGATGAAGAAGGGATGCCCCCTCTCCACCGTTTGAAGCTTCGCTGCCCGTTACTGCTGATTTTCCTGCTCGGTGAACAGATCGCTGAACAGCATGCTCGACAAGTAACGTTCACCGGAATCCGGAAGGATCACGACAATGGTCTTGCCCTGCATTTCCGGGGTCTCCGCCAGGCGCACCGCCACTGCCATCGCGGCGCCGCAGGAAATGCCGCACAGAATGCCTTCTTCCTGCATCAAGCGCAGGGCCATGGCCTTGGACTCCTCGTCGGTGACCAGTTCCACCCGGTCGACGATCGACAGGTCGAGGTTTTTCGGCACAAAACCGGCACCGATGCCCTGGATCTTGTGCGGGCTGGGTTTGATTTCTTCACCGGCCAACGCTTGTGAAATCACCGGTGATACAGCGGGCTCCACCGCCACCGAGACGATAGGTTTGCCCTGGGTATTCTTGATATACCGCGAAACGCCGGTAATGGTTCCGCCTGTTCCGACACCCGCCACCAATACATCCACCGCACCGTCGGTATCGTTCCAGATCTCGGGCCCGGTGGTCTTTTCGTGGATGGCGGGGTTGGCCGGGTTGTCGAACTGCGCCGGCATGAAGTATTGGGCCGGATCACTGGCGACTATTTCCCCGGCCTTTTCGATCGCACCTTTCATGCCCTTGGCCGGCTCGGTCAGCACCAGTTCCGCCCCCAGCGCCTTGAGTACCTTACGGCGCTCGATGCTCATGGAGGCCGGCATGGTCAGCATCAATTTATAGCCTCGCGCGGCGGCCACGAAGGCCAGGCCGATGCCGGTGTTGCCGGAAGTCGGCTCGACAATGGTCATGCCCGGCTTGAGCCTGCCTGTGCTTTCGGCATCCCAGATCATGTTGGCACCGATCCGGCACTTGACCGAGTAACCGGGGTTGCGTCCCTCTATCTTGGCCAGGATGGTGACGCCGCGCGGCGCGATACGGTTGATCTGCACCAACGGCGTATTACCGATGGAATGGGCATTGTCAGCGTAGATACGGCTCATGGCTGGGTCCTTAACGACAGCATTGAAATAGGGCACCAAGGTAAGCCTCTTGCCCGTAGGCGTCCAGTCAGGTCGAACGTCCGGAGGTGACTGTAGTCAATGCTTTAGAACGCCAGAGAATTACCACCATGAAACGTCGATACCGCTGGCCATTGTGGAGCTTCACCGGCCTCGTTGTGCTGCTGGTTGCCCTGCACTTCGCCCTGCCCTACCTGGTGCGCGACTACCTCAATGACAGGTTGGCGAACATGGGCGCCTACCGCGGCGAGATCGCCGACGTGGACCTGGCCCTGTGGCGCGGAGCCTACAAGATCAACGGTTTGAAAATCGTCAAGGTCGAGGGCAAGGTGCCGGTGCCCTTCGTCAACGCGCCATTGATCGACCTTTCGGTCAGCTGGCATTCGCTGTGGTATGACCACGCGGTGGTCGCCGAAGTGAAGTTCGTCAAGCCTGAGGTCAACTTCGTCGATGGCGGGGCCAACAAGAAAAACTCGCAAACGGGTGAAGGCACCGACTGGCGCGCCCAACTGGGTAAATTGCTGCCAATAACCCTCAACGAAGTAAAAATCGACGATGGCAAGATCAGCTTTCGCAACTTCAACTCCAAACCACCGGTGAACCTGAATGCCACCAAGGTCGACCTGAACATCTACAACCTCACCAACGTGGTCGACTCCAAAGGCAAGCGCGATGCCCGATTCGATGGCAAGGCGCTGCTGCTGGGGCATGCCCCCCTGGAAACCACCGCCACTTTCGATCCACTGAGTAACTTCGAAGACTTCGAGTTTCGCATGCGAGCCCGGGACATTCAGCTCAAACGCATGAACGACTTCGCTTCAGCCTATGGCAAGTTCGATTTCAATGCCGGCCATGGCGACGTCGTGATCGAAGCCCAAGCCAAAAAAGCCAAATTGACGGGCTATATCAAGCCGCTGCTCAGGGATGTCGACGTGTTCAACTGGCAACAGGACGTGGAAAACAAGGACAAGGGGATTTTTCGTTCCATCTGGGAGGCGCTCGTCGGCGGCACCGAAACCGTACTGAAAAACCAGGGCAAGAACCAGTTTGCGACCCGTGTCGAGCTAAGCGGAAACGTCCATCAAAAAGATATCAGCGCGTTCCAGGCGTTTTTGCAGATTTTACGCAATGGTTTCATTCAGGCATTCAATGCTCGCTACGAACAACCCAAGCCGGACGCCGGTTAACGTTGCCGCCAATACTGAGTCAAGATGTGACGCTCCATTCAGAGACTGAATAGGCCGTCTGCGTTCACAGTCGACCGGGCGTCGCGTTATAGTCGAGGCTGACCATTTATATTCCCGCCCTGCCTCGCTCAGGCCGGCGTTACCGTTCGAGGATTAGCAGATGAAGTTCGAAGGCACCCAGGCCTACGTCGCCACCGATGACCTTAAGCTGGCGGTCAACGCCGCCATCACCCTGGAGCGGCCACTGCTGGTCAAGGGCGAACCAGGCACCGGCAAGACCATGCTCGCCGAGCAACTGGCCGACTCCTTTGGCGCCAAGCTGATCACCTGGCACATCAAATCGACCACCAAGGCGCACCAGGGGCTGTACGAGTACGACGCGGTCAGCCGCCTGCGCGACTCGCAGCTGGGCACGGAAAAGGTCCACGACGTTCGCAACTACCTGAAGAAAGGCAAGCTCTGGGAAGCTTTCGAGTCCGAAGAGCGCGTGATCCTGCTGATCGACGAAATCGACAAGGCCGACATCGAGTTCCCCAACGACCTGTTGCAAGAACTCGACAAGATGGAGTTCTACGTCTACGAGATCGACGAGACCATCAAGGCCAAGAAGCGCCCGATCATTATCATCACCTCCAACAACGAGAAAGAGCTGCCGGACGCCTTCCTGCGCCGCTGCTTCTTCCACTACATCGCGTTCCCTGATCGCACCACGATGCAGCGGATCGTCGACGTGCACTACCCGGACATCAAGAAAGACCTGGTCAGCGAAGCACTGGACGTGTTCTTCGACGTGCGCAAGGTGCCGGGCCTGAAGAAGAAGCCTTCGACCTCCGAGTTGGTGGATTGGCTGAAGCTGCTGATGGCCGACAACATCGGCGAAGCGGTGCTGCGCGAACGCGACCCAACCAAGGCCATCCCCCCGCTGGCAGGTGCACTGGTGAAGAACGAACAGGACGTGCAATTGCTTGAGCGCCTGGCGTTCATGAGTCGTCGCGGTAGTCGTTGATCATCTGGGGCAAATGCCATGCTGCTCAATCTGTTCAATGAAATGCGCGCAGCCAAGGTACCGGTCTCGGTGCGCGAGCTGCTGGACCTGATCAACGCGCTGAAGCAGCGCGTTACCTTCGCTGACATGGACGAGTTCTATTACCTGTCCCGGGCGATCCTGGTGAAGGACGAAAAGCATTTCGACAAGTTCGACCGGGCCTTCGGGGCCTACTTCAATGGTCTGGAAAAGCTCGATGATCATCTTCAGGCGTTGATCCCGGAAGACTGGCTACGCAAGGAATTCGAACGCTCCCTGACCGACGAGGAACGGGCGGCGATCCAGTCCCTCGGTGGCCTCGACAAGCTGATCGAAGAATTCAAGAAACGCCTGGAAGAACAGAAGGAACGCCATGCCGGTGGCAACAAGTGGATCGGCACCGGTGGTACCAGCCCGTTCGGTTCCGGCGGTTTCAACCCGGAAGGCATTCGGGTCGGCGATGCCGGCAAGCGCCAGGGCAAGGCCGTGAAAGTCTGGGATCAGCGCGAGTACAAGAACCTCGACGATTCAGTCGAGCTGGGCACGCGCAACATCAAGGTCGCCCTGCGTCGCTTGCGCAAGTTTGCCCGCCAGGGTGCAGCCGAAGAACTCGATATCGATGGCACCATCGACCACACCGCGAAAGATGCCGGGTTGCTGAACATCCAGATGCGTCCGGAACGGCGCAACACCGTCAAGCTCTTGCTGCTGTTCGATATCGGCGGTTCGATGGACGCCCACGTGAAGATCTGCGAAG
This sequence comes from Pseudomonas sp. GW823-FHT06B06, assembly GCF_058795195.1. Classification (NCBI taxonomy): domain Bacteria; kingdom Pseudomonadati; phylum Pseudomonadota; class Gammaproteobacteria; order Pseudomonadales; family Pseudomonadaceae; genus Pseudomonas; species Pseudomonas sp. GW823-FHT06B06. The sequence continues at coordinate 43,127 of NZ_JBXAHO010000035.1, read as the reverse complement.
AGCTGTTCTCGGCGTGCAAGACCGAGTTCAAGCACCTGGAGTACTTCTACTTCCACAACTTCATTTATGAATCGGTGTGGAAGAACAACATGCGTCGCACCTCCGAACGCACCTCCACCATGGACTTGCTGCATAAATACGGCGCCGATTACAAAGTGATCTTCATCGGTGACGCCGCCATGGCGCCCTACGAAATCACCCAGGCCGGTGGCAGCGTCGAGCACTGGAACGAAGAAGCCGGCTACGTGTGGATGCAGCGGTTCAAGGAGAAGTACAAGAAGCTCATCTGGATCAACCCTTACCCGAAAGATACCTGGGGCTATACCTCGTCGACCAATATCGTCAGGGATTTGATTGAGGACCAGATGTATCCGTTGACGTTGCGGGGGCTTGAGGAAGGGATGCGGTTTCTTTCCAAATAATCTCGGGTGTCTGGTTGGACGCCTTCGCGAGCAGGCTCGCTCCCACAGCTGATCTTTGTAATACATGAGATCCCTGTGGGAGCGAGCTTGCTCCGGGCGGCGTTCCGACGAAGCTTTTTAATGGTTCAAAAACAGACGCAAATACTCGACTTGTTCGCGATGCGCCACCTCCTGCACCACCGGCCGCAACCGCACCTGCGCCCCCGGCAAACACTGCGCCAATCGCGCCAGCGCCAACGGCGTCAATGCCCCCAACCGCGGATAACCGCCAATGGTCTGCCGATCATTGAGCAGCACGATCGGCTGGCCGTCCGGCGGCACTTGCACAGCCCCCAATGGAATGCCCTCGGAAATCATCGGTTTGCCTTGGTATTGCAACGCCGGTCCCAACAGCCGAATACCCATCCGGTCGGCACGGCTGTCGACGTTCCACACGCTGTTGAATGCATCGAACAGGCTCTGCCCGCTGAACTCACCGATCTGCGCACCGAGCACCAGGTCCAACGGCGTATCAAGCTTCAGGTCTGGCCGCTGATCGGCGGTCAGTTTGCGCAGCAACATCACCGAATTGCCCGAATAGTTCAAACTCGCGCCTTTGCTCAGCGCATGGCCCATGCCATCCAGTCCGCCAAGCTCCTCACGCACCACCGTCGAGCTGCTGCCCAACACCTTCGGCGCATCAAAACCACCTGGCGCGGCCAGATAGGCCCGGGCGCCGAGCAAGGGCTGGCTGAACTGCAAGCGCTGACCTTTGTTCAGCCGGAAACTGCGCCAGGGTGCCAGCGGCTCGTCGTCCACCCGCGCGCCAAGATCTGCCCCGGCCAGCGCGAGCACGCAATCGTCCTCGGCTACTACGGTGAACCCGCCCAGGGTGATTTCGATCACCGGTGCATCCAGCCCGTTACCCAGCAACCAATTGGCCCACGACATCGAACGCCAATCAGCCGCGCCGCCCTGGGTCACGCCCAGATGGCGCACGCCGAAACGGCCTGCGTCCTGCAACAGGCACAGCGGTGTACTCGCTTCAATCGTCAGACGGCTCATGCCTGGGCCTCCAGTGGCGTGTCGTCACCGCCCAGGTTGATGAACTCGGCATGGTCGACCGCTTCGAAACGCACGGTGTCACCCGGCTGCATCAAGCTGTAGCCGTCACGGTTGCGATCGAACAATTTGGCCGGCGTGCGGCCGATCAGGTTCCAGCCGCCGGGCGATACCACTGGATAGGCGGCCGTCTGCCTTTCGGCGATACCAACGCTGCCGGCGGCAACCTTCTTGCGTGGCGTGCTCAGACGCGGTGCGGCGAGTGCCTCGTCCACCAGGCCCATGAACGCGAACCCCGGTGCGAATCCCAGCGCGAACACCTGATACTCACGTTCGCTATGACGACGGATCACCTCCTCCATCGCCAACCCACTGCGTTGCGACAACAAGCTCAGCTCTGGACCGACGCTCAAGTCGTACCACACCGGCAGCACGTGACATTTGCCACGAGTGCGCGCATTGGGCGACAGGTCGATAAGCGCTTCGGCAATCAATTCCCGGGCCTGGGTCGGGCTCAACGCGGTCAGGTCGTAATGCACCATCAAGGTCGTGTAGGACGGCACCAGGTCGATCAGATCCTTGCCGAACGCCGCCCGCAGGCTTTCACTGGCCGCCAGCATCCATGGCATGTTGGCTTCAGCGATTTCATCGAACAGACGCACCATCAGGCAATCGAGCGCGACCACTTCTACCCGCAGTTTCATGACGCGCCCTGCTGGTTCAAGGCTTCACGAATGCGCCGCACGGCCGCCACCGAACTGGCATTGTCGCCGTGCACGCACAGGGTGTTGGCCTGCAAGTGCAAGGCGCTGCCGTCGCTGGCGGTGAGGTGATCGCCACGGGCGATGATCAACGCCTGCTCGATGATTTTCTCCGGTTCGTGATGCACCGCTCCCGGCAGTTGCCGCGAAACCAGCCTGCCGGCGCTGTCGTAGGCGCGGTCGGCGAAAGCTTCGAACCACAGGGTCACTCCATATTCTTCGCCCAATTGCTGCGCGGCGCTGTTGTCGCGGGTGGCCATCAGCATCAACGGCAGGCTGCGATCGTAGGACGCCACCGCTTGCAGCACGGCGCGCAATTGCGCAGGGTTGGCCATCATGTCGTTGTACATCGCACCGTGGGGTTTGACGTAGCTGACCCGACCGCCCTGGGCTCGGCAGATGCCGTCGAGGGCGCCGATCTGGTAATGCAGGATGTCCTGCAGTTCCTGGGCACCATAGGCCATGGAACGACGGCCAAAACCGACCAGATCCTGGTAAGCCGGATGCGCGCCGATCTGTACACCGTGGCTGAGGGCCAGGCTGACGGTCTTGCGCATGATGCTCGGGTCACCGGCATGGAAACCACAGGCGATGTTGGCGCAATCGATGAAGGGCATGACTTCCGCGTCCAGACCCATGGTCCAGTTACCGAAACTCTCGCCGATGTCGCAGTTCAATAGCAGGCGGCTCACGCTGAACACTCCTGTAGGCTTTATTCTTTTTAACTGTGGGACATATCCGTATGACACGCCCGCAGATTATCAGTTACTGGGCGTCGAGTTGCTTGCCACGGGTTTCCGGCAAGCTCAGGGCCGCCAGAATCACCACACCGTAGGACACCGCTGCAAAGGCACCGATGCCAACGCTCAATGGAACCGTCTGGCTCAGCAAGCCGATCAGCAGTGGGAACAACGCCGCCAGCGCGCGGCCGATGTTGTAGCAAAAGCCCTGGCCTGAGCCGCGAATGCGGGTCGGGAACAATTCGGTCAGGAACGCGCCCATGCCGCTGAAAATCCCCGAGGCAAAGAAGCCCAGCGGAAAGCCCAGCCACAGCATCACACCGTTGCTGACCGGCATTTGCGTGTACAGCAGCACAATGGTGAACGAGCCGACGGCGAACAGGATGAAGTTCTTTTTACGACCGAGGATGTCGGTCAAATAGGCGCTGATGACGTAACCGACGTACGAGCCGACGATCACCATCGCCAGGTATCCGCCGGTACCGAGTACGCTCAAACCACGCTCGTTTTTCAGGAACGTCGGCAGCCAGGAAGTAATCGCGTAGTAACCGCCCAGCGCACCGGTGGTCAGCAGCGAAGCGCGAATCGTGGTGAAGAGCATGCCGGGGGCGAAGATCTCGTAGAACTTCGACGGATTGCTCGGCGCCTCCTTGGCTTTGGCTTCGCGGTAGATTTCCGGGTCCTTGACCAGGCGGCGAACGAAGATCACGAAAATCGCCGGCACGATGCCGAGGATAAACAGCGCGCGCCAGGCGTCTTCCGGCGGCATGATCGAGAACAGCAGCGCATACAGGATCGCGGTCAGGCCCCAGCCCAGCGCCCACCCCGATTGCACCATGCCCACGGCCTTGCCGCGGTCCTGGGCGCGGATGACTTCGCCGATCAACACCGCGCCGGCGGTCCACTCGCCGCCAAAACCGAAGCCCATCAAGGTCCGCGCAATCAGCAGCTGTTCGTAACTCTGGGCGAAACCGCAAAGGAAGGTGAAGAAGGCAAACCACAGCACGGTCAGTTGCAGGGTGCGCACGCGACCGATGCGGTCGGAGAGAATGCCCGCCACCCAGCCACCAATGGCCGAAGCGATCAGCGTGCTGGTGTGGATCAGCCCGGCCTGGCCGGTGGTGATGCCCCACATGGCAATCAGGGTCGGCACCACGAAGCTGAGCATCTGGGTGTCCATGCCATCCAGGCCATAACCGATCTTGCAGCTCCAGAAGGTGCGGCGTTCCTGCTGATTGATGTTGCGATACCAGTCGAAAGGTCCCGGGCGAGCCGTGGCTTTCGAAATGACGGTGGTGTCGGGCGCACTCATGGCAAATCTCCGCGCTGGTTTTATTGGTATTGTTCTGAGCCCCGACGACGCCTATCGTGGGAACCGGATGTGTCGATTCTTGGACGCGCCAGCCCTCTGCGTCCAACTAATAAAAACCCGCCCTAGCCATAAGAAAAACTTGATCACATGAACCTGAAGTTTCTCGAAACCTTCGTCTGGGTCGCCCGGCTCAAGAGTTTCCGCCTCACCGCCGACAAGCTCTTCACCACCCAGGCGTCGATTTCCAGCCGCATCGCCGTGCTCGAAGGCGAGCTTGGGGTGAAGCTGTTCCTGCGCGACTCGCGCGGTGTGAGCCTGACACCGGAAGGCTTGAAAGTGCTCGAGTACGCCGAGCAGATGATGGACACCATGCAGGCGCTCAAGCATTCGATCGAGACCCGTTCAAGCAAGGCCGGCCGCGTGCGCATCGGTGTCATGGACACGGTGATCCACACCTGGCTAAGCCCGCTGGTGGCGCAGATGACCGATCACTACCCCCTGGTGGAAATCGAACTGGTGGCCGATACATCGCTCAACCTCTGCGATCAGCTGCAAAAAGGCTTTCTCGATGTGATCCTGCAAACCGACCTGCTGCGCCAGGAAAGCGTGCGCAGCCTGGAACTGGCCAGCCACCCCATGGGCTGGATCGTCGCCAGCAATTCGCTCTACAACCGCGACTACTCAGGCATCGCGGACCTGGCGAACGAGCGGATCATTACCTACTCGAAAAACTCCCACCCCCATCAGGAAGTGCTCGCACTGATGCAGGCCAACGGCGTCATGGCGCCACGGTTGAACTGCGTGAACTCGGTCTCGGCGATCACCCGGTTACTGCGCGACGGTTTTGGCATCGGTGCATTGCCGCCGGTGTTGGTGGCGGAGGAACTGGCACGGGGTGAGTTGACCTTGCTGGACATCGACCAGAGACCACCAGACCTGCAAGTGGTGGTGTCGTGGCGGGTGGGCGTGGAATGGGTCGAGGAGATTGTGACGTTGTGCCAGCAAGTACTTAAGGATTATGCGCGGCGGGTGGGTGAAAACTACATTACCCTGGCTGACTGATGATCGTTTCCACGCTCTGCGTGGGAATGCCTCAACGGACGCTCCGCGTTCGGCTCTGGAGGGGACGCAGAGCGTCCCTGGCTGCATTCCCACGCAGAGCGTGGGAACGATCATCACTTACAACCCGCGCAGATCCCGCTCTTCGATCGGCCGGCTCTGGCGCAGGCGCTTGCCGCCCAACACCACCCAATCGATCAGGCGGAACAGGCACTCGATCCCGAACGACAGCAGCAACGCGCCGCTCATGCCCCAGATCATCGCCTCCGGGGTCAGCAGGATCTGGTAGCTGTAGCCATTCCAGGTTTCCTTGCGAATGTCCGGATCCGCGGCCAACACTACTTGCAGGAAGCGGATATACCACGGCCCTTGCATCGCCTGGAATTGCTTGTCCAACGCCACCTGGCGAGTCAGCAGGTTGCCCAGGCTGTCGGCGTCGCTGCGAAAGATCGGGTCTTCACTGGCGCGATAGTGAGCGACCAGGGCCTGCATGTCGCCCTTGAAGAATTGATTGGCGGTGTTCTGAAACCCGCTCAGCCCGGCCTGCGATTCAATCAGGTGCGCTTCGACCCGCTTGGCGTAATCATTGATGAACCCCGGCACCTGGACACCGATCAACAGGCCCGCCGCAAACAACACCAGCCGCAAATAACTGAGCAACATGGGGGATGATCCTTATTCGGTCCGGCCCTGGCTGACGCATTCACCACGTCGCCACAGGCTCCATTGGCCTGGCTCGTAGCGGGTCCAGGTTTCATTTTCGGTCAAGGGCTCGGTGGCGATCACCGTGACCACATCGTTGGGCGTGGTTTCGGCCTGGAAGTCGACGATCACATCGACGTCCTTCAGGCGCGCCGGGCCGAACGGGGCGCGACGGGTGATCTGCGCCAGTTTGGTCGAGCAATAACAGAACAGCCAGTCGCCATCGCTGAGCAGGCAGTTGAACACGCCCTTGCTGCGGTATTCGGCGCAGGCGGCGACCAGGTCCGGCAGCAGTTCTTCGACCTCCACGGGCTCGGGAAACGCGGCCCGCACACGGTTGAGCAAGTCACAGAACGCCGCTTCGCTGTCGGTATCGCCAACCGGGCGGTAGAAGCTGGCCGTCGGTTGCAGGTCTGCCAACTGGCCATTATGCGCGAAGCACCAGTTACGCCCCCACAACTCGCGTACGAACGGATGGGTGTTGGAAAGGCAGACCTTGCCGACGTTGGCCTGGCGGATATGCCCGATCACCACTTCGCTCTTGATCGGGTAGCGTTGCACCAGGTTGGCGACTTCCGACTCGCAACTCGCCGCCGGGTCCTGGAACAAGCGCAAACCCCGACCTTCGTAGAAAGCGATGCCCCAACCGTCCCGATGTGGACCGGTACGCCCACCGCGCTGCATCAGCCCGGTGAAGCTGAACACGATATCGGTCGGGACATTGGCGCTCATGCCCAATAACTCACACATGCTCGAACTCTCGCTTTATGGCAGGGGCACGGTTACAGACGGGGTTCGACGCGCATCCGCTGGGGATTGCTCGGCACCGGCGGTCGACCGTAGCGATCATCGCCGGCACCGCCGAAGGGGTGATCCTCTTCCGGCTCGTCGGCACGGATCGCGGCCTGGACGGCGGCGGCCTGTTCCTTGCGGGCCCTGGCACCACGCTCGAGGACGAAACGAATCGCCACGAACACCAGGTAGATGCCGAAAGCGATCATGCCGTACATCAGCAGGTCGGAAATCGCCCGCCACGCGTTGTTGCCGACCTTGAACAACAGGTCGAGCGCCGTGATGGCAATGGCCGGGGCCACTTTTTCCTTCACCGGGTCAATGATGGTCGGGCTGAACAGCAGCACCGCCACCAGCAAGCGTAGGGGTTCGCGCAGCCAGCGCCACATCCAGCGGGTGATGCGCATCCACACCAGCAGGCAGCCCAAAGCGGCAAAGGCGTAGAGGCCCCAAGCGATCAGATAGTCGTTCTCGGTCATGGTGTCCATGGCAAGGCAGGCAAAGAGGCGCTTATGATAACGGCTTTTCGCATGTCAGGCTGCCGAAATCCAGCCAGCAACGCGCAACCCCTGTGGGAGCGGGCTTGCTCGCGAAAGCGGTATGCCAGTCAACAGAGATGTTGAATCCGATGGCCCCTTCGCGAGCAAGCCCGCTCCCACAAGTTGCGAAGCCCTTATTTCGTACATTGATCGAGAACCTTTCATGCCCCTACCCGCCAACGTTTCCGATGCCCCGATTGCCCACAAGGCCGAAGGATCCGACCCGTACGCCTGGCTGCAGGAGCGCGACAGCGCTGCGGTGCTCGACTACCTGAAGGCCGAAAACCGTTATCAGGAGGCGCAAACCGCTGATCAGGCCGGGTTGCGCGAAACCCTGTTCGAGGAGATCAAGAACCGGATTCTCGAAACCGACCTGTCCCTGCCCTCGCCATGGGGCCCCTACCTGTACTACACGCGCACCACGGCGGGTGACGAATACGCCCGTCACTACCGCTGCCCGCGCCCGGCCGACGACAGCCTGGTCCTCGACGAAAGCCAGGAACAACTGCTGCTGGACCCTAACGAGCTGGCCAAAGGCGGCTTCTTTTCCCTCGGTGCGTTCAGCATCAGCCCCGATCACCAGCGCCTGGCCTACAGCATCGATTCCACGGGCGACGAAATCTACACGCTGTTCGTCAAGGAGTTGTCCGACGGTCGCGTCAGTGAACTGGAGTTCCAGGACTGCGACGGCAGCATGACCTGGGCCAACGACAGCCTGACCCTGTTTTTCGGCGAGCTGGATGACACCCATCGTCCGCACAAGCTGTTGCGCTATCGCCTCGATGGCACGGCGGCCGAAGAGGTGTTCCATGAAACGGACGGCCGCTTCTTCATGCACTGCTACCGTTCGAGCTCCGAACAACAATTGCTGCTGTCGGTGGGCAGCAAGACCACCAGCGAAGTCTGGGTGCTCGACGCCAACCTCCCACAACTGCCCTTTACCTGCGTAGCGCCACGGGTGGAAAACCATGAGTACGACGTTGACCACGGCACGCTCGATGGCCAATGGACCTGGTTCATCCGCACCAACCGCGACGGCATCAACTTTGCCCTGTACACCGCCGTCGATAACGGCGTGGCGCCAGCCGAGGCCGACTGGCGGAACCTGATTCCCCACAGCGACACAGTAATGATCGATGGCATGAGCCTGAATGCCAGCGCCATGACCCTGAGCCTGCGGGTCGGCGGCTTACCGGTTATCGAAGTTCACCCGCAGGACCTGCCGAGCTATCGGGTTCAATTGCCAGACGCGGCCTATAGCCTGCACGTGCAGAACAGCCTGGAATTCGTCAGCGAGCGAATTCGCCTGCGTTACGAAGCGTTGAACCGCCCTGCGCAAATCCGCCAGCTGGAACTGGTCAGCGGCGAGCAGAAAGTGCTCAAGCAAACCCCGGTGCTTGGCACGTTCGACGCCGACGCCTATGTCAGTCAGCGCCTGTGGGCCACGGCGCCCGATGGCACACAAGTGCCGATCAGCCTGGTGGTCAAGCGCGAAGCGCTCGGCAAGCCGGTTCCGCTCTACCTGTACGGCTATGGCGCTTATGGCGAAAGCCTCGACCCGTGGTTCTCCCACGCCCGCCTGAGTTTGCTCGATCGCGGCATGGCGTTCGCCATCGCTCATGTGCGCGGCGGCGGCGAACTGGGTGAAGCCTGGTATCGCGCCGGCAAGCAGGAGCACAAGCAGAACACCTTCAGCGACTTCATCGCCTGCGCCGAACACCTGATCGCCAAAGGCCTGACCACCGCGCCACAACTGGCGATCAGCGGCGGCAGTGCCGGCGGCCTGCTGATCGGGGCGGTGCTCAACCAGCGCCCGGCGCTGTTTGGCGCGGCGATTGCCGAAGTGCCGTTCGTCGATGTGCTCAACACCATGCTCGACCCGGAGCTGCCATTGACCGTCACTGAATACGACGAGTGGGGCAACCCTCAAGAGCCTGACGTTTATGAGCGGATCAAGGCCTACGCGCCTTACGAAAACGTCACCGCGCAAGCCTATCCACCGATGCTGGTGATCGCCGGCTACAACGACAGCCGCGTGCAGTACTGGGAAGCGGCCAAATGGGTGGCGAAATTGCGCACTACCAAGACCGACAACAATCCGCTGCTGCTCAAGACCGAACTGGGCGCCGGGCATGGGGGGATGAGCGGTCGATACCAGGGATTGCGTGACGTAGCGCTCGAATACGCATTTTTGTTCAAGGTGCTGGGTGTTGCCTGAGGAACTTGGGCCGATGAACCGGTCTTAATTGCAGGCGCCTCGGGCCGATACAATTCCGATCCCCCTGTAGGAGCTGCCGAAGGCTGCGATCTTTTGACTTTGTTTTTTTAAGATCAAAAGATCGCAGCCTGCGGCAGCTCCTACAGGAATTCGTGGTGACAGAACCAGACAACAATAAAGACCGCACGACATGTCAGAACCCACTTTACTGAACAACGAAATTCGCAACTGGCTGATGGACTGCGGCCTGTTCAACCAGCTGCTACCGGCGGAATTCGCCGCTGCCTCGGGCTATTTCAACCTCAGCACCATTGCCCAGGGAGAGGAAATTTTCCACGAGGGCGATGCCGGCAGCTTCATGTGCATCATCCATACCGGCCAGGTGGCCGTGCAGAAGACCGCCAGTGATGGCCAGCAGGTGACCATTGCGACGCTGCGCAGCGGCCGCTCGTTCGGTGAAATGGCCGTACTCGACGGCGAACGGCGCTCGGCCAGTTGCGTGGCCGCGAGTCACTGCCAGTTGCTCAACCTGGGCAAGGATTCGCTGGAAAAGATGCTCAATGACGCGCCGAAAGTCGCGGCAAAGATCATCCGCGCCCTCGCCGTCTCACTGTCCCGGCGCTTGCGCATGGTCGATGGACAGTTGCTCTCGCAGCAGGTTTAACCGCCGGGTGACTTGACCTTCGGTGGGTTCGGCTCGATCCCCGGCACCGGCTGGTCCTTGATCGGCGGGCTTGGCATCTCGATCGGCACCAACGGTGGGCCGCTACTGCCCGGCCCCACTTTTGGCAGCGGTGCCGGGCTGATCTGCGGGTACGGTGTGGGCGTTGCGGTGCCCGGCGAGCCAGGCATTGGCGCGGGACTGATCGGCGTCGTCTGTAGCTGCTGGCCCTGCACTGCAGTTATCGAGAGCGCGGCCAGGGCAATGGCCGTTAGAATAGTGCGCTTCATCAATGGCTCCGTTGGCCTTGTGGTCACTTGCAGGCTACTCCCAACTGCGTCTGTTTGCCTTCCCTGTGCCGCCATTTTTCCTCAAGTGAGCCCCATGAAACGTTTTGTTCTGCTCGATACCGCCCCTATTCCCGAGAACGGCGGAGCCCTGTGCCTGTTCGAGTACGGCGAAGATTTCGTCATCAAGATCCAGGGTGGCGACGGTGGACAATTGATGAATACGCGCATGCACGGCTCCGAGGATGCCCTGGCCGAAATCCCCTGCCGCAAGGTCGCGGGAAGACCCGACTCACGGGTTTTGATCGGGGGCCTGGGCATGGGTTTCACCCTCGCCTCGGCGCTCAAGCACCTGGGCAAGTCCGCTGAAGTGGTGGTCGCCGAACTGGTGCCAGGCGTGGTGGAGTGGAACCGCGGACCGCTGGGCGAAAAAGCCGGAAACCCGCTGCAAGACCCGCGCACGGTGATCCGCCTGGAAGACGTGGCCAAGGTCCTGCAAGCAGAGCCGCAGGGTTTTGACGCAATCATGCTCGACGTCGACAACGGCCCCGAAGGCCTGACCCAGAGGGCCAACAGCTGGCTTTACTCCGCCGGGGGCCTGAGCGCCTGCGCCAAGGCCCTGCGACCCAAGGGCGTGCTGGCGGTCTGGTCGGCCAGCGCAGACCGACAGTTTTCCGACAAACTGAAGAAAGCCGGTTTCAAGGCCGAGGAAGTACAGGTCTTCGCCCACGGCAACAAGGGCACCCGCCACACCATCTGGATTGCCGAGAAGCTCAAGGGCTGAGCTAAACTGCGTTTATACCGTCATTAGTCATTCAACAAAGGTGAACCCATGAGTTCGTCCACCCCGACCAACACCTCGAAGCTGGACCGCATCCTCGCCGACAACCAGCGCGACAAGGAAATGGGCTACCGCGACAAGGCCCTGAAGATGTACCCGCACGTGTGCGGCCGCTGCGCCCGTGAATTCTCCGGCAAGCGCCTGAGCGAACTGACCGTGCACCATCGCGATCACAACCACGACAACAACCCCCAGGACGGTTCGAACTGGGAACTGTTGTGCCTGTACTGCCACGACAACGAACACTCGCGTTATACCGACCAGCAGTATTTCGGCGAGGGCTCGCTGAGCACGCCAAAAATCGCCAAGGCAACGCATAACCCGTTTGCGGCGTTGGCAGGGTTGATGAAGAAAGAAGACTGAAGATCTTCAGCGCCCGAGCCGGCCCCTTCGCGAGCAGGCTCGCTCCCACACTGGATCTCCGATGCAGCGAAAAAAACCTGTGGGAGCGAGCCTGCTCGCGAAGGCGATTGCTCAATCTCCAAACTGCCCGCTGCCCCCCCAATCCCCGTATAATCGCGCTTTTTTCCCAAAGGCACCCCGCTCGTGGCAGACAAACGGTACAGCTGCATTGGTTTGTATAACCCCAAGTCACCGGAGAACGTCGGTTCGGTGATGCGCGCCGCAGGCTGTTATGGCGTGGCGTCGGTGTTCTACACCGGCAAGCGCTATGAGCGCGCCGCCGACTTCGTCACCGACACCAAGCGCGTTCATTACGATATCCCGCTGATCGGCATCGACGACCTGAAGAAAATCCTGCCCCTCAACTGCGTACCCGTTGCCGTGGAACTTGTCGAAGGCGCCCGCCCATTGCCGGAGTACACCCATCCGGACCGCGCGTTGTATATCTTCGGCCCGGAAGACGGCTCGCTGGACAAAGAGATCCGTGACTGGTGCGAAGACGTGGTCTATATCCCGACCACCGGCTGCATGAACCTCGCCGCCACGGTCAACGTCGTGCTCTACGACCGCATGGCCAAGGGCCTCAACACCCGTTCGGGGCCGAAATTCCGCTGAATCGCCGTACATCCGATGGAACAAGTGGCCAGTCGAGGCAGTCAGCTTATCTATCCACTACTCAAGCCTGGAGTCAGATCATGAGCGAACTCAAACGCGTAGAGCGCATCGAATCCACCCCGTTCCAGACCTCTTCCGAGCAGAATGTCCAAGGCTGGGAACGCATCGGCTCACTGGCTGGCGGTGTAGTGATGGTCGGCAAGGGCTTGCGTCGTGGCGGCCTGCTTGGCCTGATCCAGGTGGCCATCGGCGGTGTGGCCCTGGCCCGTGGCATCACCGGTCACAGCTCGGCCAAAAGCCTGCTGGAAAAAAGCCGTCAGGACATGAATAACGTGCGGGCGAAGATCGAGCGTGCGGGGGAAGAGTTGAGGACGCTGAAGGCCAATGCCGAAGCGGCGACCAAAACCGCCACCGTGACCGGCAATGATTCTTTGAAGTCGCCGAAACCTTAAAGCAAAAGATCGCAGCCTGCGGCAGCTCCTACAGAGTGTACGCCTCCCCAATGTAGGAGCTGCCGCAGGCTGCGATCTTTTGATCTTTATTGAAGCAACCCGGTATCAAGGACTTTGGAAGACTCTCCAATCACGCTCTCACTAAGCTGCACGAACTCCTTGGTATCCACGCTCCCCAGATGCATCGCCCCGCGCATCACATCATCGAGCGAGCGCTTGTTGCGGGTTTTCAGGCGAATCTCGCGGTCCAGTTCCTGCAGCAACAGCACCGCTTTGGCCAACTGCGCAGCGTTGATCTGCTCGCCGCGCAGACTGGTGACTTTCTGGCTGTCCTTGACCAGCTTCCTGTGCAGCCCCTCATACCGCTCATCACTCATACCGCCGGCCCGGCGCACCAGTTCGATGGCGTAGTACTCGGCAAACCCCTCGCTGATCCAATCGCTACGCTGCTGATCGTTGATCCGTCCGAACACTTGGGCCAACTCGCGCACCAACGCACTCGTACCGTTTTCACTGACCAGCGGCAGGCGGGCGTTCAGGTAAATTGACTCATGCGCCGAAAGACTGCCACGCCACATCGTGTCATTGGCGCCGACAATCAACAACTTGGTCGGGTGACGAGGAAACACGGCTTGCACCTGCGGCCAGACGAACGTCAGCAGCGTCAGCACGTCCATGCGCCGCATGCCCTGGCCTCGCGGTGAGGTGACGGTGACTTCGGTTTCGCCCAATCGGGTACGCCGGCTACCGAGGTGACCCGCCAGAATCCAGCCCGTGGGCCGGTCGAACAACCGGGAAACATTATCGATGCGAAACTTGTTCTTGCCGATGCGCGGCCAGGCGGTCTCGACGCTTTGCCAGCCATTGGGCAGCTCGAATTCCAGGCGTGACACCAACTCGATACCGTCCTGCTGATCGATTTTGGCGGGTGGCACCAGATCGTCACCGCGCATCAGCGCCCAGGCCGGGGTGATGCGCGTGTCGAAGCTGCCACTCTTGCGGCCATGGCTGATACGAACTCGGTAAGTCAGGCTGGCCTTGTCCCCGGCAGGGAGCCATACACCACGGGTGAGTTTGCCCGGTGTCTGCTGCCATTGGCCATCAGCCTTGAAATCACTGTAGTGGCTGCCGTCGCCGAGGTTGAAATCCAGGCTGCGTACCGCCGAGCCCTGGGCCAGGGTGAGGCGCACTTCAGCCTGGTCGCTTTGCGGCAACAGGCGCACGTGGTAATCCAGATCGACCTTCTTCGTCGCCGCCCACGCGGGAGCGCTCAGGGACAATAACCCAACGGCCAGCGCCCGCTGCCATCCCACAGCCATACACACTCCTTTGTAAAACCTTAACCTGCGCGGAAGATCAGATGGTCTTCCCAATCCTCTTCAGCCACGCTGCCTTCGGCAAGCATGCGCCCGGACTGGGAAATACGTTCGTGGTGCACCGCGTCGCGATCACCGCACACCAGGTGATGCCACAACGGCAGATCCTTGCCCTCGCTGACCAGGCGATAGCCGCAGGTCGGTGGCAGCCATTTGAACTCGTCGGCCTTGCCCGGTGTGAGCTGGATGCAGTCTGGCACCGAGGCGCGACGGTTGGGGTAATCGCTGCACTGGCAGGTTTTCAAGTCCAGCAGTTTGCAGGCGATACGCGTGTAATAGACGCTGTTGTCGTCTTCATCTTCGAGCTTTTGCAGGCAGCACAGGCCACAGCCATCGCACAGCGATTCCCATTCCTGCTGATCGAGTTGATCGAGGGTTTTGCGTATCCAGAACGGTTCTACTTTGGCGGCCATGGTTCGAGCATCGACATCAGGTGGTGAAAAGGCCGCCAGTCTAGTGCCCGCAGCCCCGCGGGCCAAGCATTGGCGACTGTCGGTACAACACGCTTGTCAGTTATTGCGCCGCCAAGTAGGGTTTTGCGTCGCTCCCACTTTCAAACGTAGCAAGGAATCTCTTGATGAGTGCAAATCCACGCATTGCCGATTACGCCATCCATCCGCAGTTTACCGATCGCTGGTCGCCCCGGGCCTTCACGGGCGAAACCATTCCTGAGGAAACCCTGCTGAGTTTCTTTGAAGCGGCACGCTGGGCACCGTCGGCGTACAACTCGCAGCCTTGGCGGTTTCTTTATGCGCGTCGCGATACGCCGAACTGGGAGCGTTACCTGGGCCTGCTGAACGAATTCAACCGCAGCTGGGCGCAACACGCCTCGGCTTTGGTGATCGTGATCTCGAAAACCACCTTCACCGCGCCTGGCGCCACCGAAGAAACCCCGGCGCTGTGGCACACGTTCGACACCGGTTCCGCCTGGGGCCACCTGGCGCTGCAAGCCAGCATCAGTGGCTGGCATACCCACGGCATGGCGGGTTTCGACCAGGAATTGACCCGCAAGGAGCTGAACATTCCTGAAGGCTACGCCCTGCATGCCGCCGTGGCAGTCGGGAAGCTGGGGGATAAAGCGACACTGGCGGAGTACCTGCAAGCACGCGAAGAGCCAAGCCCGCGGCGGCCGTTGAACGAACTCGCTGCTGAAGGCGACTTCACCCTCTAAGCCACACCGCAAAACAATGTGGGAGCGAGCAAGCCCGCTCCCACATTTTGATTGAGGTGTCTTCAGTACCCGCGATTGAAATCCACTTCCCCGCGCAACGCCTCACCCGCCTGATACGCCCGCAGGTTTTCGACGAACAGATTCACCATCAGCGACGGCGAAGTCGGTGCCGAGCTATGGCCCGTCAGTAGCAGGCCGAAGGCCGTCCAGAACGGATGGCGTTGCGGCAGCGGCTCCTGGCGACAGACGTCAATCACGGCGCCCACCAGGTGCCCTTCTTTCAAGGCCTCCACCAGATCCGCATCCACCACCGCTACACCGCGCCCGACATTGATGAACAAACCACTTGGCTTGAACTGCTTGAACAGCGCTGCATCGTATATATCGTGGGTGTTCGGGGTATTTGGCAGCAGATTGACCACATAATCCACTTCACCGACCAACCGAGGCAGGTCCGCCAGCGAACCGACTTCGATAAAGGGTGCCTGCTCACGGGCTTCGCTGGCGATGCCATACAGCTGTACACCAAAGGGTACGAGAAATTGCGCCACGGTCTGCCCGATATCACCAGTACCGACGATCAACACCTTGCGCCCCGCCAGGCTCTGGCCGTGACGGCTGTCCCATTTGCGCTCGACCTGGCTGACCAACCGTGCCAGCACTTCACGTTCGTGGCCGAGCATGTAGGTGAGCACGTATTCGGCCATGACCTGACCGAAAATTCCCACCGCGCGAGTCAGGCGATAGTGCCGAGGCAAGCCATCGGCCAGCAGCGGCGTGATCCCGGCCCAGGTCGATTGCAACCATTGAGGCTGATGCCCCTGGCGCAACAGGGTCGCCAGCAAGTCGGGTTGGCCGAGCCAGACCGGGCAATCGGCAGCCAGACGCGCCAATTCAGCGGAATCGCCGCTAGTCAGTACTTCCACCTCGGGCACCGCCTCTTGCAACAATCGGGCGTAGACCGGGTGATCGTGTTCAGCAATCAGGACGCGCATGCTTCAAACCTTTCGAAAAACAGTGCATACGGCCGCCGACAGAGTCCTGCTCCGTCCATGCGGCCCTTGCCAAAATCATTCCAGTGTCGATCACATGGGGTCGTTGCGTCGCAGCAATTCTTCCGGCAAGTGCTCGATGTATTCGTCTTCCGCTGGCGGCATTTGCAGGTGATAGCCCTGCTTTTCGAGGTTTTCCAGCACGACGGTGATGTCCTCGCGCGACAGTTTGCGCTCGGGGCTCAATACCAGGTCAAACGCGTGGATAGCTTTGCCGAAGGCAGCCATCAAGGGCTCTGGCACACGCTCCAGAGCATCGCTCTTGAGCACATAGAGGTACATCTCGTTTCTTTTCGAACTGCGGTAGATGGAGCAAATACGTTTCAAGGCTGTTCTCCGGGGGTGGCCAGGCTGTCGAGCAGCGCCTGGCCCATCAACTCGCGGCGCCAGCCACGCAGCGAATCAGGCAATTGATAGGGACCATTGGGGAAGCCACTCTTGAGCAAGGCTTCCAGGGTTTTCTTGCGCAACATCAGCTCAGGCGCGATGTTCAAGCGTTCGGCTTCGGCCTGGCCGATGGCTTTGAGTCGCTTGAGCAGCGCGGCGGCGTCCACCGGCAACGGCTCAGGCACGGCGGGTGGCCATTGCTCGGGCGACACACTGGCAGAGCGCTTTATCAGATCAAGCAAAAATTCGCCGTCCTGACGCACGGTACGCGGGTGCATGTCTTCGATTTTCGCCAATGCGCCGAGGTTGTCCGGTTGCGTGCGCGCCAGCGGCCACAGCGAATGCTCGCGGATGATGCGGTTGCGCGGCAGGTCACGGGCACGCGCCTCCTGCTCGCGCCAGGCGCAGAGCTCACGCAACACAGCGAGCTGCGCGCGGGACAATTTCCAGGCCAGCTTGGCGTCGCGATAGACCTCGAACGGATCGATTTCGCGACGCAGGTTAGCCACCAGCTCCGCACCGTCCTCCAGGACCCAGGCGTATTTGTCATCGGAGAGTTGCGGGCGCAATTTCACGAAAACTTCCGCCAGGTGCACGGCATCTTCGGCGGCGTAGCTGATCTGGGTCTCGGAAAGCGGGCGTTGCAGCCAGTCGGAACGGGTTTCGCCCTTGGGCAGGTCGATCCCCAATACTTCCTGTACCAGCCGCGAATAACCCATGGAAAAACCCAGGTTCAGGTAAGCGGCGGCCAGCTGCGTATCGAACAGCGGTGCCGGCAGGCTGCCGGTCAGGCGCAGCAGGACTTCGAGGTCTTCGCTACACGCATGGACAACCTTGACCACCGCTGGATTTTCCAGCAAGGCGGCCAGGGGCTGCCAGTTATCGATGGTCAACGGATCGATCAGGTAGGCACGTTCGCCATCGCCGACCTGCAGCAGGCCTGCGATCGGGTAGAAGGTGTCGACCCGCATGAATTCGGTGTCGAGGGCAACGAACGGCAGCTGCTGCCACTCGGTGCAAAACCGACCGAGGCTATCGTTGTCGCGAATCCAGTGAATATCGATGGCCACACGGCTCTCCCTTGAAGAATGGCGCGCAGTATATATCGCCCCCGACGATTTCCGCGCATCCACTGAACAAGAGCTTTAGCGAAAATGCCTGCCTGACTGCAAGAATAGCCTGACAAACCTGGCCTAACCGACCTTACCCAGCACGTAAACCCGCCTCGTTGCGAGGCCGGGCAGAAAATCCTGATGGCTGAGCACGCACAAACCTGCCAGCTTGAATTGCGTCTCAAGCTCGGTCTTACTGACCAGTGACCCTGCTGCGGCCCCCTGCCCGTCGGTGTGCCATCCCTTGAAACGGCCAGCCACACGCGCCGCCACAATCACCGTATCGCGGCTGACCCGGTAAAATTCGCCCAACATCGCCAAACGGAGTTCGGGGCAGGCAATGTGCTGAAACAGCTGCATGCAAAAAATGCTGTCAACGGCATTTTCCGACAAGCCAATGTTGAAGGCGGAGCTTTGAAAAGTCCGGACTCGCTTCATCAGGCTCTGCGGATGGTGGGTACGGGCATGCTCGAGAATAGCCTGGGACTGATCCGTCGCGAGAATCACCCGGTTCGCATGCTCACCCAGCACTGGCCAGAAGCGCCCGACACCGCAAGCCACATCAAGAATCAGGCCCGGTTCGCCGGCGACCTTGAGCGCCCGGCGCACCATTTGCTCGTCACGCCAGAACGCCAGGCGCTCGCCCAGGCCTTGCGCTCGCGGCTGCAGGCAGACGCGGGCGTGCTCCTGGTCATAATGCCGGGCGAACTCGAGCTCGATGGCGGAAGGTGACTGAGCAGGCATTTGCAGGGGTCTCGAGCGTAGATGTGCCGGCCACAGGCCGTCGTATGAAATAGAGAACGCAGCACTCAATCTTTGGCCAGTACGCCATCGATCGCCGCCCTGCGGCACCCGGAAAACATATCCAGGTCCTGGTTATAAACCTTGCTGTTGACCTCCAGCAGCCCCAGCATCGAATGGAACAGGTTGTCCTGGCTCAAGGGCTTTTCACGGCTCATTTGCAGGCAATGGGTGTCCACCGAGAACGACTTCTGATAGCTGTCGGAGAACCAGGCCAGCATCGCCACATGTTTCTGTTGTTCCGGTGCCAGCATGTAAGGCGTGCCATGGAGGAACAAGTTGTATTCGCCCAGGGATTCGCCGTGGTCCGACAGATACAGCATCGCGGTATCAACTTTGTCCTGGTTGCTGCGCAACAGATCGATCAGGGTCGACAGCACATGGTCGGTGTACACCAGCGTATTGTCATAACCATTGATGATGCTTTCGCGACTGCAGTTGTTCAGTGCATTACTTTGACAGACCGGGGTAAAGTGCTCGAATTCCTTCGGATAGCGTTTGTAATACTCCGGACCGTGACTGCCCATCTGGTGCAATACCAGTACTGTGTCTTTGTTCAGGGTATCGATGAAATGTTGCAAACCCTGCAGCAGGATTTCATCGCGGCATTCACTGTTGGCGCACAGCACCGGGTCCTTCAAATTGCTGACGTCGTCGAGGGTGACGCGATCGCAGGTGCCTTTGCAGCCAGACTGGTTGTCACGCCAGATCACATCGAGGCCCGCATGCTTGAGTACATCCAGCAGGCCTTCTTCGTTCTTGGCCTTGCTCGCGTTGTAACCCTTGCGCCCCATATTGGAGAACATGCAAGGCACCGACACCGCCGTTTCAGTACCGCAGGACTTCACGTCGGTAAACGCGATCAGCCCGGCTTCCTTATCCAGTTTCGGCGTGGTGTCGCGGTTATAGCCAAGGATGCCGAAGTTCTCGGCGCGGGCACTCTCACCGACCACCAGAACCGTCAGGGACTTGCGATCATGGTTTTGCAGGGCAGGGTTGCGTTGCGCGTCTTCACCGATCTTGACGAAGGGCTGGCGCGCTGATGCGACCTGCTCGCGCAAGTAACCGGAAAA
Source organism: Pseudomonas sp. GW823-FHT06B06 (assembly GCF_058795195.1). NCBI lineage: Bacteria > Pseudomonadati > Pseudomonadota > Gammaproteobacteria > Pseudomonadales > Pseudomonadaceae > Pseudomonas > Pseudomonas sp. GW823-FHT06B06. The sequence goes on along the minus strand of NZ_JBXAHO010000035.1, from coordinate 23,311 downwards.
GGCACCAATGTAGTTGCTGGGTACCACCATCAGGCGAAGCTCATGGTGATTGCGAAACAGTGAAGAAAGCCCCTGATAGTTAATCAGCGCGACACCACCAATGACCGCCGCCGAGGCAAAAGTCACGAGTATCTTGCTCAATAACTCGCGATGCCAGCGGCGATAACTAACCGGCGTCTTCCACAACAACCAGGAGGGCAACACACCGAGAAAAACGATATACGCAAGCAATTTGAATGATAGTAAGTCGCGGACTTCCGTTGCATTGGTTTGAGCGAAGTTGCGCAACATGCCGATGTCGATCAAGACGCCGTATTGGCCCATGAAATATGCGACGCCCGCACTGATCATGAACAGCAGGGTCAGCACGGGCTTGAGCACCGGCCGGAACGCCAGCAGGGTCAGGATAATGTTGAAAGCCGCAAGGATCATCGCACCGAACGCCACACGCATGACGATGCCTTTACCGTCCGCGATGGTGATTTCGAAAAGGTGCTGCCACAATACAAAATTGAAGGCAGTCAATAAAAAGGCGCTGGCAATCAGTGTCACCCACTCCGGGCGCACGGCTTTAATCTTCAACATGGTGATCGACTGTTCCTGAAAAGAAGTGCCTTCGATAAATGTGAAAATTTCATTTATCGCGACAACACTAACTTTAGGCATCCGACTATCAATTTTTCGTGAAAAAGAAGCCAACGATTGGTTGCCAACCTAATGCACGATGAAACTTTCTACTTATTTGAGAATCGTTCAGGTCTTGTTCAGCAAGCTCGAACTTCTGAGCATCTGAAGGCTGCAAGTCATGCTGATGACCGCCGTATTTAATTTCCCGATAATGCGCAAGACTTTCTGATTTGCCGCCTGCCAACCATTCGCGCCTAATCGGCTCCTGATTCATCAAGGTCCGATTATGGAAAACATTCGCGAAACCTCCCGCCCCGCCCTGTGGATAATGTTCAGCATCATTTTGGTCGCCCTCAACCTGCGCCCCTCCATGGCCGCCGTCGGACCTTTACTGTCGGCGATTCGCGGCGATATCCCGCTGAGTTTCAGTCTCGCGTCGCTGCTGACCCTGCTGCCGGTCATGACCATGGGGCTGGCGATGTTCTTTGGACTGGCAGTCAGCCAACGCCTCGGTGAGCACCGCACGGTCGTACTGTCGCTGGTGGTCATCGGCCTGGCCACGGCTGCGCGATTGTTCCTCGATACTGCGTTGGAACTGATCCTCAGCGCCGTGCTCGCCGGCATCGGCATCGCCCTGATCCAGGCGCTGATGCCGACGCTGATCAAATCCCGATTCAGCGACAACGTGGCCCTGTGCATGGGGCTCTACGTCACGTCGATCATGGGCGGTGCCGCCATTGCGGCCGCCTTCGCCCCGCTGGTGATGGTCCGTACAGGCAGTTGGCGCATCGGCCTGGCGATCTGGGCGGTGCTGGCCGTGATCGCACTGCTGTTCTGGTGCAGCCATCGAGCGGGGGCGCCGATGCCGGCTTCCACGAGCAACCGCTCGTTCTTCAGCCATCCACGCGCCTGGTTGCTCGCGGCTTTTTTCGGGCTGGGCACCGCGTCCTACACCTGCGTACTGGCTTGGCTGGCACCGTATTACGTAGAAAAAGGCTGGAGTGAAGAAAACGCCGGGTTGCTGTTGGGCTTCCTGACCGCCATGGAGGTGTTGTCCGGCCTGCTGACTCCGGCCATCGCCAACCGTAGCCGTGATCGACGCCTGGTGCTGGTGGTGCTGTTGGCGCTGATCATGGCTGGCTTTTGCGGGTTGATCCTGAGCCCCGAACATCTCGGCCTTCTGTGGCCATGCCTGCTGGGGCTGGGAATAGGCGGACTGTTCCCGATGAGCCTGATCGTCTCGCTGGATCATCTGGACGATCCCCGGCGCGCGGGTGGGCTCACGGCGTTCGTGCAAGGCATCGGCTATCTGATCGCCGGCCTCTCGCCGCTGGTTGCCGGGATGATCCGCGATCAGTTCGGCACTTTCGAATGGGCTTGGTGGTCACTCACCGGGGCCATGGCATTGATGATCCTGATGGCGTTGCGCTTCGATCCACGGCATTACGCCAGGCACATGCACTGACTCGCAGCGCGCCTCGCATGCCTGCGAAAGATTCTCCTGCTGCCCTCATTGCTTTAGGATCGTTCGCTCAAGTTTGCGCATGAGCCGGAAAGGATGCTGAACAGTAACGTGCTACGAAAGCTCGACATGCAGGATTTGATGGTATTCGTCGCCGTGTATGAGCAAAACAGCGTCTCCGGCGTTTCCGAGGCGCTGTGCGTCAGCCAGTCCACCGTGAGTTACTGCCTGAAAAAACTGCGCGCCGGGTTTGAAGACGAATTGTTCATCAATACCCGCACCGGGATGCGCCCCACCTATAAGGCCGACAGCATGTACCCCCACGTGCTGAAGATCCTCGACAGCATCAACCTGTGCCATGCCAGTGCGTCAGCGTTCGATCCGTCCATGCAGCCGACGGTTTTCAATCTCTGTGCACCGGAATACTTCGAGCAACTGGTTCTACCCCACCTGTTGAAACGCTTCGCGCGCTTCGAGCATGCAGTGACGGTCAATGTCCACAGGCTCGAAACCGACATCCCGGCCCAGGCACTGCGCGATGGTAGCCTCGATCTGGCAATCGGTTTCGGCCCGGACTTCCATCGAAGGCACGCTGACTTCAATGTGCACACGTTGCTGCAAGATGACTTCGTCTGCGTCTTCGACCGTCGTGCGGCCCCGTCGCAACCACGCCTGGGCCTGCAAACCTTCATCGAGCGCCGGCATGTGTTTCCGACACCCTGGACATCCACCAGCAACATGGTTGACGGCTGGTTGGCCCAGCAAGCCCTGCAACGCCAGATAGTCGCGCGAGCCAACAGCTACGGCGCGGCCCTGAAGATGATCAGCGGCACCGACTTCCTACTCACCCTGCCCCGACGCATCCAGCAATTGCTGGCCGATGAGAGCGCCTTCGAACGCTGTGAAGCGCCCGATGGCTTGCCCGGATTCACCCTCGACATGCAGTGGCGCCAAGGAACCGATCAGGACAGCGCCAACACCTGGTTACGTGAGCAAGTGATCGCGGCCTGTGCGCAAGCGTAAAAGCACCGGCGCGCCCAGCAACGCTCAAACTGGAGCGTTCTCTCTATAAACGGCGACACAGATAAGCTTGGGTTTGATACGGAAACTCAATAGTTTCATGCCCGCAAAGGGACGGGTGAGTCTGGATCAGCTTCTGCAACTGTGCGGATACTTTCGCCTTTTCGGCAGGTGGAAGAGCGGCGATAAAACTCACCGACAGAATTCGGTCCATGATGACTTCGTTGACGCCACCTGAATGTGTGTACGGGAAACAGGTAAGTTCGGGTTCAGAAAAGTAACGCCCCGTGAATGGCAACTTCCAGTCACCGGTATGAAAGCGTGGTGTATCGCCTTCGTACGGCGTAATGATCTCGGTAATGGCTGCAACCCAGTCCACCGACTCATCACGCACGTTCCAGATCAAGCCCAGCCGACCGTTTGGCTTAAGCACTCGGTGTATCTCGGCAAGGGCCGTTTCATCTGCAAACCAGTGGAAGGCTTGGGCGCATACCAGTGCTTGCGCTGCTCCGGAGTTGAGCGGAATAGATTCGGCTGTTCCTTCCAGGATCGTGATGTGCGGTAGATTCCTGGCAAACTCGGATCGCATCGCTTCTATGGGCTCGACCGCTACGACATCGATGTCCATTGATCCCAACAACTGGGTGAATTTACCGGTGCCGGCGCCTAAATCAACAACCGTCGATCCCGGATGAATCTCAAGTGCCTCTATAAGCCAGCTAACCAGCTCACCTGGATAGCTCGGGCGCCCCCTGGCATAGGTTCCAGCTTGCGATGAGTAGCCCAGCTGAGCAACTTTCCGAATACCGGCCATGAGTCGTGATCCGCTTTTGGTTTAGAGACACCTGGTCAACCTGACCAATGACGCGATACGGCTCAGTGACCAACAGATGTCTTCGAATATGATTCCCGATCGATATCGAGAATCTCCACGCACAGCTGCACCTCTACCCCTGCCGGCCATTCACACAGATCCCTGACCACTGCCAGCAGACTTTCAGACAGCTGCTTCTTGATCTGCTCCGAGCGACCGCTCAGTATCGCGAGCTTCACATGCACGAACGCCCGCTCGGCCAATGCCGTGCCGACCCTGAACGTCTCGAGCTTCACCGCGCGACTCTTGATGTCGAATTCGGCACCGAACTGCCCGGACCCCACCAGCGTATTGTTCAGGCGCATCAACGCAACATCGGCGTTCAGCTCAGGCAGGTTGGCGGTGTATTCAAGGTGCAGGTGAGGCATGACATCACTCCTATGGGTTGGGGCAAATTCTTACATATAGCACAGCGCCACCTTGTTCACTGGGGCAGCGACAACAGATTGCGCTCGCCCATGAAGGCTTCAAGTCGTGAGCGCAACCAGCGCTCGGCAGGGTCGCTGTCGACGTGGCTGAGCCAGACCATGGACAACTCCAGGGTCGGCGTCTTGAACGGAAACGGCTCCTTGAACAACTGACCGGACGCCGCCATGGCCTCTGCCGTGTAATCCGGCAGGCTGGCCAGTAGATCGGTACCGGCGAGCAAGGCCGGCAATGAACTGTATTGCGGCACCGAGAGCACCACCTGGCGCGAGCGACCGATCGCAGATAACCACTCGTCAGCGAAGCCACTGACGTTGGCAATATGGGACACCAGCACATGAGGGCGCGAACAGTATTCATCGACCGTCAGCGGTGTATCGCTGGCATCGGCTCGTAACACGCTGGGCTGGATATGCCGCAACAATTTGCGCTTGGCGTTGGCTGGAAGACCGCGGGTCTGGCTGACGCCGACCGTTATGTCACCAGACGCCAGCAAGTCGGGAATACGCCAGTAATCGACATTTTGCACCACGAACACCACCTTCGGCGCTTCCTGGCGCAATGCCCGCAGCAACGGCGGCAACAGGCCGTACTCGACATCGTCGGACATCCCGATGCGAAAAGTCATGGTGCTGCTGCTCGGGTCGAAATCATGGGTCAGGCTCAACGCCACCGACAACGAATCCAGCGCCGGCGACAAATGCCGAAAGATCTCCTCAGCCCGCGCCGTGGGCTCCATGCGATGGCCGACACGTATGAACAACGGATCGTTGAACATGGTACGCAAGCGGTTGAGCGCCGAACTGATGGTCGGCTGACCGAGGAACAACTTCTTCGCCACCTTGGTAACGTTGCGTTCCAGCATCAGCGCTTCAAACACCACCATCAGGTTGATGTCAGCCTTGCGTAGCTCGTTGCGATTCATCCATTGACCCCGCTCAAAAACAATCGACAGTTTAGGGAGGTGTAACAAGCGGTGTCTACGCGACTGAACGAATGCCTCAAGCGATTTGCGTTTAATGCCAACAGGCTCACGCGCCGGGTCCTACAGCCCCTTCCTGATTTCATCGCGCCTCTGGCGGGACAGCTACATCCCCCTAAGCTCAGGAGGCTTCGGGCAAAAACGGTCCGGACGACAACCTTCAAACACAAAAGGAGCATTTCAATGGCTAGAGACAAAGCGAAAGACGACAGGTACTTCAACTGCACCGAAACGCATGAAGCCGATTACGTCGTCGGTCTTTATCCTCACGCCAAGGACGAAGTGAGAAATTTCCTGGCATCGGCCTGCAAAGAAAAATCCCTGCACAATTCCACACACAAGGACGTATATGACCTGATCAAAAAAGAACTGGGCCATTCGCAACCGTAAGGCGGGCCGGTTAGAACGAAGCTGCTCTGCTGAGCAGCTTCCTGATAGGAAGGCAGGCTGTGAACCCAATTCAGGACGAGACAACAAAAACAAAAAAACCCCGCAGCTTTTCAGCTACGGGGCTTTTTCCATGTAATGGCGGAGAGATAGGGATTCGAACCCTAGGTACCGGTGAAGGTACAACGGATTTCGAATCCGTCCCATTCGGCCACTCTGGCATCTCTCCAACGGCGCGCATCATAACAACACTTTTGCCGAAAGCAAACCCTCTTTCGTAATTTTTTCTGTGCTATCAGATGCTTGCGTCGATTAAAGCGGTACGCCCAGACGGTTGGCGACTTCTTCGTAGGCTTCGATGACGTCACCGAGGCCCTGGCGGAAGCGGTCCTTGTCCATCTTCTTCATGGTGGCCTTATCCCACAGGCGGCAGCCGTCCGGGCTGAATTCGTCGCCCAGGACGATGGAGCCGTCGTGGAACACGCCGAATTCCAGTTTAAAGTCGACCAACAGCAGGCCGGCGTCGTCAAACAGTTTGGTCAGCACTTCGTTGACCTTGAGCGACAGCTCCTTCATGCGCGCCAGTTGCTCGGCAGTGCCCCAACCGAACGCCACGACGTGGGATTCGTTGATGAACGGGTCGCCCTTGGCGTCGTCCTTCAGGAACAGTTCGAAGGTGTAAGGGTTGAGCTTCATGCCCTCTTCAACACCCAGGCGCTTGACCAGGCTGCCGGCGGCGTAGTTACGCACGACGCACTCAACCGGGATCATGTCGAGTTTCTTCACCAGGCATTCGTTGTCGCCCAGCAGCTTGTCGAATTGAGTCGGCACGCCGGCGGCTTCGAGTTTCTGCATGATGAAGGCATTGAACTTGTTGTTCACCATGCCTTTGCGGTCGAGCTGTTCGATGCGCTTGCCGTCGAACGCCGAAGTGTCGTTGCGAAACAGCAGGATCAAGCGGTTAGCGTCGTCGGTCTTGTAAACCGATTTGGCTTTGCCGCGGTACAGTTCTTCACGTTTTTCCATGATGGGCTCCGCTTGCTAAGTAGGTGGGCTAGGCGATGTGTCGCCAGTCGAGCCCTGAATCTTGATCGGCCAGTTGCAGCCAGTCCGGGTCGCACCCGAGGGTGTCGACAAAACATTGCCGGGCCAGCCGCGGCAGGTTGTTCTTGCTGCTCAGATGGGCCAGGACCAGGTGTTGCAGGTCTTTCCAGCCCAACTCGGACACCAGGAATGCCGCCTGATGGTTGTTCAAATGTCCCAGCTCACCGCCCACCCGCTGCTTGAGAAAGTACGGATAATGACCGCGAGCCAGCATGTCCCGGCAATGGTTGGCCTCGATCATCAATGCATCGAGGTCGCGATAGCCGTATAGCACCTTGTCGCAATACGAGCCCAGGTCGGTCAGCAGGCCGAAGCGCCGCTCACCGTCACTGAAAACGTATTGTGTCGGCTCCTGCGCATCGTGGGCCACGGCAATGACCTCGATGCTCAAGTCGCCGATCTGCAGTTGTTCGCCCCCGGCCAGCAAGCCCGCGGGCTCGACCGGCTTGCGCATCCCGCGCAGGGTCCCGCGACTGAGGTAGACAGGCAGATTGTAACGCCGAGACAGCAAACCCACGCCATGCACGTGGTCGGCATGTTCGTGGGTCACGAGTATCGCGCTTAGCTGCGCAGGATCTACACCCAGGCGCAGCAAGCGTTTTTCGGTTTCCCGCAGGGAGAAACCACAATCCACCAGCACATGCGTATCAGCGCTGGCTATCAGCGTGCCATTCCCTTGGCTACCGCTGCCGAGAACGGCAAAACGCATGTGATCAGCCCAGGTTGTCCTGAATGACGCTCAACACTTTGCGCGCCACGTCAGCCGGCGCCACGGTATTGATGTTTTTCTCGACGGTGACCTGGACGCTGTCGCCCACCTTGCTCAGGCGAACCTGGTAGCGCTCGGCACGGGACTCGACTTCTTCCTTGCTCGGCGCACTGCCGAACAGGCCGCTGAAGAACCCGGGCTTGTCGTCCTTCTTCTCGGCTTTTTCAGCGAGGTTGATGTAGTACAGGCCCAGGCTGCGGTTGATGTCTTCAACGCGCCACTCGCCCTGCTCCAGCGCACGACCGACGCTCGACCAGGCACGATCCAGGTCGGTACCGACGTTCAGCACCGGGTTGCCGCTGCCGTCTTCGCTGAGGCTGACGCGACTTGGCGCGTCGGAATCGCGAGAGGCCAGCATGGAGACCGAACCACCCTTCTCGGAAATGCGGCTCATGCTTGCCAGCATGTCGTCGACCAGTGCCGCGTCAAGGCCGGTGTTGACCGAACGGTTGGTGAAGGCGACATCGGCAGTGCTGCCGGCAGGACGCTCGGCGCTGACCACGTAGATTTCACTGGTATTGCGCTGTACGCCCGGCTCGATGCGCACCCGCACGCGGGTTTCGCTGTCGGTGCCGACACCGGCCGCGCTCAGGCGCTTGGCCATGGCAGCCGACAGTTCGTCGGAACGCTGCCAGGTCGTGGTGAATTCACCGGTTTGCGGGCGCTGTTCGTCCAGGCGGAAACCGTTGTCCTGGAAGAACTGTACGGCCACGGGCCAGGCTTCCGCCGGCGGGTTCTGCGCCAGGATCGAGCGCGAATCGCCGCTCTTTTGCAGGGAGTAGGCACTGGCGTCGGCCGCGGCCGACAACGGCTGCGGACGAGGCACGATGTATTCGCCCTTGGCGGTGTCATCGGCGACGTTGCGCGGAATCGGCAGCAGCGGATCCAGACGCTTGGCGGTGGTGACATCCGGCGGCAATTGCATGGGTGCAGTCTGTTGCGCTTCCAGGTAATCGCTACCACGGTCACGGAAATAACCTTCCGGGCCCCAGACCCATCCACAGCCACTGGTGCTGGACATGATCAGGGCAAGTGCGGAAAGTCCGGCCATTCGCTTCATGCGTTGTACTTCCTCAATTAAACCAGGACGCCGGACTGGCGCATGGCCTGCCGCAGCGGTTCGTGACATTCAGCGCTGAGCCAGGTGAGCGGCAGACGGATTCCGTCCGGCATCAGGCCCATCTCATGCAGCGCCCATTTCACGGGAATTGGATTGGACTCGATAAACAGGGTTTTATTGAGTGGCATCAGCTTTTGGTGAATGGCGCGCGCCTTCTCGGCTTCGCCGTTCAGCGCGGCGATGCACATGTCGGCCATGTCACGCGGGGCGACGTTGGCCGTCACCGAAATGTTGCCCTTGCCGCCCAGCAGGATCAGCTCGACCGCGGTGGCATCGTCACCGGAGAGCACCAGGAAGTTGCTGTCGACGCCATCGATGATGGCCTTGGCGCGCTGCAGGTCGCCGGTGGCTTCCTTGATACCGATGATGTTCTTGACGCTCGACAGGCGAATCACGGTCTCGGCCAGCATGTCGCAGGCGGTGCGGCCTGGCACGTTATAGAGGATCTGCGGGATGTCGACGGCTTCGGCGATCGCCTTGAAGTGCTGGTACAGGCCTTCCTGGGTCGGCTTGTTGTAGTAAGGCGTGACCAGCAGGCAGGCATCGGCGCCCGCGGTCTTTGCATTGGTGGTCAACTCGATCGCCTCGCGGGTCGAGTTGGCGCCGGTGCCGGCGATGACCGGAATGCGACCGTTGACCTGCTTGACTACGCGACGGATCACTTCGATGTGTTCGCTCACATCAAGGGTGGCCGATTCACCTGTGGTGCCGACCGCCACGATGGCGTGGGTGCCGTTTTGCAGGTGAAAGTCCACCAGTTTGCTCAAGCTGTCCCAGTCGAGACGACCTTGTGCATCCATGGGTGTGACCAGTGCCACCATACTGCCCGCAATCATGCAACCGCTCCTGCCGGAAAAAGAGAGCCGTAATGGTACTGGCGCCAAGATGCTTGCACAAGCGAAGTACTGCGCTGCCGCCATTCCCCTTGGCGCTGCTTTTCGCTACCCTTCAGACTTTGATCGATACTGCTAAGCTCGTATTTCGGGTTCGCGCCTCCATTTTCGACATCTCAAGCCCCCGATCCAGCGTTGCCACCCCCGCTCCTGCCACTCTGGAGCCACGTTGTGACCTTGTGCCCGGGGCTTTGATGATTCGCATGCGCAGGCTCGCTCCCGGCAAAACCAGCCGATAGAAGTACCGACCGCTCATCGCTTTAGGAATGCTGCATGTCCACCCCCACAGTTCGCGAACAATTCCTTGTCATCAGTGCCCTCGGCGCCAACCCCATGGAGCTGACTAACGTCCTGTGCCGCGCCAGCCATGAAAATCGCTGCGCCGTGGTCACCTCCCGCCTGACGCGTCATGGCGAGTGCAGTGCGCTGGTCCTCGAAATCTCCGGCACCTGGGACGCCCTGGCTCGCCTGGAGGGCAGCCTGCCGACCTTGGCAAAACGGCACGCCTTTACCGTCAACGTGGTGCGCAGCGCTGCCCTGGAGAACCGTCCCCAGGCCCTGCCCTACGTGGCGTATGTCAGCTCTGCCTACCGCTCGGACATCATCAACGAGCTGTGCCAGTTCTTCATGGACCACAACGTCGAACTGGAAAACCTGACCTGTGACACCTACCAGGCACCCCAGACCGGCGGCACCATGCTCAATGCCACGTTTACCGTGACCTTGCCGGCCGGCGTGCAAATCAGCTGGTTGCGCGACCAGTTCCTGGACTTTGCCGACGCGCTGAACCTCGATGCCCTGATCGAACCGTGGCGCCCACAGAACCCAATGTAAGGAAACATCATGGCCGTTGCACTCGACCAACCGGTTGCCGATTTCGAAGCACCCGCCACCAGCGGGCAAACCGTGCGTCTCGCAGATCTAAAAGGCAAGCAGGTAGTGATCTACTTCTACCCCAAGGACAGCACGCCGGGCTGCACCACCCAAGGCCAGGGCTTTCGCGACCAACTGGACGCCTTCAAGGCCGCCAACACCGAGGTGTTCGGCGTGTCCCGCGATAGCCTCAAGTCCCACGAGAACTTCAAGGCCAAGCAGGCATTCACTTTCGAACTGATCAGCGACAAGGAAGAAGCGCTGTGCCAGCTGTTTGATGTGATCAAGCTGAAAAAGCTTTATGGCAAGGAATACATGGGCGTGGATCGCAGCACGTTCCTGATCGACAAAGATGGTGTGTTGCGCCAGGAATGGCGTGGCGTGAAGGTGCCGGGGCATGTGGATGCGGTTCTCGCGGCGGCCCAGGCATTGAACAAGGCCTGATTTCTTCGATGCCTGTCTTGACGCTTTCGCGAGCAGGCTCGCTCCCACAGTTAAGCGGATCAACTGTGGGACCGAGCCTGCTCGGGAAGAGGCCATCAGCCCCACGAAATGATCGGGGATGATCGTTAAAGCAGCGGCGCCACGATCGGCTCCTTGCGCGGCCACGCATCCAATACGGCCTTGAACAGCGTCGCCAGGGGAATCGCGAAGAACACGCCCCAGAACCCCCACAGCCCGCCAAACAACAACACCGCGCAGATGATCGCCACTGGATGCAGGTTTACCGCTTCCGAGAACAACAGTGGCACCAGCACGTTGCCGTCCAGCGTCTGGATAATCCCGTAGACCGCCATCAAATAGATGAACTGATCGCTCCAGCCCCACTGGAACAGCGCAATCAGGAACACCGGCACGGTCACCACCACCGCCCCGACGTAGGGCACGACCACCGAGATGCCCACCAACAAGGCCAGCAGGGCCGCGTAGTTGAGTTCGAGGACGACAAAGGCGATGTAGGTCACCCCGCCGCAAATGAAAATCTCGATGACCTTGCCACGAATGTAGTTGGCGATCTGCCGGTTCATCTCGCGGCCGACGCGGGTGATCAGCGCGCGCTCACGGGGCAGGTAGCCGCGCACCCACTGGCCGATCATTTGCCGGTCCTTGAGAAAGAAGAACACCAGGATCGGCACCAGCACCAGGTAGATCATGATGTTGACCAGCAACGGCAGGCTCGACAGCGAAAACGTCAGCGCCCATTGGCCAAACTTGCCGATCTCGCCCCGCGCCGCTTCAATGGCCCGTAGCACCTGCTCATCGGACACCAGATGCGGATAGCGCTCAGGTAGTAGCAGCAACAGGGTTTGCCACTTGGCGAGCATGCCGGGCAATTCGTTGAACAACGTGATCAGTTGATGCCAGAGCAACGGCACCACGACCACGAGGAACACCAGCAGCAATCCCATGAACAGGGCGAAGACCAGCCCCACCGCGACCCCGCCCGGCACGCGCACTCGTTCCAGGCTCACCACCAGGCCCTGCATCAGGTAAGCCAGCACCATCCCCGCCAGCACTGGCGCCAGCATGCCGCCCAGGGTCAGCACGGCGGTAAATGCCAGGAACAACAGGACTGCCAGAACCACGGCTTCTTCGTCTGAGAAATAGCGCTGAATCCAGTCGCGCAACACTTTGAACATCAATAATCCTTAAGATCGAACGCAGCAGGTTTCAGGCTTTTTTCAACCAGTAACGGTAAATGCCCGCTTCATCTTCTTCACGAAGCAGCGTATGACCTGCCAATCGGGCAAAGGTGCGGAAATCACGCTGCGAGCCTGCATCGGTGGCAATGACCTTGAGCACCGCGCCACTGGCCATCCGGTTGAGCTCCATCTTGGCCTTGAGCAACGGCAGCGGGCAATTGAGGCCACTGGCGTCGAGTTCAACGTCATGGGCTACAGCGTCGATCATTGCATCACTCCGGTTCAGGTGGTTGAGCTGCCTAGAATATCTGGTCGCAAGGCTGGTGTCCGGCTACAGTAAGCTCTTTGTCGACTAAGGCCTTGTGCATGACTTTTTTGCGCCCCACCCTGCTGACGCTCGCTTGCCTGCTCGCCTCACCGGGCTTCGCCGACGACCTGCCGTCACTCGGTGACGCCAGTTCTGCCATCGTCTCGCCGCAACAGGAGTATCAGTTGGGCCGCGCCTGGCTTGCCCTGTTGCGCAGCCAGGTAGCACAGCTCAACGACCCGCAGCTCAAGGATTACGTTGAATCCAGCGTCTACCGCCTGGTGGAGACCAGCCAGGTCAATGACCGGCGCCTGGAGTTCATCCTGATCAACAGCCCACAGCTCAACGCGTTCGCGGCCCCAGGCGGGATCGTCGGGGTCAACGGCGGCCTGTTCCTCAATGCGCAGACCGAAGGCGAATATGCCTCGGTACTGGCTCACGAATTGGCTCACTTGTCGCAGCGCCACTTTGCCCGCGGTGTCGAGGCCCAGCAGCGCATGCAGGTACCGATGATGGCCGCGTTGCTGGCCGGCATCGTGATTGCCGCGGCCGGCGCCGGCGATGCCGGTATTGCGGCGATTGCAGGCACGCAGGCGGCGGCCATCCAGGAACAGCGGCGATTCTCTCGCCAAAACGAACAGGAAGCCGACCGCATCGGCATCCTCAACCTGGAAAAGGCCGGCTACGACCCCCGTTCCATGCCAACCATGTTCGAACGCCTGGGGCGTCAGTACCGCTTCGACGCCAAGCCACCGGAATTTTTGCTGACTCACCCGGTGACCGAATCGCGAATCGCCGACACCCGTAACCGTGCCGAGCAGGCCCCGCAGGGCGGCATCGAAGACACCCTGCGTTATCAGTTGATTCGTACGCGGGTTCAGTTGATCTACGAAGAAACCCCAGGCCTGGGCGCCAAGCGTTTCCGCGCCCTGCTGGAGGAAAATCCGAAAAACGATGCGGCGCGCTACGGTCTTGCGATTGCGCAGATCAAAGGCGGTCAACTGAACGAAGCACGGGAAAACCTCAAGCCGCTGCTGGCCAAGGCGCCGAACGAGATTATCTACAACCTCGCCCAGGTCGATTTGGACATCACCAACAATCGCCTGCCGGATGCACAGTCCAGGGTTGACCGGATGCTGACGCAATACCCCGGCAATTATCCACTGAACCAGGTACGCGTTGACCTGCTGCTGAAACAGAACCGCGCCGCCGATGCCGAGAAAGCACTCGAAGGCCTGCTCAAGTCGCGCCCGGACGATCCGGACGTGTGGTATCAGGTTGCCGAAACCCGTGGCCTGTCAGGCAACATCATCGGCCTGCACCAGGCGCGCGCCGAGTATTTCGCGCTGGTGGGCGACTATCGCCAGGCCATCCAGCAACTCGATTTTGCCAAGCGCAAGGCCGGCAACAATTTCCCGCTGGCCTCGCGAATCGATGCCCGCCAGCGAGAGCTGATGGAGCAGGAACGCATGATCAAGGACATGATGGGCTGACGCTTCAACAAAACCCGGATAACACACAACCTGTAGGAGCTGCCGCAGGCTGCGATCTTTTGATTTTAATAAAGCAAGATCAAGAGATCGCAGCCTGCGGCAGCTCCTACAGGGAATGGCGTGAGACAGGTGAAAGCCCCCCCCCAAAAAAAACCGCCTCTTTCGAGGCGGTTTTTCATTTAGCGAACCAGCTGTTTATTCAGCCAGCTTGAAGGTGATGAAGCTCGCACGGTTCTGGCGCAGCACGCGCATTGACACCGAGCGGTTCTTCGGCAACGCCTTGGCGATGTCCGTGAACTCCTTGGCCGAACCGATCGCCTGATTGTTCAGGTGAGTGATGATATCGCCTGGCTGCAGGCCGATCATCGATGCCGGGCCGTCCTGGACTTCCTTGATCACCACACCGCCCTTGAGGTCGTAGGTTTTCTTCTGTTCGTCCGTCAGCTCCGCCACGGAGACGCCCAGGCGGTTGCTGCTGCGCTCGATGCTCGACAGCGGCAGGTCGTCCAGCTCCTTACCTTCTTCCGGGATAGCGCCAACCGTCAGCTCGACATTCTTGCGCTTGCCTTCGCGAATCACTTCCAGATTAGCCTTGGAACCCGCCTTCAAGGCGCCAACCAGGTGCGGCAGATCGGCGGACACGATGATCGGCTGGCCATTCATGCTCAGGATCACATCGCCGACTTGCAGTCCACCCTTGGCAGCCGGGCCGTCATCCTGGATCTGCGCAACGAGCGCACCGGCCGGCTTGTCCAGGCCGAACGATTCGGCCAGGTCCTTGCTCACTTCCTGGATCACCACACCCAACCATCCACGACTGACCTTGCCACCGCTTTTGAGCTGGTTGGAAACGTCCATCGCCACGTCGATAGGGATCGCGAACGATACGCCCATGAAGCCGCCGGAACGGGTATAGATCTGAGAGTTGATGCCGACCACCTCACCGTTGAGGTTGAACAACGGCCCACCCGAGTTACCCGGGTTGATCGCCACGTCGGTCTGGATGAACGGCACATAGTTTTCATTCGGCAGACTGCGGCCGACGGCACTGACGATGCCCTGGGTCACGGTGTGGTCGAAACCGAATGGCGAGCCGATGGCTACAACCCATTGCCCGGCTTTCAGATCCTGGGATTTGCCCAGCTTCAGGACCGGAAGATCCTTGCCTTCGACTTTTAGCAACGCCACATCGGATCGAGGATCGGTGCCGATGAGCTTGGCCTTCATTTCACTGCGGTCGGACAGACGCACGAGGATTTCGTCGGCATCGGCGATCACATGGTTATTGGTCAAGATGTAGCCGTCAGGCGAAATGATGAAACCTGAACCCAACGATTGCGCTTCGCGCTGACGATCGCCACGGGGGTACCGAGGCTGCAGCGGCATGCCACGCTCGAAAAACTCGCGCAGCATCGGCGGCAAGCCTTCGAGGTCAGGCATCTGCTGGTTCACTTTGCGGTCAGGCAGCTTTTGCGTGGTACTGATATTCACCACCGCAGGCGAAGCCTGTTCGACCAGTTGCGTGAAGTCAGGCAATTCGACCGCTTGAACGGCGACCGCCTGACCGAGCACCAGCACGGTGGCAAAAATGGAGAGGTAAGACTTCAAGCGTGGTATCGACATACGGCTCCCGTTACGACGAGCATGGTTAAGCGATATGGAGCAAGGAACACCGAGAAAGATACGCCGGTATTTTTGTTCCGGGAACAACAAACAAGGCCAGAGCCGAGGGGCTCTGACCTATAAAAAATATTGGAGGGATTTGCAAATTGAAATGCTCACGAAACATTTCGATTTCACGTCACTGCTGGGTTGCAGTAGCGTCGGTGCGCATGGATAACGCAATCCGTTCTGCAGTGCCAATGGGGATCTCGCCCACCACTGTCACAACCATCTCGCCTTGAGGCGTACTCAAACGCCGGGAAACGGCAACGGTTGGCCCCAGTTGAGTGCGTGTATCGGCAGCCCCGGACCCACTCAAAGGCTCAAGGAACACTGAAAACCGCGCCAGACCATCGTCATACATCAAGCTGCTGACCTGAGCCTTGGTCTCGGGATCCTTGCGGACCGTACTGCTGGTCAGCTCAAAACCAGGCGGCAACCAGTCCGAATGCCAGACCCGTGCCTCCTTGACCGCCGAAGCCTTGTCGCTAACGAGCTTCACCGCCTTGCAATCCGCGCCTGGCTGCAGGTCACTGTCGGTCGGGACCGCGACGGGATCGAGTCGAGTAAACTGGAAGCGCTCCAGCAGCCGTCCCTTGTCATCGAGCAACAATGACTTGAGAGGCAGGCCGGTTTGTTGATCTAGATGCAGTTCAAAACCGTAGCGGTGCTGGTCACGCGGCGTCAGCGAAACAATCACTGCCGGGCGACCGGCCACGCGCGACTTGCCGATGACAGCAAGGTCATACCAATTCTTGAGCTTCTGTGGATCGAGTGCACGAGCAGCGGAGCTGGAAGTATCTCCCAGCCCTGCCATCAGGTTGCCGCTGACGCATTGAGTCTTTCCATCAACGCGCACGACTTCCTGGGCGGACCCGTCGAGTTGGACCAAACGCTCGCGGACCTGGCCATCCTGGACACGGTGCCAGATATTGTGGGTAGAGAAACTACCGTTACGCTCGTAGACGAAAGTACCTTGAAAGCTTTGCTTCTGCTCGGCCTGGCCCAGACGGGTCAACCAGTCTTGAGCCTGATCGGCGTGGGCTGGAACAACGAACCAGCCACTGAGCAATAGCGTAAGTAGAGGTATGGCGCGCATGATCCTCCTTATCGGTTTTCCAGGCTTGCTGCACGAGCGTAAGGCAGAGCGCTCTCAGTACCTTTCAGTGCAGCCTGTTGAGCATGTTGGCGCAAGTAGCCTGGCAGACGCTGATCGTTCAAGCCTGGTTGACCTTGCAATACGCCATTGGCCATGGGGCCAGTGGCTTCCGAATTCTCATTGTAGCCTGCCAGAACAGCCGGGCCCTTGACTTGTGGAACAGCCAGGCCAGGTTGAGTGGATTGCTGCGCCAGTTCAACGCCAGCGATCTCGTCCTGATTGTACAGACGAACACCTGCCAGTACCGCCAGTGTCACCGAAGCGGCAACGGCCAGGCGACCCAGGCTGCGCCATGGACCACGAGTGGCTTTTGCCGGTACGGCTTCATCAGCCAATGCAGCAGAAACAGCCGCGGCAATATCCAGGCGTGGCAGCAGGAGATCCTTGTGCATCACCGCCCGAGCGATCTGATAACGAGCCCAGGTTTCACGGGTTTCAACATCGTCGCAGGCATTCAATACCCGACGCAATTCCAATTCGTCCGCTTCGTTATCCATCACTGCGGACAGCGATTCCTGCAGGGCTTCACGACTCATGGCGTTCCTCTCTTGGCTGTCGCCGCTGTCTTTAGTTTTCCTGCAACAACGGCTGCAGGGCTTTATCGATGGCCTCCCGGGCGCGGAAAATCCGGGAGCGCACGGTACCCACCGGACACTGCATGACACTCGCAATGTCCTCGTAACTCAGACCATCGAATTCGCGTAAAGTTAACGCCGTACGCAAATCTTCTGGCAGTTGCTGAATGGTTCGATGGACAGTGCCTTCGATCTCATCCCGCAGCAAAGCCCGTTCTGGCGACTCGAGATCCTTCAGGCCATGATCGCCATCGTAGAACTCTGCATCCTCGGAACTGACATCGCTATCCGGCGGCCGACGGCCGCGTGAAACCAGATAGTTCTTCGCCGTGTTGATGGCGATGCGGTAAAGCCACGTATAAAACGCGCTGTCTCCGCGAAAATTACCAAGTGCGCGATAGGCCTTGATAAAGGCTTCCTGCGCTACATCCTGGGCTTCATGGGTGTCGTGCACGAAACGCACGATCAACCCGAGAATTTTGTGCTGGTATTTCAGCACTAGCAGATCGAATGCGCGCTTGTCGCCGCGTTGAACGCGTTCGACCAGCTGCTGATCCTCTTCCTGGGTTAGCATGAACACTCCTCGATAAGCTCGGAGGAGGCTTGCATTACTAAACGACCGGGCTTGCAAACATAGACTCGGGCTTTTCGCAAAAGTTCTCCCCCTCCAGGCAAGTTTCCTGCGGGCTCTGATTCGGCACGCACGAAAAGCGCAGCGCGAGATTCCCCGGCTGCGCGAATAATCTTGTCATCGGCTTGACCGGCAAGGACCCAACCGCGATCCAGCGATGAAACCGACACTGTCCCTTGATTCAGGCAACCGACTATTGATCTTGGGCCTTTGGCAAAAGTTCAAATATTTATAGCTTGGCAGAACCGACATTGTGCAACCCTGGAGCGAAAAAGAGTGTTAAATCCACGATACAGTTCGCTTGTAGCCGAACCGGTGGAAAAAACATCCGACGAAGCGTCACCAGTTTACCGTCACAGTAGTTTCACAATGCCATATCGGCTCGGCTATTGTGCCGCTCCCCCCCTCTATATACTAGTGGGCTGTGCGGCTGCCGGGCATGCCTGTCAAGATGTCTGGCGCCTACCCCGACCCGGGTCGCTTTGAGCGGAATCCTGAAATGAGCCAACAGTTTCAACACGATGTCCTGGTAATTGGCAGCGGTGCTGCCGGCTTGAGCCTTGCGCTGACCTTGCCGGGTCATTTGCGCATCGCCGTATTGAGCAAAGGCGACCTCGCCAATGGCTCGACGTTCTGGGCCCAGGGAGGGGTCGCCGCCGTCCTGGATGACACCGACACCGTCGAGTCCCACGTCGATGACACCCTTAACGCCGGCGGCGGTTTGTGTCATGAAGACGCCGTGCGCTTCACCGTCGAGCACAGCAAAGAGGCCATTCAATGGCTGATCGACCAGGGCGTACCCTTCACCCGCGACGAACAGTCCGGCACTGAAGACGGTGGATTCGAGTTCCACCTGACCCGTGAAGGCGGTCATAGCCATCGCCGCATCATCCATGCAGCCGACGCCACCGGCGCAGCGATTTTTCGAACGCTGCTCACCCAAGCCCAACAACGGCCCAACATCGAGTTGCTGGAGCAACGAGTCGCGGTCGACCTGATTACCGAAAAGCGCCTGGGCCTGGAAGGTGATCGTTGCCTGGGAGCCTACGTGCTCAATCGCGGCACGGGGGAAGTCGACACCTACGGCGCCCGCTTCGTGATCCTTGCCACCGGCGGCGCAGCCAAGGTCTACCTTTATACCAGCAACCCCGATGGTGCCTGCGGTGATGGCATCGCCATGGCCTGGCGTTCGGGCTGCCGGGTGGCGAACCTGGAATTCAACCAGTTCCACCCTACCTGCCTGTATCACCCGCAAGCCAAGAGTTTCCTGATCACCGAAGCCTTGCGCGGAGAAGGTGCACACCTGAAGCTGCCCAATGGCGAACGCTTCATGCAGCGCTTCGACCCCCGAGCCGAACTGGCGCCGCGGGACATCGTCGCCCGGGCCATCGACCATGAGATGAAGCGACTGGGTATCGACTGCGTGTACCTGGACATCAGCCACAAGTCCGAAGCGTTCATCAAGTCGCACTTCCCGACGATGTACGAACGCTGCCTCGAATTTTCCATCGACATCACCAAACAGCCGATTCCGGTGGTTCCGGCGGCGCACTATACCTGTGGTGGCGTCATGGTCGATCAACACGGCCGCACCGATGTGCCAGGGCTGTACGCGATTGGCGAAACCAGCTTCACCGGCCTGCACGGTGCCAACCGCATGGCCAGCAACTCCTTGCTGGAGTGCTTCGTCTACGCCCGCTCGGCAGCGACTGACATCCTGGAACAGTTGCCGCAGGTGTCGGCTCCCGCTGCCCTGCCTGTCTGGGACGCGAGCCAGGTGACCGATTCCGATGAAGACGTGATCATTGCGCACAACTGGGATGAGTTGCGGCGATTCATGTGGGACTACGTCGGCATCGTGCGCACCAACAAGCGCCTGCAACGGGCCCAGCACCGCGTGCGCTTGCTGCTTGACGAAATCGATGAGTTCTACAGCAACTACAAGGTCAGCCGGGACTTGATCGAGTTGCGCAACCTGGCCCAGGTGGCCGAGTTGATGATTCGCTCAGCGATGGAGCGCAAGGAGAGTCGCGGCCTGCATTACACCCTCGATTATCCGAAGATGCTGCCGGTTGCCCTGGACACTATCCTGGTGCCGTCCACCTACGCCGAGTGAACTTGAGCCGCACCCGCAGGCGTCGGTGCACATCCGCCGCCTGCGAATCCCGGGGCACGCAAACAGTCCTGGTGCGCCGCTCACCCCGCAGGCGAAAACGCAGCACCACCGTCAATGGCAATGCCAGGCTGTCCGGGCGCAATTGCACCGGCTGCCATCCCCGCGCCTGATTCCATAACTGCCAGCCATCGCCATCGCGTCGCAAACCGCAAAATGCTTGCGGGTGCGTCAACAGGATCTGACGAGGCAATACCCAAAAACCATGCAGCAGGCAGCAAAAAACGCCGGGCAGAGTGGCCCAGAGTGGCATGGCGAGAAGAAACAGCGAACCCAACGCGAACAGCTGGGCCACAAGATACGCCGCCAGCAACTGCCGCGAGGCATGCCAGCGGCATTCGAACCCGTTACTTGGGCTGGACACGGTCCAGGATCATGCGAACCATGCGCTGAAGCTCCGGATCTTCCGATTCGGCGCGTTCCATGAACCAGCCAAACATGTCCTGATCTTCGCATTCGAGCAGCCTGACGTAGCAGGCGCGATCAACATCGTTGAGGTGCGGATAAACCTCTTTCACAAATGGCACCAGCAGCACGTCAAGCTCAAGCATGCCGCGGCGGCTGTGCCAGTAGAGGCGATTCAGTTCAACATCTTCGACCATGGAGCGCTCCTCAAATAGGCCGCAAGTATACAGCGCCGCGCCTCATCGAACAGTCGGCTTTGGTCGGGCACGGACGATCCTTTGTGAACTACCCATTTCAAGGGCAGCCCCTTATCATGTCCGCCAGACTCTTTACCCTGCGATGACCCATGGCCGATTCTGCTTTTTTCTGCACGCTGTCTCATGAAGGTGTCCTGGCGGTCCGCGGCGCGGACGCCGGCAAGTTCCTGCAAGGCCAACTGACCTGCAACCTCAATTACCTGAGCGACACCCGGGCCAGCCTTGGCGCGCGTTGCACGCAAAAGGGCCGGATGCAGTCAAGCTTCCGCATCCTGCTTGAAGGTGACGGCGTACTCCTGGCGATGGCCAGCGGATTACTCGAACCGCAATTGGCGGACCTGAAGAAATACGCGGTGTTTTCCAAGTCCAAGTTGACCGATGAAAGCGCGGCCTGGGTTCGCTTCGGCGTCGAGCAAGGCGATGAGGCCTTGAAAAGCCTCGGCCTTGAACTGCCAGAAGACACCGACAGCGTCGTGCGTAATGACCGCTTGATCGCCATTCGCGTCTCGCCCGAACGCGCCGAGCTGTGGGTGGCGGCCGATCAAGCCGATGACATTAAGGGCAAACTGTCCGCCCAACTGAGCGAAGGGGAGCTCAATCAATGGCTTCTGGGCCAGGTTCGGGCCGGGATAGGCCAAGTGATGCCAAGCACCCGTGAGCTGTTCATTCCGCAGATGCTCAATCTGCAAGCCGTCGGCGGCGTGAGTTTCAAGAAAGGCTGCTATACCGGCCAGGAAATCGTCGCGCGCATGCAATACCTGGGCAAACTCAAGCGCCGCCTGTATCGCCTGCAACTGGTTGCCGACGAACTACCGGAGCCCGGCACCCAACTGTTTGCCCCCAGTCACGGCAGCTCGATCGGTGAAGTGGTGCTGGCCGCCAATGCTGCCGGTCACATCGAACTGCTGGCCGTGTTGCAAGCGGAAGCAGCCGAAGGCGGCGACATTCATCTGGGCGCCCTCGACGGCCCGGCCCTGCACTTGCTCGACCTGCCGTACGAACTGGACCGCGATCGCGAAATCCAGCGTTAAGCGCAGTACTTTTTTGCAACACCTAGAGAAGCGTAATGAGTGAGCTGGCGGAAAAGGTCCAACAGGATTTGGTTGAGGCCATCGATAACGATGACCTGGTTCTGCCAACGTTACCGGAAGTGGCTTTGCAGATTCGAAAGGCCGCCGAAGATCCGGAAATCAGTATCAGTAGCCTGAGCAAAGTGATTGGCCGCGATGCCGCGCTGTCGGCACGCCTGATCAAGGTGGTCAATAGCCCACTGCTGCGCGCGGCGCAGGAAGTCACCGATTTGCACACGGCGATTACGCGCCTGGGCATCAACTACAGCAGCAACCTGGCCATCGGCCTGGTCATGGAACAGATTTTCCATGCCCGCTCCGAGGTAGTGGAACAGAAAATGCGCGATGTCTGGCGCAAAAGCCTGGAAATCGCCGGCGTCAGCTACGCGCTGTGCCGCCACTACACCCAGCTCAAGCCCGATAAGGCGGCCCTTGGCGGGCTGGTGCACCAGATCGGTATATTGCCGATCCTGACCTACGCCGAGGATCACTATGAACTGTTGTCCGATCCGGTCAGCCTCAATCATGTGATTGACCGCATACACCCATTGCTCGGCGACAAGCTGCTGCGCGTTTGGGAGTTTCCGGAACCACTGGTGCAGGTGCCGCAGCTTTACCTGGACTTCAAGCGACAGTCCGCGCAGATCGATTATGTCGACCTGGTTCAGGTGGCCAGCCTGTACTGCTTCAAAGACACCGAGCATCCGATCTCGCGAATCGACCCCTTCAGCGTACCGGCCTTCGTCAAGCTGGGAATCGATCCGGACGACAAGGCGATGTGCGCCGATCTGGAAGAAACGCGGTTGATGTTTTATTGATCGAACACCGCCCGCTCCTACAGGGTTCTCAAATAACCTTGTAGGAGCAAGCATGCTCCGGGCGGCGTTCCGACGATGGTCGTCAACGATAACGCTGGAAACCTGACACGCCCCCGCCCCCACAAACTATCGCCTACTCTGCAGAATCACAGCTGGGCCTTTTCACCCTTGCCCAAAAAAATCTGCGTCGGCAACTTAAAGCCACGCAACTTCAGCAACGCCATCGGCCCCGCCCCCAGTTCGGTGCGTAAATACCAGGTCAGGCCAATGCCATCGGGCGCCTTGAGCACCACACGAAAACGGCTGTCGCCGTCGTCCAGCGGCGTGACTTGGGCTTGTTCCAGCAGGCGGATCAGGCCCCAGGTGCCCGCGTAGTCGCCGAACAGCCGTTCGTTGGCCTGCACGCTGGTCCAGGTCAGGCTCGCGCCGGGGTATTGGCTGCGACCGGGCCAGTTGAAGCGCTGCCAGCTTTCCTTCTGGTTGAAGTACTCGTGTTTTTCGCCATTGAGGGTGAAGGTGGTTTGCACCACGTCGCGCACCGGTTTGCCTTGCAACTCGAAGCTCAGGCCCATGCCTCCGTC